>CAIODU010000051.1 GCA_903857165.1 uncultured Methylococcaceae bacterium | reverse complement strand
GGCGCGAAGGAACTCAAAACCATCAACGCCACATCGGGAAGCATCAGCAATGTCTGTCATCTCTCGTAAGCCATCAACAGTCGGGTATTGTGCTACGAGAACGATCTCTCTGCCTCAAAAAAAGGCCAAAGTCGAGTTTGTGTGATAAGACTGATTGGTCATGGTGCGAGCCTATCGCCAAGGCATCATTGCAATCGAAGGACTTTATTGACTACTGGCAACATTACCCGCATTCCAAACTAAAAGAGCTTAACGGTCTTTTTGCCGAACTTGCCAACCAAACCCAATCTTATGCAGCTTTTGCGGAGTTGTTTAAGCCATTTGGCGTGAACTTAAGATTAAGTGCGGTTGAGAAGGTATTCACTGCCCGTGCGAGTGATAGTTATTTTCCAGAAGAATTAAGCAGTGTTTTTAATGGGCAAAATCCAAAGGCAAGAGTGATGTATAACGCGGGGATGGCGTATTTTGCAATAGAGAAATAAGTGTTCTGGTTCCCACGCTCCAGCGTGGTAACTGGTTTTGCCCGCTCCTGCGGGTTTGGACGCTAGAGCGTCGAGGTAGGCATTCCCACGCTGGAGCGTGGGAACGAGAGCAAAAATACCGATCTCTATCTATTGCAACCCGGAGGGTTGCCAGCCATTAGCCGGGGGTTGAGCGAAGCGACACCCCCGGATAATGCGGAAAAATGACCCACGACCCCGGAGGGGTCGCAGCAATCGGCCCATGAACCTAGGCGCTCTTCCGAAAATGCTGCAAATGCTAGGTCCAGACTGGTGGTATCCTAGGTCGCGCAGGAAAGACTGCGACCCCTCCAGTGTCGATATTCTATTCGGTTTGCCATCCGGTGGTGTCGCTACGCTCAACCACCGGCTAATAGCTTGAACCCCTTCGGGGTTCCGTTGCTCCTGCAACAAGTTGTGTATAACGATGATCGCTGGAGCGTGGGAATGGAGGCAAAATACCGCAACAATCATGAATGGGTGTTTATAGGCTCTTCAGGATTTGAGGGGGGTACGATGTACATTTAATAACAATGTCTTATGCTATGATCTGAAGATGCATTCATGCTTGAACGGTAGGTATTAAAACGGCTGGTTATATTCTAAACGTACTGTTTTGGCTTAAATTGAGGGGGCATCCCATCCGCTATCTATATAAATCAACAGGTTACTACATTGTGCGTTCATGCGTTTTTTTGCTTCTGATTGCCGTCCAAAAAACAGTATAACACTATGATTTACATAAATATTATTTACTCCCTCAAATCCTGAAGTGCCTGTTTATATGAAATCTAAAACGAAAATATATTACGTTTTTGTCGTAATTTGCTTTTTTTTCACAATATTAATTTCGTATATACATATAACTTCTGTTTCAGAGAACAAAGCTAGCTTTTTAACGTGGCAGTTCATTTTGTTACTCTTAATTCCACTTCTCATTCTTGCATGGGATGATTTAGAAAATCTTACAATTGGAAAAAATGGCGTTCAATTTTCAAAAGCAAAAAAAGCACTTGAAACAATGAACAGGGCAATGTCAGGAAAACAAATTAGCGCAGATGATCTTGACTATATATTCGATTCAGCACTGTACAATAAATGGGTAAAACTGGTGCTTGCTCGAATGCTAATGAGAAAACGTTTAAGAGAAATATTTCACTGTGAGAGTGAAATATCTAAAGAGTTAATTGATCTAAGGAAAGAACCAGATTTTAGCGGTCGTGGAGACAAGCCACCTAGCTTGAGAGAATTACTGGAATTAACTAAATCTGACAACCGTTTTACTCCAACAGAGACAAGTGATCTCAAGACGCTTAGTGAAATTACAAACCTTCTAGAGTGGGGTGGGCGAAAGCCTACCCGCAGTGAATGGAAATGGGCATTACAAAATTGTAAAAACGCTGTAAAAGGTTTATTTGACAAGTAATAATTGCTTGTTTGCTCGTTCCCAAGCTCCAGCTTGGGAATGCGGTCTTGGAAGCTCCGGCTTCCGCTTTAAGTCAAGCTGGAGCTTGAAAGGCAAAGGTTCCCAAGCTGGAGCTTGGGAACCAGCATAAAATAAATGACTAATAAAATAATCCTCGCCTCCAACAACCCCGGCAAAATCCGCGAAATCCAGTCGCTGTTATCAGGGCTGGCTATTGAAATCCTGCCGCAAGCATTATTCACCCAAAAAGAAGCCGAGGAAACGGGCCTGACTTTTTTGGAAAACGCCCTCATCAAAGCCCGTCACGCAGCCAAATTAAGCGGCTTGCCCGCCATCGCCGATGATTCTGGTTTGGAGGTGGATGCGTTAAAGGGTGCGCCCGGTGTTTACTCGGCACGCTACGCCGGTCCCAATGCCACTGACGATGATAATAATGCAAAATTACTCAAGGAAATGGCAAGCGTTGAAGCCGGCAAGCGCACGGCCCGTTTCCGTTGCGTCATGGTATTTGTGCGCAATGCCGAAGATGATAATCCGCTAATAGCCGAGGCATCTTGGGAAGGAAGAATACTCCGCGAAACACGGGGGAATAATGGTTTCGGCTATGACCCTTTGTTTTTTGTCCCCGATCAGGGTTGCGCCTCTGCCGAGTTGCCGCCCGACGTCAAGAACCGCCTGAGCCATCGGGGTCAGGCATTGCAGACCTTGGTGGCCAGATTGACTTCCCTGGGGGTGAAAAATGCAAGCGTCAAATCATGAAATTGAGCAACAATAGGCATTGCCTGGCGGATTCGTATCATAATTCACCTCAATCTGCCATAATTGCGTTCTTTTGTTGCATGAATCGAGAGACAATCCGCAATAAAATCTATGATTGATGACCTGAAAGGCGACGAATCCTGGCGGATGTTGCGCATCATCAGCGAGTTCACAGAGGGCTTCGACAAACTGTCCAATGTGCGTCACGCTGTTTCAGCGTTCCGGTCGGCTCGCGTCAAACTAGGTTCCCAATTATTATAACGCTGCCCAAACCATTGCCGAGCTGCTTGCCTAAGAGGGTTATTCCATCACTGACGACCCGCTTGAAGGGGTCGCCATCATGAACCGACATCGTGATCGGAATCAACGCCAAAACGTCCAGCCTTCCTCCTCAAGGAAGGTTGACCGGCCCAAGCCCCCTGATTCCGTGGCTTAAGCACAATACCAAGAGGAAAATCCAGCCATGCCCGTCATCGATCCTTTGACCTATTTGAAGAACGTCATTGCCAAAGACTTTGAAGCCAAAACCCATCTCCATCGAAAACCTGAAGAAGAACATCACTCTATAGTCGTCACCATCTCGCGCGATTACGGCGCGTTGGGTGAACTGATTGCCGGCAAGCTGTCCCAATCCTTAGGGATACCGGTCTACGACAAGGAAATTCTCGAGATGGTCGCCACGAGCGGCAAGACCGACAAATTCCATTTCGAAACTCACGACGAACAGTCCAGCGCCGGCCTCAGCGCTTATCTATACAGTCTTGTCAGCGGCAACCCAGCCACTTTGCATGATTACCGCCGCCATCTCTGCAAGGTTGTCATCGAACTTTCACGCAAGAACTGCATCATCATAGGCCGTGGGGCGCACCTGATTCTCGCCGGCAAGCCGGTATTCCGTGTACGCATTGTTGGCTCGAAAGTAGTCTGTGCCAAACGCATAGCCGATGAATTCGATATTCCGTTGATGCAAGCCGAGCACAAAGTTTTTGAGATAAACAATAAACGGCACAAAGCGGTGATCGACCTTTACAGCGACAGGATTGAGCATTGTTCCTTGGAGCTTGCCAAGAATTTCGATCTAGTGATCAATACGGATCATATTCCCGTCAATGGCGCCACGGGGTTGATCGTGCTGGCCATGCGGGAGGCGGGCCTGTTCAAGGAGATACCCCTGTGCAAAACATAGCAACCGGCACACGCAGCTATCTACAGGTGGACATAGCCGATGTCAGCCAACAGTTTTATTCGGGCCTGTGCTTAAGCTTGGTTGCTCCGGCGGCCTTCGGTGAAGTATGCATCCTTCCGCGCCATACGCCTTTTCTCAGCAAGCTCAACCCCGGCGAAATACGCGTGGAAACCAAACAAAACGAACGTCTCATCTATTACGTATCCGGTGGTTACTTGGAGGTCAAAAACTCCACTGTCACCGTGCTGGCGGATCAGATGCTGCGTTCGAACGAAATTGACCGCCAAGCAGCCGAAGCCGCGAAGGCCAAGGCTGAACAATTGCTCAAGACCAGCCCCATCGACAGTGAGCGCGATGTTGCCAAGCTTGAACTGGTCAAGGCGCTCGCCATGTTGCGGGTGCTTGAACATACTGAAATGGCCAAATTACTAAATAAGCACAGATGATACTTCGGTGCGGATAATGGCCTACCAACGCTCAAACATTTTTTTTAACCTAGGAGTTATTTAATGAGTAAGAAATACGTTTTTTCATTTACCGAAGGGGATGGCAAAAACAAGCATCTTCTTGGCGGCAAGGGTGCCAACCTGTGCGAGATGACCCAGTTCGGCCTGAATGTGCCGCCTGGCTTCGTCATCACCACGGAAGCCTGCTTGGAATATCAGGATTTGAAAGATTTGCCGGCAGGAGTCCTCGACGAAGTCAAGGGACATATCAAAGCGGTTGAGAAAAGCACGGGCAAAAGTTTTGGCGGGGCAGAGAATCCCCTGTTGGTTTCAGTCCGCTCGGGTTCGGCAATGTCGATGCCCGGCATGATGGACACCATCCTCAACCTTGGCTTGAACGCATCGACCCTGCCCGGTCTAATCGCCCAGACCAAGAACGAACGCTTCGGCTACGATGCCTACCGTCGCTTCGTCCAACTGTTCGGCAAAGTGGCTTTGGGTGTGCCCGACGAATTATTTGACCAAGAGTTTGACGAAGTGAAACGCCATGCCGGCGTGAAGGCGGACATTGGCCTGAATGCAGAACATTTGAAGGATATCAGCGAGCGATTCCTGAACGTCGTGCGCAACCACACCGGCAAACCCTTCCCGGAAGACGTTTTTGAACAATTGGAAATCGCCATCAAGGCGGTGTTCGATTCGTGGGCGGGCAAGCGCGCCGTCGATTACCGCCGCGAATTCAAGATCACACCGGCCATGGCAAACGGCACCGCCGTCAATGTGCAAACCATGGTGTTCGGCAATTTAGGCAATGATTGCGCCACGGGCGTGGGCTTCACCCGCAGTCCGGCGACTGGCGAGAACGAGATGTACGGCGATTATTTGGTCAATGCCCAGGGCGAGGACGTGGTGGCCGGCATCCGCACACCCAAGCCGGTGCATGAGATGGAAAAGGAAATGCCGGATCTGTATCGCCAGTTGGTGGAATTGCGCAATAAATTGGAAGAGCACTACTCGGAAGTTCAGGATTACGAATACACCATTGAAAAGGCAGTGCTTTTCTGCCTGCAAACCCGCAATGGCAAGATGAACGCAGCTTCTTTGGTGCGTACCTCGGTGGAAATGTTCAACGAAGGGCTGATTTCCAAAGAAAAGGCTTTGTTGCGCGTCCAACCGAACGATCTGGAACAGTTGCTGCATCCAAGGCTGGACCCCAACCATGGCCACAAGCCATTGGCGCAGGGGCTTCCCGCATCACCGGGTGCCGCCAGCGGTATTTGTGTGTTTGATGCTGACAATGCCGAACTTCGCGGGCGTGCCGGTGAAAAAGTCATCTTGGTTCGCGAAGAGACCAAGCCGGAAGACATCCATGGTTTCTTTGCCTCGCAAGGTATTTTGACCAGCCGTGGCGGCAAGACCTCCCATGCTGCCGTGGTTGCGCGTGGCATGGGCAAAGCCTGTGTGGCCGGTGCCGAAGGCATCCATGTGGACACTCGCGCCCGCATGGCGACGATTGGCGACCTAATGCTGCGTGAAGGCGATATCATCACCATTGACGGTGGAACGGGCAACGTCTATCTGGGTGAAATCCCCACCATTCCGCCTGTGTTCTCCGAAGAGTTGAAGACCCTGCTCGGTTGGGCGGACGAAGTGGCCCGCTTGAAAGTGATGGCCAACGCCGACACCCCCGATGCCGCGCAGAAGGCCGTCGAATTTGGCGCGGTTGGCATTGGCTTGTGCCGTACTGAGCGCATGTTCAACGCTTCCGAAAGGTTGCCCTTGGTCATTGACATGATCTTGGCCCGCACCGTCGAGGAGCGCGAGGAGGCATTGGACAAATTGCTGCCCATCCAGCGCGAAGACTTTAACCAAATCTTCACTGCCATGGCCCCGCGTCCGGTCACCGTGCGCCTGCTTGACCCGCCGATGCATGAATTCCTGCCCAACGAAAGTCAGTTGGTTGAAGACATTGACGACATCAAGCATTATCAGAAAGTCGTCAAGGGCCACTTGGCTGCCGGCGGGTCGTTGCTGGGTGGCGATTTGACGCCTGACGAACTGAACGCCGCATTGGAAAAGAAGGAAAGGATGCTGCGCAAGGTGCGCGAACTGTACGAAGTGAACCCCATGCTCGGCCATCGCGGTGTACGCCTGGGCATCACCTATCCCGAGATCTACAAGATGCAGATTCGCGGCGTGTTGGAAGCCACCGCCGAATGTTTGAAAGCTGGCGTGGACGTACACCCCGAAATCATGGTGCCACAAGTCATCAATCTCGCCGAACTGAAGCAGGTGAAAGTATGGGTGGACGAAGTCACGGTGGAAGTCGAAGCGAAGGCCGGCATCAAGCTGAACGTCAAATTCGGCAGCATGATTGAAACCGTCAGTGCCTGTGTCAGGGCCAGTGAGGTGGCCGAGGTGGCCGAGTTCTTCTCCTTCGGCACCAACGACTTGACTCAGGCTGCGCTGTCGTTCTCCCGGGAAGATGCCGAGAACAAGTTCCTGCCGCTTTACATTGAGCAGGGCGTCATCAGCGACAACCCCTTTGAGGCTTTGGATATCGACGGCGTAGGCCCGCTGATGGAAATTGCCGTGACGAAGGGCCGCCAGACCAAGCCTGACCTAAAGGTCGGCATCTGCGGCGAGGCGGGCGGTCACCCCGAGTCGATCTATTTCTGTCACAAGGCGGGATTGACCTATGTTTCCTGCTCCGGTCCGCGCGTCCCCGTGGCCCGTTTGGCAGCGGCACACGCTGTGTTGTTGGAGAAATAAGCTTAGGCAAGGGCGCGAGGGTTAGTCTCTCGCGCTGATTGGAAGACTAGGCCGACCCGGTTTATAAAACCGAGTCGGCCTTTTTTCCAACCAGCAATTCTCATTGAGCAGTCGATAACTTGCGGGTTAGGCATAATGCATAAGCGCCGGTGCCTATCGGTGAGGAAAATTCGCGGCAACTGGTTTTATCGAATTCAAGGCTGTATTCGGCCAGCTTCCTTATCGCTTCATGCCCCTCCTTGGCACTATGCAGCGAATATATAGGCCCACGGTTGATCCGTATAGCCTCACGAAAAACGCTACGGAACTTAGCTTCAGACTCATCGGGTAGGGTGAATGTGCTGTCAATGCGATAAAAACGCATGGATTTTGGAAAGGCCGGGATAAGAAATGACAAGGGTTCATGACCGGATAACAATACCAACGATTCTGAGGGCTGTGGCACGTCCGGCACATTGACGGCAATCGCCTTATCTTCCCATGGAACGCGAATCCAGTCGGCAGGAACGGTTGAAACCGTCAACAACGCCAGCAAACTGATTGCCGCACCCAGACGCGTTCGTTTTCCCCATGGCAATAAGCCAATGGCGGCGACCGACAACAAAGGCGCGAGCATTTCCAGCGGAATGAGATAGCGGTATATGGAAAACAAAGGAACCCAAATGGCAAAAGCCGCCAAACCCGCCGCCAACATCCAAACAGTGGGGCCGGGATGGGTGAAAGGATGGGCTTGTTTGCGCCAAACCCTCGCCAATGCGGCGAGTAAGACAAGCGTTATCAACGACAACAAACGAAAGTCGCGAAAGACAGTTTCACTGCACAGGCGGCTATCGAAGCTGAATCGAAAGATGAAGAGGATTTTAGCGACGAGGCCCTGCGGAATAAAGCTCGTATCGTAGTTGGGGATGGGTAGAGCCCATGGCGATTGAAAAATCTGATTGAAATTCGGAAAGAATGGATTGCCAAACGCTTTCCACAAATGCACCGCCCAATAACCGCCGGTCAAAGCGAATCCAACCAACACCCCGAAGCCAAAACAGAAAGCTGCCAGAATACGGCGCGGCAGCGTCATGTTGGCAATGAGGAACGCGGCAGTCAAGCCAACACCATAGATTGCCAAGGGCTGTTTCAAGCCAAAAACCAGTCCGACGGGGATTCCCGCCATGGCCGTCCAGGCAACGCCTTTAATGTTGGACTCATGGACGATTTTGTCCCAGTTTGCAACGACCAGCAAGATCGAGGTCAGCACGCCCAAACTCAGCACATTGTCGTAAGACGCTAGGCCAACTTCAGATAAACCTCCCGCGCCACACAGTCCAACTGCTGCCAAGGTGGCGGAAGCGATCAGGCGATGGCGTGTGTTGGCAAGGGTGGAAAGTTGCCATGCAATGGCGGACAGGGGCAGGAAGTTCAAACCGTGCAACATGCCCAAAAGGAATCCGACGGCGCGGGCGGGTAGGCGTTCGACCGCCAGCGCATAAGGCACATCCACCAGTGGATTGTAAAAACTGGCAAGCTGGCTGACCAACCCATCGCGCCCCGTCAAACTGTTGACATAAGCCCAGCCGTTGTACCAATGGTAATTTCTCAGGCCCCAACTCGCGTCCATGCCCAGCCAAAGGGCGGTGGCACCAAAAGCCAGGCACACTAGGCAAGTGACTAAATAAAGAATACGGGGAAATGGCGGAATTTCCCCAACCCTTGAGTCCTTGGCAAGGATTTCCAGTTTGGACACTTGGTTAAAGACGAGATGCTTGGACGACAGATAATTGAAAAACAGGCCACCAAGCGAACCCATTGCCGTTGCGACGGCAGGCAGCCAAACATAAGGGTGAAACTGAGTGACGACGGCGGTGTAAACGGATAAATTGACGAACCCGCCAAAGGCATTCGTCGCCAAAAAGCTAGCCCATTCAACTAAAAGGGATTTATTGCTTTTGCCAAAGGTATATTGCCGGTTCATCCACCAAGTGAAGGTGGCCGCAGCGAAAAAGGAAATCACCTTTGCCGAAAACCATGACAACCCCAAGCCCCACAAACCGGCGTAGAGGACAGCCAGATCGACGAACAAACCGCCGATGCCGACCAGTGCAAAACGCCAGAATGAAAGGGGTATGCGTGATATTAAGCCTTGAAAATCCATTTGTTTCCGCCAAAGGTTAGTCATTATGGTTACGCAGATTCCGGTGCATGATACTAATTTATGGTCGGAATCAGTCAAGCTTCGACACGCTTTTCTTCAAACCAACGATACAGGCTCGGTAGCATGACGAGGGTCAACAGCGTTGAGGTGAGCAACCCGCCGATGACGACGATGGCAAGCGGGCGCTGCACTTCCGAGCCTGGGCCGGTGGCAAACAAAAACGGCACCAAGCCCAGCAGGGCGACAGTCGCGGTCATCATCACCGGGCGGAAGCGCTGCTCACACCCCTGCCGGATGGCTTCCGCCTGTTTCATGCCGGCGTCCCGCAAGGTGCGGATATAGGATACCAGCACCACGCCGTTCAGGACGGCAATGCCCCACAACGCGATGAAGCCGACCGACGCGGGCACCGACAGGTACTCGCCAGTCAAATAAAGCGCCACCACCCCGCCGATGGAGGCGAACGGCAGCACCAAGATGATCAGCGCGGCGAAGCGCAGGGAGTTGAATAGCACGAACAGCAGAAAGAAAATAGCGGCAATGGTGATGGGTACGATGATTTTCAAATGCCCCATGGCTCGTTCCATGTTTTGAAACTGCCCGCCCCATTCCAAATAATAGGCTTCCGGGAGTTTCACCTTGTCCCCCACTGCTTTTTGCATTTCGGCGACGAAACCGCCCAAATCGCGATCCCTGACATTGACGCCGACGACGATGCGGCGCTTGGCCATTTCCCGGCTGATCTGGGCCGGGCCGTCAACCAATTCGATGCGCGAGACATCGCCCAATGGCACTCTGGCCCCATTGGGCGAAGTCAGCATGATCGAGTCGATTTTTTCGATGCTGTTGCGGAAATCTTCCGGCAGGCGCACTGCCGCCGAGAAGCGCCGCTCACCCTCGAAAATGTCCGTGGCGATTTTGCCGCCGATGGCGGTTTCGATGACATCATGCACGTCCGATGCGTTGAGCCCATAGCGGGACAAGGCTGGGCGGTCTATGGTGATATTCAAATATTCCTGGCCGGTCACCCTTTCCACGCGGATATCTTGCGAGCCTTTGACTTCCCCCGCCACTTTGGCGATTTCGTTGGCGGTGCGTTTGAGTTCTTCAAGGTTGTCGCCGAACACTTTCACCGCCAAATCCGAGCGCACCCCGGTCAGTAGTTCATCGACCCGGTCGGAAATAGGTTGAGCCATGACCAGTTGCACCCCCGGCAGGTTTTCGTAAAGTTTTCCTCGCATCGCATCGGCAATGGTGTCTTGGTTCCAACCCTTGGGCCATTCATCCCGCGGTTTGAGTGTGGCAATGGGGGTGGATTCATTTTGGCCCTGGGTGTCGGCGGGGCTTTCGCCTCGCCCTATATTGGTGACCACCATGCGCACCCCCGGAATTTCCATAACCATGCGCATGGCATCCATTTCCATTTTGATGCCTTCATCCAGCGAAATATTCGGCATGCGATTGATGGCCGGTACGATGGAACCCTCTTTCATTTCCGGTATGAACGAGGTGCCGAGCAAAGGCAGCAGGGCCACAGTCCCGCCGAACAAGGCTATCGCAGCCAATACAACGATCTTGCCATGGGCCATGGCAAAGTCCAGCATTTTGAGATAGGGGCGTTTCATCATGGCGACAATGAAAGTGTCATGTTCGCCCTCTTGACCCACCAGGATGTATGAACACAACACCGGGGTCAGGGTCAGCGATAGGAGCAGGGAAATGAGCAGCGCAATGGCGATGGTGTAGGCCAAGGGCGCGAACATCTTGCCCTCCATGCCTTGCAGGGTCATCAACGGCAAAAACACCAAGATGATGATGCCCACGCCGAATAACACTGGGGTGGCGACTTCCAAGGTTGCGTTCAAGACGACGCGCAGACGGGGTATGCGCTTGTTCTTTTGTTCGCTTAGCAGACGGAAGGCGTTTTCGACCACCACCACCGAGCCATCCACAATCAAACCGATGGCAATGGCAAGGCCGCCCAAGGACATGAGGTTGGCTGAAATCCCCACTTGGTTCATGATAATGAACGTGACCAGCGGCGTGACGATCAGCGAACTGACCACGATCAAGCTGGAGCGCACGTCGCCAAGAAATAAGAACAAAATGATGACGACTAGCACAATGCCTTCGAGCAACACCTTCGTCACGGTGTGCAAGGCCGCATCGACCAATTCGCTACGGTCATAATAGGGGACGATTTTCAACCCATCCGGCAGCATGTTTTTATCATTTATTTCCTGCACCCGGTCTTTGATGCGGCTGACCACTTCCTTGGCATTGCCGCCCCGTAGCATCATCACAATCCCGCCGACCGACTCGGTGTAGCCGTTTTTGATGACTGCACCCACCCGGACTTCGTGACCAATCTTGACCTCGGCCAGATCGTGGATATGCACCGGGACGTTGTTTTGCTCTTTCAAAACGATATTGCCGATGTCTTCGACACCGCGTATCAAACCCACGCCGCGTATCAGGTATTGCTCGGCGTAATGGGGTAAAACCCCTCCACCGCTATTGGCATTGTTGCGCACTAAAGCATTGAAAATATCGGACAGGGCGATGCGGTAGTGGCGCATTTTGTCAGGGTTGACCAGTACTTGGTATTGCCTGACATAACCGCCTTGGGAGTTGATTTCGGCCACGCCGGGAATGCCTCGCAGCAAGGGGCGCACCACCCAGTCTTGGGCTTCGCGCCTGCGCATCAGGTCGTCCCTAGTCAGCGCCCGTTGTCCGTCGTCTGCACGATCCAAGGTATATTGATACACTTCGCCCAAGCCAGTCGATACCGGCCCCAAGATTGGCGTGACCCCCGCCGGCATCCGCTGGCTGACTTCCATCAGGCGCTCCATCACCAATTGGCGGGCAAAATACACATCGGTTTGGTCGGTGAACACTAGGGTGATGATGGACAGCCCGTTCTTAATCAGGGTTCGCATTTCGGTCAGGCCGGGTAGGCCGGTCATGGCGATTTCCAGCGGCACGGTGATGAAGCGCTCGACTTCCTCCGGCGAACGCCCCGGCGCTTCGGTAGCCACTTGCACTTGGATGTTGGTCACGTCTGGAAAGGCATCGACGGACAGCGACTTGACCGCCCGCACACCAAACAGCATCAACCCCAAGGCGATGACGACGATAATGATGCGGTTATTAAGTCCGCCACGGATCAGTCCTTCGATCATGGCTTACTCCAATTCCTTGCGCAAACGCTCGTTGTTCAAGTGGAAACCACCGTCCGTCACCACCTTTTCACCCGCTTTCAGCCCACTGATCACCGGGCGTATGCCACCTTCGTCTTCGCCTAATTGCACCGGGCGCAGATCAAATTTTGTTGGCGCGATTTGCACAAACACATGGTCTTTATTGTCATCCCGGATCACCGCCGAATCCGGCAACACCAAATAATTGGTGCCCTGTTTGCGGATCAAAAGCGTCGCCAGCATTTGTGGCTTGAGGATGCGTAGGGGGTTGGGCATGTCCATTCGCACGGTGACGGTGCGGGTTTCCGGGTTGACCAAATCGGCGACATAAATCAATTTGCCGCTTAAGTTGTCATCTGGCAGCGCGGCGATGTCGGCATAGGCTTCATCCCCCTGTCTTGCCCAGTGGGCTTGTTGTTCGGGCAACTCGGCCACCAACCAGACATGGGACAGGTCGGCCACTGTAAACAGCGCATCGGCAGGCTGGACCACTTGCCCCACGGTCACGTTGCGTTCGATCACCACGCCGCTGAGACTGGCGACGATGGGGGTGAACGAATGAATGGTCTTTTCCCGAGCCAACTTGACGAGGTCCGCCTCGTTCATGCCCATGACACGCAACTGGTCGGTGGCGGCGCGCAGATCGACTTCCGCCTCGCGGAGCATCCCCTCCCGCTCCAGCAATTCGGCGGAGGCGATCACATCGGCTTCCAACAACCGGCGGGCGCGGCTCACCGCCAGTTCGCGCAGGCTGACCTGCGAAGCGGCTTTCAAATAGGCCGCTTGGGCCATGCCAAGTTCGGTGCTGTTGAGAATGGCGAGGGTCTCGCCCTTGCGCACCGTCTGCCCCAGCCATGCCTGAGTTTCCACAATGCGGCCCGTCACCGTCGCCCCGATGCGCGCCAACCTGTGCTGGTCTAAATCCACACGGGCGGGGACGCGCAAGGAATCCCGTAATTCGGCTTGGCCAATGGCGACGATTTTCAACTGCTTGAGCAAGGCCGGAGGGGCGATGACCGAACGGGGCGGCGCTTCGGCGAAGGCGGGCAGATTCACCGACAAAGCCAGCAACATAAAAATCATGCACGGTTTCATGGCAGGTTTTCCCTTAATTCCAACGCGCGTAGACGTTCCAAGTCAATCAGTGATGACTGGCGGTCAAAGCGGGCATTGAGGTAGTCGTTGCTGACGCTACGGTAAACGCGCTGGGCATCCAAGTAGTCGAGTATGCCGCGTTCGCCGAGACGGTAAGCCGCCTCCGCCACTTTCAATGAGTTCTCGGCTTGTTTCAACAGCCCTGCTTCAAATGTATCCACTTGCCGGTGGGCGATGCGGTAACGGTTCCAAGCATTTTCCAACTCTCTCAATACCGTCAATTCCTGTTGTGAGGCAACCGCTTCTGCTTGGCTCAAATCAGCAGTCGCCTCTCTGATCTGCCCTTGTCGCTGGTTCCACAGAGGTAAAGGCACCGAAACCCCCAACTGCCATCGATCCAAGCCGGGGTCGCGTTCCATGTAGCCGACCACGGAAACTTGCGGGTAACGCAAATCTTGCTCATAGCCGAGTTTGGCGCGTGTCCGTGCCACCTCGGCGCGGGTTTGGTTAAGCAAAGGCTGGTGGGCCAAAACCTCATCCCGGAGCTTTTCAATGGGCGGCAAATTGGTTGGTAATGGCGGCAATTCACCCTCCACTTCAAACGGATAGGGCAGGGCATCGCCAAACAAGGCGTGCAGGGCTGATTTTGCGTCTTCCACCCGCACTTGGGCGGTTTCTTTGAGTTTGACGGCATTCATCCATTCCGCCATGGCCTTGACTTCCTCATAGCGTGGCGCTTCGCCGACTTCCACTTTCAGTTGCACTTTTTCGCGTATTTGTTGAAGCAAGCGTTCATTGGCTTCGGCAATTTCCAGTTCGGCCCGCCGCCGCAAAATTTCATAAAATGTCTGCCGTGTCGTCGTGCGCACCGTTAGCCATACACTGCGGTTGGACTCGTCGGCGGACACGATGCCGGCCTCGGCAACTTTGCGCCGCGCCTCGCGGATGAACGGATAATCCAATGGCTGAGTGAGCATTGCTATTCCGCTTGTGCCAGTGCGTCCGCCATCAATCCGTTCTTTCCCCACACCGGCCCCGCCTTCAAACGTGGGGTTTGGATATTGCCTTGCGGTCTCCAATGCGCCTTGGGCAGATTCGCGCCGGGCCTGGGCGGCAGCCAAGGTGGGATTGAACGGATCCAGCAGTTTCAGTAATTGGGGCAAGGTCAGTGCCGATCCACTGTAAGCCGGGACAGAGCAACTCATAAATAGCACAAACAAACATAATCGCCGGGATAAATCCGCAGCAAGTGTTTGCTTCCGATGGCAATGCATGGCAATAAAACCTCAAAGAGTCTCGTGGGGAACGCCGCTTTTATTTGGCTCCAAGCCGGCCTGGGCGACAAATTTCTTTTTAAGCATCCAATACGCCATGCTGGTGGCCAACACCATGGCACAACAAAACGAGATTAGAATCACCCCGAGCATCAATAGCTTTTTATACGCATAGTCCACTATTTGCTTGCTGCTGGCTTGGGCTTGTCTGCTGACCGAATCCATCCTGGCGGACACCACGTCGAGGTGCTCCGGGCTGATCGTCTGGTTGAATGCGGCGAACAATTTGGACAACTGCTCTGCGCTAGCGCTGATCTGGGCGGCGGCTTCGGTGTAGTCGCCAATTCTAAAGGGCTCGGAATTGGGATCGGACGGGCGGTTTTCCAGTTGCATTATTAGATCCCGATAAGTATTTAATGTGACAGTTGCGGCTTCGGACATCAGTTTCCCGGCTTCTAGGGCTTTTTCCGACTGCGCGGCGAGGCTGATCAATCCGGGGCGCTGGGCATCAAGGGCTTGGACAATATGCTCGCGTTCGCTGCTGAGGAAAGCTGGAAATTGCTCGCTGGTTAGGCTAAAGCGCTCCGCCGACTTGGAAAACTGGTTGGTGCTGGATAATAGTTGTTCTATTTGAGGCATTTCCGCAGTTTGCAATGCCAATAACTCGGTTTCCCAACGAATCAGCGTCGGCATGCGCCGGACTAAAAACAGCCCCCTTTCCGCGAATAGCCGTGCGTTGGCCAATTCGCTGGTGGCCGGGTCCAAACCCGCAAAAGGGTCAATGATCAATAGATTGAAAACGCTGGATTTGTCAGGCTTGTTGGTCTTGTTTAGCTTGGCAATTTCGGAAGCGAAGCTAAGCGCCCCAATTTCACGCGGGGTGCGCCCGTCGGGGTGTTTTGCACTCCAGGCATAGATGCCACTGCGGAGTTCTTCAATCTGCTCTTTGCTTAAAACCGAACCGGCAATCCGCCAAATCTCCTTTTCCGAATCTTGGGCCGTTATCAGCAGTGGTTTGGCGGAATCTCCAAATCGTTGCGGCATCCAATAACTTTCAACATTCATGCGGTTTAAAGTGACAAGGATAATCAAGTCCAACAGATTGGCATAAGCGTTGGAGCCGGTGGCAATGGCAAGAATATCGTCGGATATTTGGATGCGGCGCATCAGCAGGATGCGACGGTTGGGTTTTTCGTCGTCGCCCAAGCGCAACTTGCCGGTGGCCCCATTGATGGCATCCAAGTAATAGTCTGAGAAACGGATCAATTGCGACTGCAACTCCACTGGATCGACAGTCACACCTTCCCGGTTCAAAGACAGCACGGCTTGGATGGCGCGGTCAGGGAGTTCCAAAGCACCTTTAATCAAAGTACAACTGGAACAGGATAAGCCAAGGATGAGCATCGCCGGCGGAACAAGATTCAGCTTTTTGGCAAACGTCGGTGAATCCTTAAGCATGGGCTTGGCTTCGGGCGGGCAATGGTTATCGGTTGAGTCAGTTTTGTCAGTGCACATCAACGGCGTCAGATCGACAAGATTTTTTCAGACAAGTATGTACTGTCAATCCGGCAAAGGCAATTGCTTTGCAGTGGCGGGGGGATGGTTTGCCGGTTTGGCGTCGGGTGGATTGGCAGTTGGAGTGCGGCGAAAAATTGCCACCCCCAAAAATATCAACGCCGGCGGTTCGGTGTAGGCCGTTTCTGCTGAACCATGCCTTGGGAGAATGCCGCCGCCATTGCCGCCAGTTTTTGCCCAACAGCTTGTCGTTGCACGTCGGGTGGGGTGTTCGTCGGCAACAGGACCAAGTCGCTGTAACGGCCTTCGGCGAGTTCATAAGTCCCATCCGGCAGGCGACGGCACAAGCCGACGGACAGGTAGACGATTTCCGTCCCCAATTGCGCAGGCGTATGCCGGTCTACCAGCACATGGATGCCGTATTGCCGTATTGGGAAGGTGCGGGCAAACTCAGGGTTGATGCCTTGTGTCAGGGCCATTTGGATGTCGGCATCGGTCACGGCGGTGTTGGTCCGCGTCGTCCGGGCATCCCAATCGGCTGCTTGGGCAGGGACTAGAAAAGCGGATAGTAGTAAAATCGGCAAAATGTATTGGTACATGGATTTCCCCTTCAAATATCCAATATTACGCCCAAGCGCCATTCGTTTTTGCATATCTGACCACTTGATAGACGGCTATATTGGCATGGGTCAATAATCTTATGACATCCGGTATGCATTGAATGGGCAGTTCAACTTCATACCCATGGGCAAGGGTGACTATTTTTTCAGCTTTTTCCTGGCCGACGAAACCAGCGATAATTTTTTTACATTCGCCAGTTGAATCAGGCACTTCAAAATACACCCGATAGACATCATCGGTGTAATCCAACGGTGTGCCTATTTCCAAAGTTTCATAGGGTGGTTTGGCATCGGTGTTTTTCAAATGATACTCCAATATCTTAGGGTTCCCACGCTGGAGCGTCACTGCCATTACAGCGTTTTCTATGTCTATTAGTTACTTATTTATTTATTTATTTACGCCAATGTCGGCAAAGGATTGCCGACCTACTGCGTAACAAGGACTGTAGGGCGGCAACCCTTTGCCGCCAACGATTTCAAAACTTAAACAACG
>CAIODU010000050.1 GCA_903857165.1 uncultured Methylococcaceae bacterium | reverse complement strand
TAAGAGCAACCAATGCTTCAGCGGGCGTTGATACGTCTATTCCAATATCTGAAGATGCAGTTTGTTTCTTTCGTGTACCCAATTTCCGAATGGCTTCCCTTATCTTGACGGATACAGGTGTCAGTGCTGCTTGCAAATTACCGTCATGGCGGCGACGAAATGGAGCAAATGTTAGTCCACTAAGATCGCTTGGAATGTGGAGGTTATCATCAACGCAATAAACCAAATAAGTTCGATCCAACCCTAGGGCACCCATGAAAAGTCCAGATTCAAATATGACATTATCTCGCGGTGCTGCTTTTTCAATATTTCGTTTTTTTAAAGCGTCATCAGCCGCGTATATCATAATTGCAAAATCAAATTTCCTAGTCGCTTCAAGCAAAGCAAGAAGACTTGTAGTGCTTAGGATAAAAACACCTTGATCCCAAATCGTGGAATCTAAATATTCATCAAGTGCAAGCTGTAAATATTCAGCAATTTCCTTTGATTCTGATGATGATACAATAAGGACACTAGACTCAAAACGTGTATTGGTCATAATAATCTTCCGGTGAAACTGCCTAACTTGTATTTGCTCGTTCCCAAGCTCCAGCTTGGGAATGAGGTCTTTGAAGCTCCTGCTTCCAGAAGAACGTTCAAGCAGGAGCTTGCACGAAATGAGTTCCCAAGCCGGAGCTTGGGAACCAGTCAATGCTTTTGCGGTTTGTCGTATTTTGATATTTTCAACGCCCCACGCTGGAAATATCACTAGGCTTGAAGTTCTGCAAATCGACCCTGACATAATTCGACGCCTCGGCCCTGACGAATTCCTCAAACGCCAAGCCCACGCCGGACAGGCGCTTGCCCGCCCGGTGGACGATATACCATTGCCGCATGACGGGGAATGGTTCGACGTCCAATACGACCAGGCGGCCATCCTCCAACTCCCGTTCGATGGTGTGCAAGGACACAACACCTAGCCCAAGCCCGACTTCGACGCCTTGTTTAATGGCACCGTTGCTGTTCATTTCCATGCTAATGGACAGGCTCACCCCCCTTTCCACTAGGATTTTCTCCACCGAACTCCGCGTACCCGAATCCTGCTCACGCATTAAAAAAGTTTCGGATATTAATTCTTCCAGACTGATGCCAACCCGGCCATCCAGATGATGGCCCTTCGGGGCGATGACGACCAAGGGGTTGTCCATGAATGCCTCGGCCACCAGATCCATCTCCTCAGGAGGCTTTCCCATCAACACAATGTCGGCCTCATTGTCCTCCAGCAACCGCATCACGCCTTTGCGATTGGTCACTTTGAAATTCACCTTGACCTTTGGATAACGCCGGCAAAATTCCGCCAACATTCTTATCGCAAAATAATGCCCCGTACTGGCGACGGCGACTACCAAACGGCCACCCTCGGTGCCTTTCAATTCCTCAATCAATTCTTCCGCTTCGTCAATCTGGCGGGATATGGTTCTGCTGAGGGTGTAGAGTTCATCACCCGCATGGGTAAGGTATATTTTTTTGCCCAAGCGCTCGAACAAAGGCAACCCGATAGTTTCCTCGAATTGTTTGACTTGCATGGACACGGCGGGTTGGGTCAGATACAAGTCTTCCGCGGCACGAGTGAAACTCAAGCGCCTGGCGACTTGCTCAAAAACTTTTAATTGCCTTAATGTGATGTTCATATGAGCCTTCTCTTGATTTTATAAGCCGCGCCTTATTGTTTGACATCAATTTACAGCATGGGCTTATGTGTTTTTCCCTATAATACAGTCTCCACAAGGGAAGAACCAGAAAAGTCGATAAAAATTCCGGTTGAGCCGGGTAAGATGGGGTGGGCAACATCCCTTCGACAGGCTCAGGACAGGCTTTTTGTTGCCCACCGATTGAGCCGTTTCCGCGTGGGCAAACGATGGTGCCGTTTGCCCACTACTCCTATCATTGCGGCCTACTCCTGTCCCAAGTTCCACAACCGTTTCAACACCTCCTGCTCCAATTGCACCAAACTCTGTTTAACCTCCCGCAGAGCCTCCTCTTCCGCTAGTAGCTGGCGGGTTAGGGTATCGGTGATGCGTTCGTAATCGTCATCCAGGAAAAAACGTCGTGTACACAAACTCAGCAGATTGTCCTTGAAATAAAGCACCGCCCCCGGCATGGCAATGTATTGCCAAACCCCGTCATGGCGGCGGAAGCGGGCGAGGCCGAGTTCTAAACAGGCCATAAATCGGGCATGCCCCGGCAAGATGCCGAAGCTGCCGGAGGCATCCTCGCCGACGAAAGAGGCTACCCCGTCGATGCGGGTGACGGAAGATGAATCGCGTAAAATTAATGTAAAGCTGTTCAATATTGTTTCTCCAACCAATAAGTCCGGTTCGGTATGAAATTAGTTCAACAAACCAATACCTATATCCCAATTCGGGTGGGTTTGGAACCCACCCCTACACCCAATACTGTTGAATTAAGCCTATGCAACAGAATCCGTAGGGCGGCAACCCTTTGCCGCCGAGGGAAGAACAAGTTCATTGTCGGCATGGGGATGCCGACCTACTCCTTAATTCAACAGTATTGACCCCTACACCCCAACCCCCATCGTCCCGCGCATATAGCATTGCTCTTCGCTCAAGTCGTCAAAGCGTCCAGCCATGAAATTATCGCAATCCGTAAGGGTTTGTTCCAACGGCACGGAAACCCCTTTGATGCCAGTGTGCGTGGCGGTCACCCAAAATGGCTGGGTCAGATACTTTTGTAACTTGCGGGCGCGTAGGACGATGCGGCGGTCCTTCTCGGAAAGTTCGGCCAAACCCAACATGGTGATGATGTCCTCCAATTCCTGATAGCGGGCCAGATGCTCGCGCACACCTTCGGCCACGGCATAATGCCGCTCGCCCAAGGAATGGCGATCCATAAGCTTGCTGCCCGAGCGCAATGGGTCAATGGCAGGATAAATGCCTTTGGCGGCCTGGGTGCGGGAAAGGATGACGGTGGTGTCAAGATGGCTGAGGATGGCACTGACCGCCGGGTCGGTCATGTCGTCGGCCGGCACATAAACCGCTTGCACGGAGGTGACCGCGCCCGCCTGGGTGGAGGTGATGCGATCCTGCAATTCCGCGACTTCGGAACTAAGCGTGGGCTGGTACCCCACCGTGGCGGGCATCCGCCCGAGTAGGCTGGAAATCTCGCTACCCGCCTGCACGAAGCGGAACACATTGTCGACGACAAATAATATTTCTTTCTTCAGCGTGTCGCGCAGGTATTCCGCATAGGTCAGGGCTGACAGCGCAATGCGGAAACGCACCCCCGGCGATTCGTCCATTTGCCCAAACACCATCACCGTTTGCGGCATCACGCCGGCATCTTCCATCTCGTGCCAAAGTTCGTGGGCCTCGCGGATGCGTTCGCCCACCCCCGCGAACACGGAAAAACCTTGGTGGATGGCGGCAATCGCATGCATGAATTCCATCACCAGCACCGTCTTGCCCACCCCTGCCCCGCCAAACAAGCCGGTCTTGCCGCCCTTGACAAAGGGGCAGAGCAGATCAATGACTTTGATTCCCGTCTCCAACACCCCGCTCACGCCCAAAGCCTGGTCCAATGGCGCGGGCTTGCCATGAATATTGCGGAACTCCACCGACGGCAACCGTCCCTTGCCGTCCAGCGGCTTGCCGAAAATATTCAGCAAACGGCCCAGGCATTCCGGGGAAACCGGCACCTTCAACGGGCCTCCCAAATCATAAATCGTCATGCCTCGCCACAACCCGGAGGTGCGGTGCAGCGTGATGGCACGGACATGCTGCTCGTCCAAGTGCTGGTGTACCTCGAACAGATAGGTCTCACCGTCGATGCATGCGCACAATGCCTGCCGCAACGGCGGCAACCGGCTACAGGCGATGACGGCCACCGGCCCATGGACTTCGGTGATTAAGCCGATGGGGTCTTTCTGACTTTCAAAACGGAACAACTCGGTCATTTGTCATACCTCCCGGCCATAAGTGATCGACCAAAAATGTTTTAACCACTGATGTTACGCAGTTAGCACCTGTAGGGCGGCCTTCAGGCCGCTTCGGTGGGTAATGCGAAACTTGGGGCTTGCTTGGCGGCCTGAAGGCCGCCCTACGACAACCCAGAACCGTTACTGCGTAACATCAGTTAACCATTTTAGGGGGTCAATTGTACAGGTTGATCCGCCCCTGCGATTGTGGTAATTGTAAAAAAACCTACGTAATACCCCATTAACGAGCTTCAGCCACCCTTTGGAATCGCTTTGAATTGGAAGAAAAACCATTTTGAGGATATATTTAGGGGCTTAACAAGGCTACAATCAAGTGGCTTTTTTTCTTCATCTTCGAAGGTGCCATCGTATGAGCAGAAACCGTCAAAATTACCGCAAAAACCTCAAAGTGGACGGAACCATGGTGGTTGGCTCCAACGAAATCACATTTTTTACCAAGGATGTGTCACTCGACGGCTTTCATGCCTGTTATACCGAGGCTGCCAGCTTGGAAAAAGGCGATATCGTCTATGTGCGCCTTCCAATGTTGAAAATGGAAGGCGTGGTCTCCACGGTGTGGAAAGACTCTGGTCTAAACGCCGTTCACCATATTGGGTTCAAATTCTTGAACATGCGCGGTGTCGGAGGGAGCGCCCATCACTACCGGGAATCCGAACAGCGCATTTCGGAAATATAAGGGCACTGTCCTCTTCATCAAGCTTGTTGACCGCCCCCACATTCAGACAAAAACTTAATCAAAGCTTTTTTTAACCGACGCGAGGCAAGGCCGTGCGCACTATCCCCCT
>CAIODU010000049.1 GCA_903857165.1 uncultured Methylococcaceae bacterium | reverse complement strand
GGCGCGAAGGAACTCAAAACCATCAACGCCACATCGGGAAGCATCAGCAATGTCTGTCATCTCTCGTAAGCCATCAACAGTCGGGTATTGTGCTACGAGAACGATCTCTCTGCCTCAAAAAAAGGCCAAAGTCGAGTTTGGCACCGGCTTTAAGCATGCCCACCGCCAACTCGTCGGCAACCGCGCCAGTGACCATGATGACCGGCAGATCGGGCAGGCGTTCCTGGACGATATTGAGGGCTGACAATCCGTCAAAGGCGGGGAGCGTAAAGTCGGAGAGGACAATGTCCGGTTGGAATGCCTCAAGGGCATCGGTGAATTCCCGCTTGGTCTGGACGACTTTCGACGTGAAAGACAGGCCCGCGTCACGCAGTTCGGCCTCGATCAACTCGGCATCGGTCGGGACATCTTCCAATAGCAAGATGCGGATGTTTGGGGGGGTTGAATTCACGCGAATATGATCCAGTTCTAGTTGTAGGGTGGATTAGTGGCCAGCAATTCCCATTATGGGCTAAACCTTGTCTAGGAACGCCGTCATTCAGGCTTATTCCGGCCTACATAGGGCGCTCCAGCGGCACAGTGCGTAACATCAGTAGTAACAATTAGATATACAGCGTTTTTAATCGTCGTTCTCATCATCCCCGTATTTTGCATTAATGGGAATGAACCGATCCATCCACAGTTTGGGGTTGTTATCGAACCGTGCCATCCAGCGCCGGGTGTTGTTGCGCCCGCCAACCACGCTAAACCTCCGTAAAGCTTCGGGTGGAACACGGATGGGTTCCAGCACCCGCGAAACCCGCCGGTAATAGGAAATGTCGTCCCCGGCATTGACATCGCCCAAAGTCGGCTTCGGCCCGGCTTGAATGATCACGCCATGATCCAAGTCATGTACGGGAATGTCCGTTAGCAGCTTTTCCCGCAAACCGTCGCGCCCGCCAATCTTATTCAATAGACGGTCGCCCACTAGAGTTAGCCAATTGACTGTTTTAATGCCATGAATGAGGGCGTCAGACCAAGAAGAGGGCTTGCCTATATCCAAGCCCAAAAACCGGTGACTTAGTTTGCGAATGTGGCTTCCATTTGAACCATAATCATAATGTAAGTGGAGTGAGAAACCAGCTTGACCAGTTTCAAAATGAAGTCGTTTACACATCTGTACAGCCAGTTCAACATATCCTTTGGGGTTGTCCAGCATGAATTCAAACGGTACGATCATGCGAAGACAGCCATCCCCGCCTTCACTAAAATAAAAGCTGGAGTCAGAGCGGCTTTCGGGGGTGTCGCCGCCATCCAGATGAACACCCATGGAAACCCTTGTAGGCGAGTTCTCTTCGGCCCAATAGGGCAGCATTTCATAGGTCTTAGGGGTAATCTTTTTGTATCTCCCCGTGCCATCAATCAGCACATAGCGCAACTCGGGTTTGAGTATTTCCAAGGCATTATGGTAGAAATCCAAAGCCCCGTCACGATTGCTCTTCAACGGATATATATTGCCGTCGTAATAAACGACCAAATCCGCGCAAAGCTTGACTCTAAAGCCACTTTCTTTGGGATAGTCATCAAAAATAGTAAAATAATCAATTTCACTGCATATAGTTTTAATGTCCATGATTCACCTAGTTAATTCAGGTTTATTTACAATTACATTTGTTACATTTATCAATGCTTATTGTTTCAGGATCATGTCCATTCGCCTCTCGAAATATTTTGTCTTGTCCATTCCTATACCTATCCCCCGGAAATTTATAATCAAATATCTGCTTCACCCCGCCTTGTTCCCCCAAGATGGCGACATCCGGTTTGACTTGGATGAATTTTTCCGTCACCGTTTCCAAGACTTCCTTGGCGACCGGCCAGGCTTCCTGGGCCAGTTCGACATAATCATACACCGACCAGGCCGCCATCCCAACACCCACCACGGTGCCGAGGAAACCGCCCGCCAACGTGCCCACAACCGGAACCGGAACCACGGAACCGACTTCCGCGCCGGCCAGCGCACCGCCGCCGATGCGGGCCGTGGTTTTCCCCAATGCCTTGGTGAATTGCCTGCCCAACTTGGCGAGCACTTCGGTCTTTTCCAAAAGCTTGCGCTTGACATTGGCCAGCACCTCGCGGCCCGAGTCGGCGATGACCGTGCCGCCGAGTGATTTCTTCAATTTGTCGGTCAACTTCACGAAGATGGTTTGCTCGGTCTTCATCCCAAATTTGCTGAATTGCTTGGCATAGCGCTCCTCTTTGGCAAGATTCTCCGCCTGTTTGGAAAATTGGAAGGGTTTGCCCTTG
>CAIODU010000048.1 GCA_903857165.1 uncultured Methylococcaceae bacterium | reverse complement strand
TTACTTATTTATTTATTTACGCCAATGTCGGCAAAGGATTGCCGACCTACTGCGTAACAAGGACTGTAGGGCGGCAACCCTTTGCCGCCAACGATTTCAAAACTTAAACAACGTAATCAATTGGAATTAAAAACGCTGTATAGACTTGATCTTCATCACTCCACTCCACCCACTTATGATATTGATCTACCTCTTTCATATTATAATGACATCACTCCGGCCAAAACTCATCATCCAGCATTTCCTTGACACTATACGGACACTCAATCGGAAAAATATACCTGTCCAAATCAGTTTCCAATACAGCTTCCCTGACGGCTTTTTGGTATACGTCCAATAGTTCTTCTTGGTCTTCCAGCAAACGGCGCAAGCTAGGCGATTGTTTCAATAGGCGTTCAATGGCGGTGCGCTGGTGAATGATGGTCAACTTCCAACTTTTACCCCGTCGTTCTGGTTGAAATTGAAACTTCAATAAATGCATCAACAGAATTTGTAGGCGGTTTAGCAATTCCCGCCGTTCGCTGGCCCCCATGCTATCCAACTCCTCCGCTATATGCTCAAAGTCCAACTCGGCAAAACGACCTTGACGAATCAAGGCCACATTTTGAGTGGTCCAAGCATGGAAATCTTGTTCGTAATTAGTAGACTTATTCATTTTGCACTGGACGAAGCAATATTCGGGCTATTCGGATTCACGATAACTTCCCGCGTTTCGGGAACCACCACCAAATCCATGTCTTCCATTTAAAATTCTTGCTCCGCAAGAATTTTATTTTATTGCAGCCGCCTATCAATCCCTGCTTCCTTCAACCGCCGCAGATACTCCCCCCATAATTCTCTTTGATGGATTCCGAGATTGTGCAGTGTCTCCCATGTATAGATTCCGCTATTGTGACCGTCGCTAAAAGTCGGGCAGATGGCGTAATTGCCAACCGGGCGGATGTCGGTGATGGTGACGTTTTCCTTACCCCTTTGCAATACTTCCTGTCCGGGTCCATGGCCCCTGACTTCGGCGGATGGGGAGTATACCCGCAGATATTCGCAGGGCAGTTCAAACTGGGAGCCATCGTCGAAGTTAACTTCGAGGATGGCGGATTGTTGGTGGAGTTTGATGTCGGTGGGCGTGGGTGCGGACATAAGCCTTTTTACCAGATTGCGAACTAAACTCAAAGGGAATCTGTTTATCTTCCCCCTCTCCCCAAGGGTGAGAGGGAATGACACCTGTTTGTTACAGGATATACCGGCTCAAATCCTCATCCTCGGCCAGTTCCCCCAACTGTTGGTTGACATAAGCGGCATCAATCACCACAGACTGGCTATCCAAGTCGGCGGCAGTGAAGGAGACATTTTCCAACAGCCGCTCCAACACGGTGTGCAAACGCCGGGCACCGATGTTTTCGGTCTTCTCGTTCACATCGAAACTGATCTCGGCGAGGCGGACTATGCCATCCTCTTTGAATTCCAGCGTGACGCCCTCGGTCGCCAGCAGGGCCACATATTGCTCGGTCAGGGAGGCGCTAGGCTCGGTGAGAATGCGTACAAAGTCGGCTGCGGTCAAGGCTTCCAATTCCACACGGATGGGGAAGCGCCCCTGCATCTCCGGGATCAGGTCGGAGGGTTTGGACAGGTGGAACGCACCGGATGCGATGAATAGGATATGGTCGGTCTTCATCATGCCGTATTTGGTGCTGACCGTGCAGCCTTCCACCAAAGGCAGAAGATCGCGCTGCACACCCTCGCGGGACACATCCGGGCCACCGAAGTCGGAACGCTTGCAAATCTTGTCGATCTCGTCGATGAACACGATGCCATTTTGTTCGACCGACTCCACGGCGCGCAGCCTGACATCTTCTTCGTTGACCATCTTCGAAGCTTCTTCTTCGCGCAGGTTTTTCAGGGCGTCCTTGACCCGCAGCTTGCGGGTTTTTTTGCGTCCAGAGCCGATGTTCTGGAACAAACCCTGGAGCTGGCTGCTCATTTCCTCCATGCCCGGCGGGGCCATGATTTCAACACCGATTGGATTGGCCGCAAGTTCGATCTCGATCTCCTTGTCGTCCAACTCGCCGTTGCGCAGTTTCTTGCGGAATTTTTTCCGGGTCGGGGATTCCACCGCGTCCTCGGCATTTGACCAACTCTCGGCAGAAGGCAGCAACACGTCAAGCACGGCTTCCTCCGCCGCCTGTTCCGCCCGCGATTGCACTTTGGCCATTTCCTCCTGGCGGGTCAATTTCACGGCGGTTTCGACCAGATCGCGGATGATGGACTCCACATCGCGCCCCACATAGCCCACTTCGGTGAACTTGGTGGCTTCGACCTTGATAAATGGCGCATGCGCAAGGCGGGCCAGGCGTCGGGCAATCTCGGTCTTGCCGACACCCGTGGGACCGATCATCAGGATATTTTTCGGTGTAATCTCGTCACGCAAAGACTCTTCCACCTGCGAACGCCGCCAGCGGTTACGCAGGGCAATGGCAACCGCACGTTTCGCGTTGGTCTGGCCGACGATGTGTTTGTCCAACTCGTGGACGATTTCTCTGGGGGTCATCTGGGTCATGGTTGGGCTTGTTCTTCTCGCGTATCCAACTCTTCGATAGTCAGGTTGTGATTGGTGTAAATACAGATGTCTGCGGCAATGTGCAGCGACTTTTCGACTATGTCGTGGGCCGACAATTCAGTATTTTCCCACAATGCCCGCGCCGCCGACTGGGCGAAGGGTCCGCCGGAACCGATGGCGATCAATCCATTTTCCGGTTCGATCACATCGCCTGTCCCCGAAATGATCAGGGATGCCTTGGAATCGGCCACTGCCAGCAAGGCTTCAAGACGCCTCAACATGCGGTCAGTGCGCCAGTCTTTGACCAACTCCACCGCCGCCTTGGTCAAATTGCCGCGCTGCTTTTCCAACTGCCCCTCGAAGCGCTCAAACAGGGTGAAGGCATCCGCCGTGGCTCCGGCGAACCCGGCGATGACACGCCCGTGGTATAGCCTTCGCACCTTGCGGGCGTTGCCTTTCATCACCGTATTGCCCAAAGTCACCTGCCCATCGCCGCCGATAACCACCTGATCGCCGCGGCGCACAGAAACAATTGTCGTGCCGTGAAAATTCTCCACCTTAGGAATTCCGCATTTAATGATTTAAGAACGGTGAATTTTACACGATTTGTCGTGAAGAGGCTGGATTTTCCCGTGTCTGGGAAAGTTAAAGGAATCTAAAAAATAAAAAATCCACTTTGGGGGGCAAGTGCGTTTGTGGTAGGGTAAGTGGCAATTTATCTGTTTTCCATGATTACGCTGCAAAAAAAATGTGGATTCAACACCAAATTACGCTAAATCCCCGCCCGCGCGGCTTTCATCTCGTCACCGCAGAACTGGTGGCCCAGATGCCCGAGATTTTTAGGCTGCGGGTCGGATTGGCACACTTTTTCATTCAGCATACCTCGGCATCGTTGGTTATCAATGAAAATGCCGACCCCGACGTGCGAATGGATTTGGAAAACCACCTGCGCCGAATGGTTCCTGACGGTGCCTCGCATTTTATTCACCGTGATGAAGGGCCTGACGACATGCCTGCCCATGTAAAGTCGTGCCTGTTGGGTTCAGGGCTGGTCGTGCCCGTTGGCACGGGCAAGTTGTTATTGGGAACTTGGCAAGGCATTTATCTGGGTGAACACCGGGATAGGGGGGGGCCGCGTTCGGTCATTGCCACCTTGTACGGTGAAGTCAAAGTTGCTTGATTAATCGATTGGGAAGTAACATGAGAACCAACTTAAAAACAATCCCTTGCATTTTTCTATTCGCCGTGTTGACCCAAACCGCCTGTGCGGAGGTTAGCGTTTGGGACAAACCCACCCCCGCCTTGGCTGGCCCCAAGGAAATGACCGTCTATCGCAGCCCAACCTGTGGCTGCTGTGAAAAGTGGATGGATCATATGAAGACACACGGTTTCTCGGTCAAGGAGATACAGTCCGATGAAATGGATTCGGTCAAGCAAAAATTGGGTGTCCCGAAAGCCTTGCAATCTTGTCATACCGCCCTAGTGGATGGTTACGTGGTGGAAGGCCACGTCCCCGCTGAAGACGTGAAGAAGCTGTTGGCAACTAAACCAAAAATAGCGGGGCTGGCCGCGCCGGGAATGCCGTCAGGCTCTCCGGGCATGGAGATGGGTGGCAGTAAGGCAAACTTCTCTGTCATCCTCTTCGACAAACAGGGAAACACCCAAACGTTTCATGAATATTCTAACCATTAATTTTGTAGGGTAAGCCAATGAAGATAGGGGCTTTACTGCTAGCCGGCGATATCGGCGGAACCAAAACAAAATTGGCTGTTTATCAAATGACCGCCGATGGATTGACCCGTTTACGCGACAACACTTATAAAAGCATCCACTATGACGGCTTGGAGGGAATTGTCGCGGACTTCTTGGCTGAAACTGATGCGCAACCGGCTGCGGCTTGTTTTGGCGTCGCAGGGCCTGTCAGCGAGGGGCTATGCCGGACAACCAATCTGCCTTGGGTGGTCGGGGAATCCGCAATTTCCAAGCACACTGGCATTCCTGTCGTGCGCTTGCTGAACGATCTACAGGCAATGGCACTGGGGCTTGCAAGCTTGCCCCCCGAAGAATTAGTGGAACTGAATCCCAATGCCCGAGCTGCCATTGGGAATATTGCCGTCATTGCCGCCGGCACTGGGTGCGGTGAGGCGATGTTGTACTGGGACGGACAAACCCACCATGCCATCGCCACCGAGGGTGGCCACGCAGATTTCGCGCCGAACTCAAGGGAGCAAGAAAGTCTGCTGCGCTCGCTGAGGGTCAAGTTCGGCGGTGGGCATGTCAGTTACGAAAGAATCCTCTCCGGCCCTGGACTTTACAATACCTATCAATATCTGGCCGAGGAACGGGTGGCGCCGGAATCGCCCGCCTTCCGGGATGCGTTGCTTGAAGGGGAAGACCCGGGTAAACTCATCGGCCGTTTTGCATTGGAGGAAAACGACCCCCTCTGCCGGGAAACCCTACGCCTTTTTGTGCGTGTCTATGGTGCGGAGGCGGGTAACTGGGCCTTAAAGTCACTGGCTCATGGCGGAGTGCTGATTGGCGGTGGAATTGCCGCAAAAATCCTCCCCGCCATGACCAATGGAGATTTCATGGCGAGCTTCCGCGACAAGGGACGCTTTTCTGATTGGATGGGAACGCTGTCGGTGAAGATTGCCCTGAATCAGGATTCCGGGCTTCTGGGTGCCGCCAAACAAGCAGTTGAATTAATTGCTTAAAGGTTCCCTGCACGGGCCTTGCGTTACATTTTGGCTGACGATGGGGATTTATCATACCCAAGCGAAGTCTACGAAATATAAATCCACTGTGTTGATAGTCTACGAATTAAGTACCTAGGTAATCATTTATGAGCACTTCCCCCGACACCCAGAAACGCAACAACTTTACCAACCAACCTCCCAACGCCCTCCGTTCGGGCAGACGCAGCGGCAAACCCGGATGGATCCTTCTCAAGGGCGTTTTGTGGCTCGCCTTGATTGTAGGTGTGCTTGTCGGTCTTGTGATGTATTACGACATCGTCTGGGATGTGCTGATCGGCACAGTGTTTCCAGGCTTGGAAACCCTATTCGAAGTGGCGGAACAGCTCCTTGATAGCTTTTTCCTGATGGTCGGGGTAGGCGCGGCCTTCGCACCCATGGCCACCGCCTATACCGGCTTCGTGCTGATTTTGGCGGTGGTTTACCTGTTGTCAAGGAAGGGCATCAAAACTTACAAAAAAGTACAGACTAAAAAACAGGAGGTCAGCCAAACCTATGAGAGCGCATGGAATGAATGGTATGGAACCCTAAAGGACAAAGCCAAGGCCATGAAAGACAACGCCATGGAAAAGGGGTCGGACTGGTGGGGCTCGCTGGATATTTACAACAAGGTGGTCGCTGTAATCTTCGTGGTGCTCATTGGGATACCCATCCTGCTGGTGCTTTCCCTCATTCTAGGAAATCTAGTCGCCAGCCTGATTTGACCATTCTCAAGGCTTACTCGCCCCTTCAGGCTACGGCCTCCGCCGATGCTGCGCCCCGTGCCCCCTATGATCGGCTTGCTTAGGGCTTGGAGCGGGCCGCTTAGACGCCATTTGATGGATCAGGATGGCGGCAGTGGCCGACACATTAAGCGATTGCACCCGCCCACATCCGGGGATTAGCAAAGTCGCCTCGCAAGCGTTAAGGGTTTCGTGGGGCAGTCCATGTTCCTCATTGCCTAAAACCAAAGCCAGCGGGCGTGGATCGGCCGGAAGCCTGTCCATTTCCACGGCATGCCCACCCAGCGACGTGCCAACCACCCGGTAGAATTCCCGCAAACGCCTGCAAACTTTGGCACATCCCACCGCCCGGTAGATTGCGAGATGTTCCAAACCGCCTTCGGCAACGCGATGGGCTGCGTCTGACAAGCCCGCTTGGGCAGGATGGTCTGAAATCAACAGATATTTCAGACCGAAGTAAGCCATAGTCCGGGCGATGGCACCGAGGTTGTGGGGATTGCCGATGCCATCCAAGATCACCAGGGGGTGCCCCGATTGTGCCCAGGCCATTGCATTTTCGATGTCAAAATCCGGCGCCACACGAGGCACTGCCGCGGCAACCACGCCGCCATGCAAAACGGTGCCGGAGATTTTTTGTAACTCGCTATCCTCAACCAACCGGTAGGGGCGCTGCATCTTAGCCATCTGGGCGCAAAAACCGCCCACGGCTTTTTTCATTTTCTCGTCGAAATAGAGACGGATGACCTGATGGGGATCGCGGTGGAACAAGGCCGACACCGCTTGCAAGCCTGCTATCTTGGCCAGCCTTTCATGGAATTCGGCGCTTTCCGGGAAGGATTGGCCTGGTTCCCCTACACTGCGGTCAGTTTCGTCATCGGTGGATTGTGGATTAATGGGGGTGGTGCGCGGCAAGCGCGTTTTCGGTTTGTCAGGTGTGTTCATAAGTTTGCTTGATTCCGCTCCCGGCCTCAATCCGTCGGGAGATCATCCACCCAGCGGATTGAGGCCGGTGGCATTCCTTTCCGCGAATGGAGAGGATGCCGTTTAAGTTAGCCCTGACGGGTCGGATTGTCAATATCCGCCGGGAAACACCAGCCAAGCGCCTTCATTATTGATGATTCACTGAACACCCAATGACACGCTTAATTTTGTTCAACAAGCCCTACGGGGTACTGACTCAGTTCACCGACCGGGGACAAGGACGCGCCACTCTCGCCGGGTATATTCCGCAGCCGGGGATTTATGTTGCCGGACGGCTGGACCTGGACAGCGAGGGTCTGCTGCTGCTCACCGACGACGGTAGGCTTCAGACCCGCATCGCCGACCCGAGGCATAAGACTCCGAAGGTTTATTGGGCACAGGTTGAAGGCATTCCAGACGAAGGCAACCTGACAAAACTCCGGGAGGGTGTGCTGCTGAACGATGGCCTTACCCGCCCCGCCCAAGCGCGGATAATCGAAGAACCGGAGGGCTTGTGGCCCCGCGATCCTCCGATTCGCCATCGGGCTAAGATTCCGACAAGTTGGCTCGAACTGGTATTGCGCGAAGGCCGCAATCGCCAAGTCCGCCGCATGACTGCCGCAGTGGGGTTTCCCACCTTGCGATTGATTCGCCATGCCATCGGGGAATGGACTTGTGACGGCCTGTCATCCGGCCAATGGCGGGAAATCAATGTCTTGTGAAAAAAATGGTGTCAGCCTTTGTTTTTACCTTTAGAGAAGGGCAGCATAGAAAAAGGACAGTGTTCCCGGCAATCGAATTGAAAAATACTAGGGAGCCATTTGTTGAATCGCAATTCTAAGAGGTGTTATTATAGAGCAAATATCTGTAAAATAGAGATTTTGTTTCAATATTTGGCTATCGTCCATCGGTTTGGATTGTCCATTGACAAAAAGAAATATAAGTTATTATAGAAAAGTTCAGAATTATGGCTAATATCACTATTCGAGCAACAAACTTTCGCGTGATTAAGCAATTGGACTGGCAACCCCATGGGGTTTGCCTTCTCGCTGGTGCTAACGGTGCGGGTAAATCAACTTGCCTAGATTTGCTCTTATTCCTTCGTACTCTTTTTGAATGGGGACACGAAAGTGCATTTTTATCGGTAGAGGGAAGTTACTTCAGAAGATTAGGCATTATGGAAGATGAGACCGTTAATTTTGAAGTGGAAGTGGAGAACATTGTGTGGAGATTACGCTTCCCTATGTCAGATACCGGAAGCAAAGGTGCTTATGCTGAAGAGTTGATGCACGACGGTAAATTGATTCTCCGGGTTGGGTTATTTGAAGAAACCTGGCAGTTTGATTCTAAGCGCTTACCCTTAGACGAAAAGCGGTGTTGTGCCAAGGTATTATGGGATAAAGAAGAACCCAATTGGATGAAGCCATTAAAAACAGCATTGAGTAACATACTTGTTTACAAAACATTCTATCTCAATCAAGTGCAGAGGCCAGGTTCAGTTAGCAATTTGGTCGGTTATCTCCATCGCAATGGCAACAATCTTTGGTCAGTGCTTGCAACGTGGAAAAATGCGCCTATTCGCTATGGCGGGCAGTTTGAATGGGTCATGTCAGAGGCCAGGAAGGCATTTCCCGACATCATGGGAACCGTTGAGATTGATCGGGGGCAACCTTATTTATTTCCTCCGAACTCTACCGATTTTGCCGATGGTCTGCCTCCTAGCCGTGCAGCGGACGGTTTGTTGACTGGCTTGCTGCAACTGACCGCCGTAGCAGGCGCACGTTCCGGGGCGATCATTGCCTTCGATGAAATGGAAAACCAGCTTCATCCCCATGCTATTCGATCACTTCTCAATTCGATGCGTATGCAGGCTAAGGAACGCAATCTAACCATTATTGTAACGACACATTCACCAGTCGTCATGAACACGTTTCGTGACAACCCAGAACAATTTTTTGTTCTTCAACAAAACACAGACACTTTGCCGGTTCCCTTGAGTGACTTGCATGATGAAGATTGGCTCGCGGCATTTTCGCTGGGAGACTTGTATGACCGGCTTGACTTCGCTGCCCCTGACTTGAAACGATTGGAAAACTGACTGTGCGCATTGCTATCCTTCCTACTGGTCGGATGGAGTGGGAGGCATTGCCTCAAGCATTGCAATCGCTATTTCCCCAGCATGAGTTTTACAGCTTGCCAACAGAAATGGAGGTAAAGTCCTATGGGGAAGATTTCCCTGCCCATTCATTTACCTCTTGTGATGTAACGAAACACTCAGGAAAACAAAACGAAGCGGACAAACTTATCGCTCGGGCCGCAGCAGAGGCCATAGGGGACAGCAAAAGGGATCGTAAGGCAGCCGACATGGTGATAATCCTTGATGATCTTGAAATAGCCAATCTTCATCAACCAGTCGCCGTTGTTGGGGCGATCCGTGAAGCCGCCAAGCGATTCCTTGATCAGCTTTTAAATGCAAATAAAAGGCGAGATCGTTATGCCGTTGCTTTAAAAAAGAAGGTCTCATTCCACATGGCAAAACCAATGATTGAAAGTTGGTTGTTTCCCGACTGGGAAAACTTGAAAAATGCCTGTAACCCTACACGAACAGCAAAGTTAGCACAGGGGATTGACCCCGAATGTTTTCTCACTAACGATCCAGTTTATGAAACCGATACCGGGGCAGTCTGCCAAATATGGATTTCATTCCCAGAAGATAAAAGAAAAAAATACCGCCATCAATGGATAAAAGCTGGATGCTGTCGCAATATTCACCCAAAGGCATATCTTTCATGGCTTTGCTTCGATCCTCAGGAGAAGAAGTGTAGCCACTATTCGGAAACCAAAGGTGGTGTAGTTGCGCTGAAAAGCCTGAAATGGGCGGGATTGTTTCAAAATGAAAACCATGCGTGTTTTGCTCGTTCGATGATTCAAGATATAGCTAATGCAATTAACGAAGACAACCCTTTTCCTGGCATGACTGCCTTGAAGACAAATTTGCTGGATGTTCGGCAAAGGATTTTACGGAATCTTTGAGATTTGATGAAAATACAAATGAATCGAGACTTTTCGTGAAACCCTTCAATACTCTCAAAGGCATCTCCACGCACCAGGAAGAAATCAAAAAATCGGTCTTCATCGCCTATGCGGGAAAGGCGGAATCCCAGGAAGAAGCCTTTGCTTTCTTGCGCGATGTCCTGTCCCGCCACCCGGACGTTTCCCATTTATGCTGGGCTTACCGCATCGGCAACCAGTACCGCTTCAGCGACGGCGGCGAACCGGGCGGCACTGCCGGGCAACCCATTCTGCGCGCCATCGAGGGTCAGGACTTGGATCATGTGGTTGTCGGGGTCGTGCGCTATTGGGGCGGCATCAAACTCGGGGCGGGCGGCTTGATGCGTGCCTACGGCGGAACCGCTGCCGAGGCGCTGAGAACGGCGGAAAGGCAGGTGGAATCCCCCCAAGTCACCGTGACCATCGAAACTGGCTTTGAGCATATCAGCGCCTTATATCGCGCCTTGGATGCCTGTTCCGCCAAAGACCGGTCGGAGGATTATCACGAACACGGGGTTCGCATGACTGCCCAAATGCCTTCCAATGAACTGGACCGCTTCCTGAACCAATTGCGGGACGGAACCAAGGGGCAATTCCAATTGATTGCACCGGGCAAGGGCATCGGGCATTAAGCGGCTTTCCTCTCTCGTTCCTGCTATCCAGCGGGCATAAGATGTCGCAATATCGGCTGTATTAGGTTCGATCGTGCTATTGCGCCTTACCGCGTTGACATCGTAGGATGCGCCGACGAAGGAGGCGCATCATTCGCGAATGATGGGCTTCGCAAGCTCAGCCCATCCTACGGCCATCCTTTTAACCCATTCGGCACAATACCCGGGTACGCTACTGCGCTTTACGAGTTGCTCACCCTACATGGCTAGGGATTGCGCCTTACCACGTTGCTTTTTGCTTTTTTGTTCAGCGTAAACATTAACAAATGCTTCCAAGGCTCGCACTACCACATCATTGAGCGATACATTGTCTGCCAAGGCTTGCATTGTCGCTTTTTTGTGCAATACAGGGGGAATTCGGACGTTAAATTGCCCCTTTAAAGGTTTCTGGGGCTCTCGACCGAGAGTTTTGCAGGTTTCTATGTAATCATCCACTGCCGACTCGAATTCCTTTTGAAGTTCCGCAGGAGACGGGGCTTCATATGTCACGAGATCGCTTATAAACAAAATTTTACCACGGCAAACATGGCGAGACATGTCTATGTCAACTGTACCCTCGTAGCCTTTATAGTTAAGAATATCCATAGTGGCCTCTAAATGAATTCATAGGTTTTGAGATGCTCAATCACATCAGCGATACAGCCCTTATCCACGTTGGGCGATGGGTGAGGGGCATGGCAAACAATAAGTGCGTCCCTATCTTTATGGTAGAACTTCCTGCGCGAACCACTTCCTTTCAACATTGTGTAGCCCAGGTGTTCCAAAACGCTTTTAAGTTCGTCCCACTTGATGTCGGATGATGGTGGTTTTGCGCACAATTTCTCCAAGGCTTTGCGATGCTTTGTCATAGCTTGTTAGGCGATAGCGACTGCTGATAGTAACTGATAGTTGGTTGCACATTGTCGTTTGTTTACATGCAAACTGTCAAATTTTTATGAAGGCTGTGAAAAGAATCTAAGTAGCATCTTAACGACCCAGTTCGCGGGTCGCGCAGAAGAAAGCCGGGGAAAGAAGGCCCAAGCATCACGCGGGCCGGCTGGAACGGCGGGTTAAGCGGGTGGGCAAAGAAAAAATGCCGGGGGTTCATAGATTTTGCTCTTTTTTTACATTCGGCGCAATACGCGGCGGAGCCACTATTGCGCCCACAAATGCGCCTTACCGCGTTACGGAATGCTGCTTACCGCGTTGCGATAAAGTTTCAAGCATCCGCACGGTTAGATAAATTCTTGATGGGACACTGTCCAAATCAGCCCATTCATCGGATGAATGTATGCGGTTGCCAACAATACCCATGCCGTCTAATACTGTTGGCTTGTCGCTGTTGGGGTTATAGGCAAAGCCGGCATCCGTTCCATAACGCATGGCGACGGGTTTGATAGCCTTGCCAAGCTCTGCATAAATTTGATTCGCTAGGGAGGCTAGATTATCAGTGGCAGGGTTTTTTCCGAAGGGGGGCCTGCGGCTTTCAACGGTCAAACGTGTTTCGGTGCCGGTGATAAGCCTGTTCTGGATGATTCTAGTGGCATCTTTCTGGACGCGATCAAGTTCAGTCAAATCGGACATGCGCATATCGGCAACTGCGCTAGCTTGATCGGGGATTATATTGGTATGCTCTATATTGCCAGCTTGCAGGGTAGTCCAATTGACCGTGGTGCCTTTTGTAGTATCTCCCAAATCTTTCAGCTGGAGTATTTGATGCGATAGCTCAAGTGCTGCGTTGCGTCCTTTTTCCGGCGCTGAACCTGCATGTGAAGCCAAGCCTGTGACATCCAAGTGAACCCAAGCAATGCCATTAGTAGCGACAGTGACCTGATCGGCCTCGGGTGGCTCGTAAATCAACACCACATCCTGCCGGGATGACAAGTCCTTGATAATTGAGCGTGAACCTAGTGAGCTTTTTTCTTCGTCTGGATTGAACAATACAGTCAACGTCTGATAATCATTAAACCCGCGTCTTTTCAAGATATCTAAGGCATATAGGATAATCAAAGCACCGCCCTTGGCATCTGCGACCCCCGGACCCAATGCCTTTTGGCCTTCAACTCTAAACGGACGTTTGCGGGCTTCTCCAGGCTCAAATACCGTATCGTAGTGGATCATCAACATGAGGTTTACCGTGCCATGGCCTTGCAAAGTTCCGACGATGGTTTTTCCTTTTGCTGGCGGCGAATCAAACGTTTCAACTTTAACGCCAAAGGTTTTTAGCCGCTTAACTAGGAAAGCTTCCACCTTTGCCAAACCCGGTTCATAGCCAGTGCCGGAATCAATATTTGATAATGTGCGTAAATCCTTAATAAAACCCGATTGTTTATTGCGTGCGGCTTCCAAAATGGCATTGCTTTCATCCGCGAAGCTGCCTCCACATAGGGTGGTTGAAGCGATGATTAATAAAAATAGGACAGCATTTTTTCTCATAGATATTCCAAACCGAGTAGCCCACATAGGCGCAATACGCTATCGCGCCCTTGCATAACACGAATGCGCCTTACCGCGTTAGGCAGGTAATTTGTCCGAATTGTCATGGTTTGTGCGGGGGATTAAAAAATCTATCGAGATTTTATCCATGCAAAACATGTGGCGAAAACGGTTATATCATCATGCCTAACGACCCCGTTCAGCCGCCCGCGCAGGAGAAGCCAGAATGAACACGCCAAAAGATGACGCGGGTAGGCTGGAACGGCGGGTTAGGCGGGTGGGCAGTGAGACAATGCCGGGGTTCATGGATTTTGCTCTCTTTTCCCATTCGGCGCAATACGCGGCGGAGCCGCTATTGCGCCATGCCACTGCTGATATTTCTTGAATTTGGCATCGCCTATTTTTCGTAAGCCTTTTATCCATGCTTTCGTTTTTGTATTCAAGTGTTTGCCATCAGTTGTGACACGTTCAGGAAGTAGTAACCCACCGACCTCATGCCCTTTTTTTAGTACCTGCGTGTCAGGTACTACACTAAACCAAAAAATCTCATCTGAATTTAAAGGCGGCGGATATGTCTCATGACGCACAAAAACCACCGTTTCATCAGGATTCATTCGATAAATGCCTGACGGAATTGGATTTATACATGATTCAAACACATGATGCATATACAAAAAAGATAATGAACTCTTTTGAGGGGGAGTCATCCAACGACGATTTAAACTGTCAATATCTACATCATAAGAAATATCTAACCATTCTGCGAGATGGAACAAAAAAAGAGGTGCATCTTGTTGCATCATCGGAGCATGAGCAAACATGGGCGTAAAACCGCAAAAACGAAGGTTCATCTCACCCAAATACAAAATATTACTCGCTTTATCTATCAGAAAATCGAATTCAAAATGACCTTTATAGCCTACTTGACGCAATTGCTCGCCCATTTTGACAGCATAGTTTTGGGCTGCTGTTAAAATAGATTCGGGAAACGCATTAAAAAATAATTCATTTCCCGACCAGCCGCCTGAATAAAGGTTTAATTCGGGAATGCAGATGAGCTCTAAAATCAGAGGTGAGGTCACAATGCCGTATCGCGTAATGCAGCCTTCCAAACCCGCACTCATACAATCAATTTTTTTCATAATTCTCATTTCATCCCCATCTGTAATGAGATGCTGATATTTTTCAAAATCGGATTTATCGGAAATGAAAAAAGTCGTCTCTCCTCCATATCCGTGTGGCATTTGAACGACCAAATGAGTCCCCAAATGTGCAGCAAGGCGGCGAAGGTGTGCATAATCCTCGACAACACTCAGTACATAAGGTACACAAGGTATGCCTGCGCGTTCGGCAAGGCGATTTGTATTGACTTTGTTACCCCAATGATTCCGAAGAGCAACAGGAGGCAGACAAATTTCAAGTCCTAACTCCGTTGCCAAACTTTCTGTGGTTTCATTAGGCAACCAAGTCAACAATTTGCCCCGCCCATTTTTTTGAATATACTGAATGACTTCTTCATTGCACAACAGCGCATTCACACTCTCCTCGTATGTAGATAAATGATTGTATGTAAATGATTTTGGAACAAAGACATTTGGGTGTAACCCGTTAAACGTCTCTGCCGCGCAAATGAAGTGAAGTGCGCCAACATACTTTTCCATACCAAGACCTATAAACAAACTACATTCTATCAAATAAATAGGTATTGTATTTTGGCGCATTTGATCTTTTAAGTCCATCATCTATTTCTAAACCAGCGGAGATTGAAATCAGCATCCTCTTCTGTTTCTCCTAAGTTCTGATAATCATCTACAATTTCTTCTCCCGGATAGATATCTTTGGCAGCATAAGCGAGAAAGCCCGTTTCATCTGAGTACATAGTTGGGTGTTCAGAGTGATTGATATAATGCGTATTGTCGCAACTCAGATAATAAACTCCCTTAAACCGATATCCATAATACCCAATAAACTCTTGAGCAGGGCGTTCGAGTGCGTCGAGTTCTGCCTGTGTGTATGTTCTATCAAAATTCGGGTTAAATTTCCAAATCAAAGTATCTTTGGATACAAAATCAACGGAAAAACATCCTAATCCGGCATTAGGGATCATACTTGGTCGCACGACAGTTTTAATCAACATCATGAGGTTATTCCTTTTTGTGAAAGGTTGTTGTTAACAGAACAATTCAACAGGACTTACGCAGACCTGCTGTATATGGTGGTTGGAATTTCGATGACGTATCACCGGTTGTGGCTTTAAACTCGTTTTGCGTAAGTCCTGTTCAATCTCCCTGAATACGCTTATATCGCATTTGAGTTTATCGAGCTTGGCGAAATTCGATATGATTCTTCTGATGAAAGACATCATATTTTATCCGCTCATTTTGAGAGGCTGACTTCATTGCTTTGATAAATCAGCCGTCCGTTATTATCTGATAAATTCTGTTCTATGACGGATGTGCATACGTTATTATCGTCAAAAACCAATGTTCTGGCTTTGTGTCCGTTATTTTTTAATTCATCCTGATTTATATAACTATAAGAAAAAATAATCAGAATATCTCCCTGACTGCAAAGCAGCGCCCCTCCGCCGTTCGGGCATATTTCGCCGGATGAAGGATTTCCCGGCAGAGCATACGTTGACCATCTGTTTCCGTTAGTGATATTTACAACTTCAATTTCCTGCAAAGGAATGATATCTGCTTTATTCAGTAATTCGGAATCAATGGTAATACTGCCGATATAATTTACGTCAGCTTTTGTTACACGAACTCTGTGTAGTTTCCCGGTCATTAATTTGATCATGCCCATTTTATATCTCCCCTTGACAATCAGATCTGTCATTTCTGACTCTGCTGATGCCTAACGATCTAATTAGACGGCAACAAAGCCGGACGGGATTTGTAATCCCGTCCGTAACGCTTTGTGCCATATAGGATGCTGTGTGACTTCGCACAAAACGTAAACGACGGGGTTGCAAACCCCGTCGCGCCCTTTTCGCATACCCCGGCCCACTTCTCGTTTCTCTCATAAATTTCTCTCAGTGAAAAAGCCTAACGACCCCGTTCAGCCGCCCGCGCGGAAGGAGCCAGAAAAATGAAGCCAAACGTCCACGCGGGTCGGCTGGAACGGCGGGTTAGGCGGGTGGGCAAAGAAACAATGCCGGGGGTTCATGGATTTTGCTCTTTTTTTCCATTCGGCGCAATAAGGCTTACGTCTATTGCGTTAGGCGGTTTTCTGAAATTGATGAAAATCTTGAATTGAATCCAATTCATTTTTTTCTGTGACTTGCGTTTTAAAAATATCTTGCCTAACCTGTAAATTGAGCCAGAATTCAGCTGACACACCGAAGAATTTCGCCAAGCGTAGTGCAGTGCTTGGAGTTATACTGCGTTTTTGGTTTACAAGTTCATTAATATGCTGATAAGGGACATGGATTGCGTTTGCAAGTTCCTGCTGACTTATATTCATAGGAACAAGGAACTCGTCACGAAGCATTTCGCCTGGATGCGTAGGTTCTCTGCTGGTTGGAACTCGGATCATAATGTGCCTCTAATGGTAATCGGTTATTTCTACGTTGCATGGGCCTGATTTACCCCACATAAAACAAATTCGATATTGTTCATTGATACGAATACTGTACTCACTTACTCTATCCCCGGAGAGGCTTTCAAGGCGGTTGCCTGGGGGAACTTTTAGTTCTTCCAATGATTGAACAGAATCAAGTTGATCCAATTTCCTTGCGGCAACTTGCCAAAGCGTTTGAGGACAAGACTTTCGGGCTGCTTTAGAATTGATGCCATTGAATATATCTTCACTGGCTTGATCTTTAAACGATTCTATCATCAAAAAATATTAGCACGGATTTTAAACTATTCAAAGAAGAAAAAATTAGAGCCTAGTTAGACTTACGCCTATTGCGCCTTACCGCGTTGACATCGTAGGATGCGCCGACGAAGGAGGCGCATCATTCGCAAATGATGGGCTTCGCAAGCTCAGCCCATCCTACGGCCCTGTCTTCAGGGCGCGAAAATACACGCGGCGGATATTAAATTCGCTCGGCAAAAACGATGAGGGGTTTTTAGCGGATTGCTTTTCTTGCAAGGCTGATTGCTCACGCTGCAAAGCCGCTTCTTCACGTTGCAGCGCGGATTGTTTTTCTATCCTCTCCCGTTGCAAATCCTGTTGAGCCTGTTCCATGTCATGTTGTATCTGCTCCTTTTCCTGCTTAATCCTCTCCATTTCCTGTTGATCTTCTTCCCTTTCTATTTGTATAGTCCGCTGCTCACGCAAATAGTTTTGCCGCGATTGGTAGGCGTGGTAATCGCGTTCTTTCTCGGAAAATAGTTTCAAGGTGTTCATGGCTTGCCTCATTTCAGTCGTGTTCATCCAATCCGGTAATGCCGCCTCGTCCAGTTGCTCGCCTTCTTTGAAAAACTGTAGCCAGCGTTGTTCCTCGGTTTCAATCCGTTCAGCCGTGAATTTTTTCAGTTCCAATAAGTGGATGCCGCCCAAATCAGCGAAAGTGTGGCCTAGGCGATTTTGCAGTTTACAGCGTTTTTAATTCCAATTGATTACGTTGTTTAAGTTTTGAAATCGTTGGCGGCAAAGGGTTGCCGCCCTACAGTCCTTGTTACGCAGTAGGTCGGCAATCCTTTGCCGACATTGGCGTAAATAAATAAATAACTAATAGACATAGAAAACGCTGTATACTCATGGGCATAGTTGGCTTCACCGGGCAGCAGGTTTTCCGCCAACAGCCAAATGCTGTAGACCGGCTTTAACAGGCTGTAATCATTGCCGCTTTGCAATTGCTGGCTGATGATGTCGCACCATGTATAGACCATGCGTTCCGGCAAATGCCGATAGGTCAATAGCTGGATTTCAATCTGGTACAGCCGCCCTTCGCTGTCTTTGGCTTTGACATCCACCACGCTCAGTTTATCGTCCAGAAACTCCTTGTCGTTGTAGGGATTGAGAATCTCCGCTTCGGTTATCGGCGCACTTAAATCGCCGGTCAATATGGCATTGAGGAAATGCACCAGCAGATTGCGGTTTTCCTCCGAGCCGAGCAATGCCTTGAATACGCAGTCTATTTTGGGGCTATGCGGTGTTTCATAGTAGTTTAAGTAGCCCGGATGGAACGAAGTGGAATACGGTTTTTCGGGTCATCGTTTCCCGGATTTCGCTACGCTTCATCCGGGCTATGCTTGCTTGAAACATTCAATTTTGCATAAGTCTTTTATGTATCCAACTGGGATTTCGACGGCAATCCAATACCGCCATCACTAGAGCGACATTCTGAGACATTCGATAGTAAACCGCAAAAGGAAATCTTTTCGACACCAACCGATAGTATCCAAAAACAATTTGATGAATTCCTCCATAGATAGCTAAAGAACCAATATCGGAGTAAAGTGAATCCAGAAAATAATCGGCTAATTCAAAGGAATTCGCCGCATAGAATCCATACCCTCTTCAAGGTCGCTTTCGGCAGAGGATAGGATTTTTATTTGCACGAGACATTTTGCCTTATTCTTTGTTTGGCTTCCTCCCAATCGGAAAACGTACATCGGCCATCAAGCAACGCGGCTTCTCGCTCCGCCAATAGGCTTTCATGCCAATCGGGGGAATCCAAGGATTGTTTGCTTAAATCAGCCCATAGCATTTCCATTAAATCAAGCTTTTGGGCCAAGGTCATTTGTGCCAAGGGTATTTCAATTTTTTCCATTGTACATTCCTCATTATCAATACATCAGGTGGGTACAAGGAATTACCCGCCGAATATGAACGACCGGGCCAACATCATTCGGCGGAACCCGTCCTTAGGTTCCGCCTTACGGCCTTACGCGGGCTCGCGTAGGATGTGCCGACGAAGGAGGCGCATCTTCCGCGATTGATGCGCTTCGTTCCTCAGCGCATCCTACGGCCCTGGTATGCCGTAAAAGCCAGTTTTAGTAGGATTTTGACTCAAAGTTAACTGGCTAAAACACAAACAAGCAATCCCAAGAACAATGCTGGAAGCTTTCATATCGACTCTCCTAATGTTGCAAAATGTGTTTGCGGTTTTA
>CAIODU010000047.1 GCA_903857165.1 uncultured Methylococcaceae bacterium | reverse complement strand
CTACGCATCGCGGCCTAAAGGCCGCTCCTACGCACCGCCGCATTCATGGCGGCAAGGGAAACCGGGTCAAACAGCCGATGGTTCTCGCCAGTCACCGTCAACGCCGACTCGTCCAGGCCGCTGGTGCGCAACAACTCCAAAGTCTCGTCGAAGGGGATCACCTCATCCTCTCGGCTATGCAGAATCTGCGTCCCCGGCTTGACGGTGCCGATCTGCCCCCAGCGCTTCCAAGCCGGGCATAACAGCACCAAGGGCACGTCCTTGGAATTTAGATTCATCGCCAACGCCCCGCCCCGGCTGGAACCGACGACGACCTCCGGGGCGATGCGGTCAAACTCTGCTTGGGCGAGGCGCAAGGCTTCGTTAAAATCGTCCCCGGGAAGTTCGGGTTCGGTGATTTCATGGCCTTGTTCGGCCAGATAGCTTGGCTTCGCGCCGCCGCTGACGGATTTCCAGCCGTGTAGGTATAGGATTTTCATGTGTCTAATCTTAAGGTTTCGGGTGAACGTGATTTGGCATAACATTATCGCAACCGTCAGGGAGTTTACAAGCGCAGGTTGTGGCGTATCGCTTTCCCGTATGAATGAACGGGGATTCCTCCTTACGTCCCACTAAATTGATGAATGGCAAACAACTATGAAAGAACTAGCCCAAAAATGGCAGCAATCGCATATGAATGAAGCGGGGAAAACCCAGGGGGAAGAACCTGCCAAAGAAAAGCAATTCCGTCTGCATAGCCGCTACCAACCGGCTGGCGACCAGCCTGAGGCGATTGCCAAACTGGTGGAGGGCATCCATGACGGCGAATTGCACCAGACTTTGCTCGGCGTGACCGGCTCCGGCAAGACTTTCACCATCGCCAACGTCATCAGCCAAATCCAGCGCCCAACGCTGATCATGGCGCACAACAAAACCTTGGCCGCCCAGTTGTACGGGGAGATGAAGGATTTCTTCCCGGAAAACGCGGTGGAGTATTTCGTCAGTTATTACGATTACTATCAGCCGGAAGCCTATGTGCCCTCGTCCGACACCTATATCCAAAAAGACGCTTCCCTCAACGAACACATCGAACAGATGCGCCTGTCCGCCACCAAGGCGCTGATCGAACGGCGCGATGTGGTGATTGTGGCGACGGTTTCGGCCATTTACGGCTTGGGCGAGCCTGCTTCATATTTCGAGATGGTGCTGCATCTGGTGCGCGGGGATTTGATGGACCAGCGCAAACTGTTGCGCCGCTTGTCGGAATTGCAATATACCCGCAATGACATCGAACTGCGCCGGGCCACCTTCCGGGTGCGTGGCGAGGTAATCGACATCTTCCCGGCGGAATCGGAAAGCGAAGCCTTGCGGGTGGAATTGTTCGATGACGAGATCGAGCGGCTTTCGCTGTTCGACCCACTGACGGGTGAAATCCTGGCCCGCATCGCCCGTTTCACCGTTTACCCGAAAAGCCATTACGTCACCCCTAGGGAAAAAATCCTCGCGGCGGTGGAAGAAATCAAAGTGGAACTGAAGGCAAGGCTGGATAACCTGCGTACCGCCAACAAGCTGGTGGAGGCGCAACGGCTGGAGCAGCGCACCCTGTTCGATCTGGAGATCATTCTGGAGGTTGGCTATTGCTCGGGGATCGAAAACTATTCCCGCCATCTGTCCGGGCAAAAGCCCGGCGAACCGCCACCGACCTTGTTTGATTATCTGCCGGACGATTCCCTGATTGTCATTGACGAAAGTCACCAGACCATCCCGCAAATCGGCGGTATGTACCGGGGCGACCGTTCGCGCAAGGAAACTCTGGTAGAATATGGCTTTCGCCTGCCGTCAGCCTTGGACAACCGGCCGTTGCGCTTTGAAGAGTTCGAGCAACGCGCACCCCAACGCATTTACATTTCGGCCACGCCAGGGCCTTACGAGTTGGAGCATTCAGGGTCGGTGGTGGAACAGGTGGTGCGGCCCACCGGACTGGTTGACCCGGAAGTGGAAATCCGCCCCGCATCCACTCAAGTGGACGATCTGCTCTCCGAAATCCGCCTACGCACTGAAAAAAAGGAACGGGTTTTGGTGACGACCTTGACCAAGCGCATGGCGGAAGACTTGACCGAATATTTGATGGATCACGATGTTGCTGTGCGCTATCTGCATTCCGATGTGGAAACCGTCGAACGGGTGGAAATAATCCGCGATCTGCGCTTGGGCAAATTCGACGTACTGGTGGGCATCAACTTGTTGCGCGAGGGTTTGGACATCCCCGAGGTTTCCTTGGTGGCGATACTCGACGCGGATAAGGAAGGCTTCCTGCGCTCTGTCGTCTCGCTGATCCAGACCATGGGCCGTGCCGCCCGCAACATCAATGGCAAGGCGATTCTGTACGCCGACAAAATAACCCGATCCATTGAGAAAGCCGTGGAGGAAACCGACCGCCGCCGTGCCAAGCAAGTGGCCCACAATGCAGCCATGGGCATCACCCCGAAGAGCGCCACTCGCAACGTCACCGACGTTCTGGAGGTTCCCATTCCGGGCGGAGGGGGCAATTACGCCTACAAGCCAAAATCCAAGGCGGCGGAGAAGTCGGCGGAGTATCATGTGCTTAAACCCGCCGAGGCGACCAAAATGATCAAACAATTGGAAGAGAAAATGTACGCTTTGGCCCGTGAATTGGAATTCGAAGAGGCAGCAAAGGTCAGGGATGAGATAAAGAAAATCCAAGCGTGCATTTGTGGATTAAACTAAACGTCACGCAAGCAGCGTGGCTTTATACCAAGAGGACACATTATGACAACCAACACCACTGACCGCACCGAAGCTGAAGCTATCATCACGCTTTGCGAGTGTGGCAAGAAAATGCCAACCTGCGGAACCACTGAAATCTGTGTAACCTGCATGCGCAAGCTGAACCCTAAGGCGTTTAGGGATACCCTGCAAGACCTCCTTGAGACATGGACAGCCAACCGCCCGGATGTCGAGGTTGAGGAATTGAACAGCCTTTGCCCGGCGATTGGCTCCATGATTCGTTTGGAGTCCCGTCACACGCAGAAACCCGGGGACGTGACTTGTGAAAAAATACAGCAGCCTAATTGACGGTCTGAAGGCTGCCCCGCAACCGCCTGCGTGTGGGTTTGCGTTACATCACAGTTATTCTTAATTCAGTATGTTTCTAACAATTAAATTTAGCCATGCCACCAGGAAAACCGCGAATTGTTGACTATGTGGAAAAGATCAGATTGCGTGCTTGCGATCTGAGGCCGGGTATGTATGTTTGCGAATTGGATCGCCCATGGCTGGAAACCCCCTTCATGCTCCAAGGGTTCGAGGTGGAAAACGACGCCGACATCGAAGCGGTCATGCAACATTGCGAATATGTCTACATCGATCTAATGCGCACCAAAGTGGTCAGGGTGACCATAGACGAGTTGCCTGGTTCATTCATCAATGATAAGAAAAGGGCTTTTGTCGAAAAGGACATGAAGGCCGCCGATTCGACGCGCCAAAATACATCGAATCTGATCAAGAGTTTCATCGACGAAATTCGCTTTGGGCAGAGCCTGGATATTCAGTTGGCAAAAAATGCGGTTTCGGATTGCGTGGCCAATCTGACCAAAAACCCAGAGGCCATGATGTTCCTGACCCGGATGCGCAATAAAGGCGAAGGCCTTAACCAGCACGCATTCAATGTTTGTGTTTATTCCATCGTCCTAGGCCGCCTGCTCGGCTATGATGCCACCCAACTGGAGCAGCTTGGCACTTGCGGTTTGTTGCACGACATGGGCAAGGTGACCATCGCCGATGAGATCCTCAACAAACCGGGCCCGCTCAATGAAGAGGAGATAGCCATTGTCCAAACCCATACCACAGCAGGGCGGGATATTCTGATGTCCGGGCGCAATATCTTCAGCGGCACGGTGGATGTCGCCTATGGACACCATGAGAATATTGACGGAACGGGCTACCCCCGTGGGATGCAAGGGCATCAACTGAACATAAACTGCAAGATCGTGGCGGTGGTGGACAAATATGAAGCGATCACCAGTCCCAAGCCCTATCGGCCTGCCGGAGACCACTTGAGCGCAGTGGCCATCCTCAACCAATTGGCGAGGGACAACAAAATCGATAGCAGCCTCACCTTGGCTTTTGTGTCTTACTTGGGAATTTACCCGCCGGGCACCATAGTCGAGTTGAGTTCGGGGGAGGTTGCCATAGTCCTTGAATCCAACCCCAGGCAACGTTTGCGGCCACAAGTCCTAGTGGTGCGGGACGCCGACAAAGCCCCAACCCAGGGTTTCGTCGATATGAGCGAGAAGACGGTCGATGACAATGGGCGTCCTTTCCGGATAGTGACAGTGCGCCGCCCAGGCGATTTCGGCATCGACCTGAGCCAGTATTACGATATCATCATGCTGGCGTTCAATAGTTGACAGGGTCGGATTGCCCTGCAATGTCGCCCTGTAAAACTGAAACCCCCGTGCATTCTGTGTAACTGAAACCCCCATGCATTCCGTAGAACTGCTTTCACCCGCCGGAACACTAAGAAACATGCGCTATGCCTTTGCCTATGGCGCGGACGCGGTCTATGCCGGCCAACCCCGTTACAGCTTGCGGGTACGCAACAATGATTTTTTGGAAAACAATCTAAGCTTGGGGATAGCCGAGGCGCATGGCTTGGGCAAAAAGTTTTATCTTGCCGTCAACGTCCTGCCGCATAACAGTAAAATCAAAACTTTCATCAAGGACATTGGCGCAATTGTCGCGATGGGTCCCGATGCGCTGATCATGGCGGACCCCGGTCTGATCATGCTGGCGCGGGAAAACTGGCCGCACATGCCTATCCATTTGTCCGTGCAAGCCAATACCATGAACTACGCCTCGGTGAAATTTTGGCAGTCGGTGGGTATTGGCCGGATTATTTTATCGCGGGAATTGTCGCTGGATGAAATCGCCGAAATTCGCCAGCAATGCCCGGACATGGAATTGGAAACCTTCGTCCACGGCGCGTTGTGCATCGCCTATTCCGGGCGTTGTCTTTTGTCCGGTTATTTCAACCACCGCGACCCCAACCAAGGCACCTGCACCAACTCCTGCCGCTGGAAATATGCCACGACCCCGGCGCAAGAAAATGCCGAGGGGGATTTTGTGGCGGGCACACTCGATATTTCCCTGTCCGAACTGAACAAGGCCGATTGCGGCGGTGCCAACCGCCATCCCTTGGCCGATCAAGTTTACTTATTGGAAGAGGAAAACCGCCCCGGCGAATTCATGCCGGTGATGGAGGACGAGCACGGCACTTACATCATGAATTCGAAAGATTTGCGGGCCGTGGAACATGTGCGGCGGCTCATCGATATCGGTGTGAATAGCTTGAAAATCGAAGGCCGCACCAAATCCCACTATTACGTCGCCCGCACGGCCCAAGTATATCGTCAGGCCATTGACGATGCCTTGGCCGGTCGCGATTTCAACCCGCAACTGCTCGGTGTGTTGGAAAATCTTGCCCAACGCGGCTACACCGATGGCTTTTATCAGCGCCATCATACCCATGAGCAACAAAACTATCTGCGTGGCTATTCGCAGAGCCATAAGCAGCAATTTGTCGGCGAAATAACCGGGTATGACCCTGAAACTGGTTTAGCCGATATTCTTGCCAAGAATAAGTTTGCCGTGGGTGACCGCTTGGAGTTGATACTACCCGAAGGCAATCAAGACATAGTCTTGGAAAGCATGAGGGATAAGCATGGAAACCCACTGACTGAAGCACCTGGCGGGGGATGGGAAGTCAAGATACCTTTGCCACTGATCGGAGAAAGAGGGTTGTTGGCGAAGTATCTTGTATAAGCCAGGATATATTTTTCCTACTGCCTCTTTTTCAAACCCTCAATCTCCGCCAATGGCAATTGGGTGAACATGGCAACTTGAGATGGGGGAATCCCTGCGCCAAGAAGCTCCGCCGCGATGGTTTGAGCCTTTTCATGAGCGCCCTTTTCCAATCCCTTTTCCAATCCCTTTTCCATGCCTCTTCTCTCGCCTATGCGATAGGATGGAAGCTTTTCTAAGTCAATGGTCAACATTTCCAATTCCTCCTCAATGTTCAGATTCAAATCCCGGTTGGTTGACAGGATTTCCAACATCTCCACATATTCGCGCAGACGCGGCGGTGCTTCGTGCAAGCGTTCCACCAAACGACCGAGTATCTCGTGGATGACGGTTCGCGGCGAGCGGTCTTGAAAGTCACACAATACCGCCATGACCCAGGCATCCGGGGAATCTTGCCTTAACAATTCATCGCAATCGACGTTGTGCATGTCGATGACATGGTACCGGTAGTGCATTTGCTCCAAGTCAAGCCCATCAGTCATGCGCAAGAATTCCTTACCGATGTACACCAAATACTGCTTGATGGGCATACTTGGATAAGCCAAAAGCAAATCAGCCAGATAGCGCAACATTCGCTTAGGCATCGTAGCATCGTTGTCGTTCTGGATTTCAATATGCAGCAGGAAAACCTTTCCGTCAATGCCCGTGACGCGGGCAACCAAATCGGCGCGGCGGTCTTCAATGCGGTGCTGCTCGGTGTCCAGCAATTCCACATCGGTGACGGGCAAATGGAATAAATAGGTCGCAAAATCCCGCACCAGCCGCTGGATAATTTCTTTTGAGATGATGTCTTTGTCACCCATGGCTCACTGTAACATTTTTTAGACGGGCATTGCGCATCCCTGCGGGTTACACGCTATAAATTTTCCACACTATACCGAATCGAAAGCTTGTGCTCCGCCCCCGGCGCAATCGTCACCACATCATCGGCGGCATTGGCAGTTTCCACGCAAACCATATTGGCATGACAGGCTTCCCCCATGTCGGCGATGGCGGCGGCTTTTTCCGCGCCCGGGTTCCAGACGATGGTGGAATGACTGCCTTGTTTGCCGATAAGGATGCGGCGTTTCAGACTGGGGTCTTCAATTTGGCAGTCGCCGCCGGCATCCAGATAAATACGGTCAACTTCGCCCTCTATACGTATCCGTCCTTCTTGCTGCTTGCGTTTGCCTTCTTCCAGCTTGTCGATGTAGGGGTGGCCGTCCAAACCCAGGATTGCAATTTGCCTGACATCGCCAACCCGGAAATAAGCATGCAGGGCTTGACCAATGATGACCGGGGCGGCCCCCTCGTTGCGGGTGACCAGTTCGATCCCCAGGGTGTCGCCCACCGTAAAACGAATTTCCACAGGAGTGGGATTCGGCCACACGCCCAGGCTGGCTTCGTTCGGCGGCAGACGCAAGACCAATAACGTGCCGCCGTCATCTAGCTTGGCGGTTTCGGCCACCTCCCAAAGCGAGGTGCGGGCAAAACCATGGAAAGGAAAGTTTGCCTCGCTGGGGTGGGACGCGAACCAGGGCCAACAAACGGGAACACCGCCGCGTATCGTTTTGCCTTCGGCGAAGCGGGCCAAGGGAGACAGCCAAATGACGGGTTGTTGTCTGCGCGGCGTCCAACTCGCCAAGTGGGCGCCTTGTAGGAAAATGTTGGCGCTGGCGTGTAAGTTGCCGATCTCGGCGATTGCCAACCCGCCTGGCCCATTGTTAAAATTCAAATGGCCTTCTATGGCGAATTTTTGGTTTACGGCGGGTAGGTCAACTTTAGTCATAGGGTATCCTGATGGTTGGTGATGAGTGGTTGGGCGAGATCCGAAAAATAAATCCCAAATGTAGAGTGCCCTTCAAGGCGCTAGGGTGGCCCTTCCCAAGCGCCTGCCCAGTGCGATGCCTGGCATCTCGACAAACCGGTAGGAGAGCGAGGCAAGGCAAGCGGAGTAAACAATGGTTGCGGCGAATCCTGACCACCAGGCGAAATAAAACCCATCGACGGAGGCATCAAGCAAGGACAGAAATAGCGGAGTGACGTTGATCAGCACCGCGAAATGAATAAGATATATACTATAGGAAACCTTTCCAAGATAGCGGAGTGCCGGGAAAGACAGTATTCGCTGAAATTTGGCCGATCCCATGACGCACAACAATAACACCCCTGAACCCAACCCGGTCAACCAGTCAACCGCTTTTGGGCTTATCCATGGATCGAGGGTTTCACCGATGGTGTATAGAAATAGTCCAATTACCCATGACAAGCATCGCCAACCGAGCTTGCTCCGTAACTGCCTGGCAACCGCTTGATGGTGCTTGGCCACCAGTATCCCCAACATGAAATGGAATAAATAGGGCGAAACTCCCAAGGGATGGATCGCAAACAAAGTGAAAAACACCAGCCAAGCCGAATGTCTGGTGGCCAACAAAATGCCAGCCGGAACCAATAAAGACAGGGCCAATTCGATGCTCAGCGTCCACGCTTGCGGAAGGAACCGCATTTCCATCCTCATGCCCAACAGGAAACTGTCCTTGAAAAAGTCAACCCAATTCGCTGGCTGCCCCCATAAGGTGTGCAACCACTCATTTTGCCTGGGTATTGTGGCGGGCATACTTGCGGCGACCCATTGATACCGCTGATATAGCCAGTAGCTGATCGTCAAAACCAATAGGTAAGCCGGCCAAATCCTGAACACACGCCCTAGAATATAGGCGCGGAGCCGGTAGTGTGACAGGTCTGGGCTTGTGGCATGGCGAAAGTGCTTCAGCGAAAGCACCAAGCCGCTCAGTACAAAAAAGAGGGAGAAAGCCGCACCGCCATCCCACCAGATATGCAAAGGGGAATAGGTCAGTAGGCGGTCGCAGTAATCACTGCGGCAGGGAAGGTCATAGGCACGGACATAATGCGAACCGATCACCGCCAACGCAGCCAAGCCACGCAAGGAGTCCAGATAGGCCAAATGGGTTTGGGAAGGTGGCCCCACCCCGATTATCCTTTAACAAAATCCGGTTTGCCCGAGGTCAGGCCAAGCCGTTCGCGCACCCTGTCCTTGGCTTTTTCGGCTTTGCGCAACAGAACGTAGACCGCCCCGGTTCCGCCATGGAACCCCTGTGCGCTGTGGAAGGCCATGACCTCTTTGAATAAGGGTAGCCAACGCGCCAGGTAGCGCTTGATCATCGCCTGCTCTTGTTGGAAACACTGCTTGTCTTCGTGATTCACGTTCGCTTACCCCGCTGTCAAGGCACCTATTATAGTGGTCGAAAGCGGGGGGCGCTTCGTCTGATTTCTGAAAAAAAGAGGGGCTGTCCGCCCCTCTTCAATTCCGCAAGGTTATTGCCGACCTTAGTTTTCGCTGACGACAATAATTTTCTTCGGCTGAATCACTGATTTTTTCGGGATGATGATTTCCAACACACCGTTGGCGTAGCGGGCCGAGATGCCATCGGAATCCACCGTGTCCGGCAGCGAAAAACGGCGGTGGAAGCTGCCGTGCAGGCGCTCGACGCGCTTGTAAGCCTCGCGATTGGTTTTTGCCTCTGTCTCGCGTATCCCGCTTAGGGTTAAACAACGCAGCTTGATATGGCCTCGCCGATGAACTTATTCAAGCAGGGAAGAAAGTTTTTTTGACTGCCAGTCCGGCCCCATGTCAGCATCCATCGGAGCAGCCTTGGACTTTGCTGGCAATCGGCCCATAATGTAGGAAAAATTGGGCAAATTGTTGGGCTACCAACTTAAGGCGGGGCACGATCAAGGCTTACCCGTTCACCCTGAGCGAAGTCGAAGGGTGAGCGGGCTAAGCCGTTCATGGTTCGACAAGGCTCTCCTGAGCGTGGTCGAAGGGCTCACCACGAACGGCTTAACCTGTCCTGCCTTAGGCCGGTGGCAAATTGTTGCTACGAGCCTTGCCAGATGGCTGGCTAATGCTTTAGTTTATGTGCTAACAAACAAACGGGAGTTATTGTGATGAGTCTTCGCCGAACTGGGCTTACGGTTTTACTAGCGATTTTGTTGCCAGGGTGCTTCGGCGCCAAGGAGGAGGAGCCTCCACCCCCATTGCCCCCCACCAAGATCGAACTGCACATCGAAGCAGCGAAGGATGTCAATCCTAACGTGGAAGGCAAGGGGTCTCCGGTGCTGCTGCGGATTTATGAATTGAAGGGGCTGACCGGATTCAACGCGGCGGATTATTTTGCACTCAATGAGAAAGACCAAGCGGCCCTCGGTGCGGATTTGGCGCGCAAGCAGGAACTGATGCTGAGGCCAGGCGAAAAGAAGACTCTGCTGCTCCAGCCCGAGGATGCCGCTGGATTTTTTGCCGCTTATGCCGGTTTCCGAAGCTTGGGCTCGGCCCGCTGGCGGGTTTCGGCCCCCATACCGCCCCATGCCACCAGCGTTTTCGAGTTGAAACTGGGAGGGTCACAAATGGTGTTGACCACACCGCCGCCTACGCCGCAGCCCGAATCTGACCCGGCATCCGAAGAAACCAAAAAATGACTGTAAGTTCCACAAAATCATAACCCTCTCGCTGAAACTCAACTTACAACAGGAATTCGACACATGACTCAAATTAATACGAGTGCCTGTGTGCCTTACACCCCAAAACAGATGTACGATTTGGTCAACGACGCACCCACCTACCCCCACTATTTGCCTATGTGCAGCAACGTCCTGATCCAATCAAGGACAGTGAACCGGCAAGTAGTCACAATTACCTTGTCAAAAGGTAAGATTAAAATGGATTTTACCACCGCGAATGTGATGGAAGACAGCAAGCAGATTGATATGAATCTGGTGGATGGCCCCTTCAAGTATTTGCGGGGTACATGGTTTTTCAAACCTACTCACCAAGGCGGATCCGAAATATCTTTCAATCTCGACTTTGAATTCTCCAATCCCTTGTTGAAAATGGCATTCGGTGCATTTTTCAAGGGTATGGTGGAATCAATGGTTGGTGCTTTCTGCGATCAGGCCGCACTGCGTTATGGCAAACGTGATGGGTCGGAAAAAAGACAGCCATAAAACCCGTGATAAAGTAGTCATGTTAAATTTTCAAGCCCTGACCATTGGCCTTTTGGCAGGGCTTTTACCTAAACCACACGATGCCCCGATTATCAGTATGTAAGCATTCATATTAAAATATAAAGGTAAGGACGCAATAGGAAAGACGCAGAAAATCTATCGTTTTCAGCGGGGTTACCAAAATATGATAATTTAATTTGATGCCTCCAATTGAAAAAAGAGACCCGCCCAAAGGACGGGTCAATCGCATAAATGATGCAAAATCTCCATGAGGAGGAACTAATTATCTGACTGATGGGTGAAAAGCAAGTTCCTTATGCCACTTTTTTTGTCTGTGCGCTGGTAAGTTGGGTGGTTTATCCCTCATAATACTGATGCTTAATTTTAAGCACCCTGACAAAACATTTCCAACTAGGTTGATTCGATGAAGAAAATTCTTACCGTGTTTGTTGCCGTTTTGCTGCTTGCCGCCTGCGGCAACAGCAAGGAACAACAAGACCTTAAACAGGTTCTAACTGAAAAGTTCAAGGATGACAGCGATTTGAAGGATTACAAGTTGAAACCCGAAGATATCGCCGAGTGTGTGGTGGCGAACATATCCGAGGAGGCGCCCCCCGTCCCCGGCGACCCCAAGCGCGTCCGCTATTTTGAAGCGTTCACCAAATTTGCTTCGGTAAAATCCCCAAGTGACTTGGAAAAAGCCGTTAAGGAATATCAGGATGTTTTTGGGGGTATCAAGGAAACCTATGCCGCTGCAAATAATGTGACTGACTTCATCATGAGTTGCATGGGCATGGCGATTGAAAAGGCCACGCCCGACGGAAAAGCCCCTCCCGAAGAAAAAGCTCAACCGGAGGAAATGCCCCCGCCGGAGGAAAAAGCCGCCCCCAAGCAATAAGGCCAATTCCGACAGTGGCCGTGCCCATTTGACATGAGGTGGAAGCGGCTTCCAGCCGCTTAAGGCGGCAGGGTGCCGCTTCCACCTCAGGGAGTTTGTTTAGCGGAAATCGCCTAAGCCGCTTTTCCAGGACGCGCCTCTGTCAGGGAAGTCTAGCGCCTACGCCCCGGGTCGGCTTGTTTGGCTTTGGGAGTGCCACTGTTCCAGCGGCCCGGTGGCGTCTGCGAGTTGCGGCGTGATGCCCCTTCATTGGCCCCCCGGGAACTGCCTTTTAAGGCGGATCGGGGCAAATTGGGGTTGCGCGTATCAAGGGAGAATGAAGGCTCGAAGCCGGGTGCGGTCACACGGGGAATATCCTTGTTCAAGACACGTTCGATTGCGGCCAGCAATTTTATCTCCTCCTGGCAAACCAGTGACAACGCCTCGCCACTTGACCCGGCGCGGCCAGTGCGGCCGATACGATGGACATAATCTTCCGGCACATTGGGCAATTCATAATTGACCACATGAGGCAATTGATCAATGTCCAGGCCGCGGGCCGCGATGTCGGTGGCAACCAGAACCGTCACTTTGCCGTTCTTGAACCCCGCCAAGGCTTGGGTTCGCGCCCCTTGGCTTTTATTGCCATGCAGCACACCCGTGTCGATGCCGTCCCGCTCCAATTGTCGTGCCAGCCGATCTGCGCCGTGTTTGGTACGCACGAAGACCAATACCTGTTTCCACCGCCCACTGCCCACCAAGTAAGCAAGCAGTTCGTGTTTCCGATCCTTTTCGACCGCATAGACCGTATGGCTGACGAGTTCCGTAGGTGCGTTCCGGCGGGCAACCTCGATTTCAAGTGGCGCATGGAGAATCTGGCCCGAAAGGGTGCGAATCTCATCCGAGAAGGTCGCCGAGAACAGCAGATTTTGCCGTTTGCGGGGCAGCAGGTTGATGATTTTGCGCACATCATGGATGAAGCCCATGTCCAGCATGCGGTCGGCCTCGTCCAATACGAGGATTTCCACGCGGGAAAGATCCAATACCCGCTGCCCGACAAGATCCAGCAGCCGGCCCGGTGTCGCCACGAGGATGTCAACGCCTTTGCGCAGACGGTCGATTTGAGGGGTTATGCCCACCCCGCCGAACACCACTGTTGCACGCAGGGGCAGGTATCGACCATAAGTCACCACGCTCTCATGGATCTGGGCCGCCAACTCGCGGGTGGGCGTCAACACCAGCGCACGCACCATGCGCCTTGTCGCTGGCGCATTGGGTGTCTCGTTAAGCAGTTGCAACAGAGGGAGCGTAAAGGCGGCGGTTTTGCCGGTGCCGGTTTGGGCGCCTGCCAGCAAATCTTTCCCGTTCAGAACGGCGGGGATGGCCTGCTTTTGCACTGGAGTGGGTCGTTCGTAACCCTCTTCGGATACGGCGCGCAACAGTTCGGCGCTAAGGCCGAGTTGGGAAAAGGACATTAATCACCTAGTCGATAAGTAAAGGGGCGCGTCTGCCGGAAAGAATTCCGGGCCGTTCCAGACGGTAGGGGCAAAGCAGCGTAGCGCCAGTAGGGAGGAAGCTTGCTGCGGGGGGGAAAGCGCCGATAGGCGGGCGGGCGTAATATCACCTCAAGAGTATACCCTATAAATGATGCCGAGTCATAAGGTTTATGGCAAGGCACCCCCTGAGGCCGGGCAATCGCCCAGATAGTTCGCATGAATCTTGTTTTGCATATCGACTTTTTCCTCGCCTCCCAGGGTGACGTTGAGGACCCCGTCAACCGTAGTGGCCGTATAGGTGACTTGGCCGTGTCCCTTGATGCCTAGGGTCCCGGCACAACTGACATCAAACGTAAGTGTGTTGCCAGAATACTGCCGGTTCAGGAAGTCACATCCAGTAGCCCCGGATGAACCCAGGCTTAGCAGCAGCCGGTCAGGGTTTTGCGCGTCGGATTCGGTCAGGCATTGACTCGTTTCAAAGGGCTGTGGCTTCCAATCCGGCGATGCCGACACCCCCGATTCCAGAGAGATTTTCCATTGCCCCGGCCTGATGTCCTCAGCAGCAAGGCCGGGATTGGCCACGATGACTAGGTTAAGTGCGGTGAAAGCTAAGAGTTTCTTCATGGATTTCCTTACTTGTTGACAGATTTGCAGAGACATGGGTTACTTAGGCGAGGGGAAATATTATCTTCATCGACGATCAAAACCAAAGTTCCAGCCTCAACCCTGCCGAACAGGTCGATGACATCGGGGCTGGTCATGCGGATGCAACCATGGGATTCAGGCTGGCCGGACACCCCGTGGTCCGGGCTACCGTGGATATAAATATAACGCCACGCAGTATCGACTTCATGGTAGCGGTTGATGCCCGGCTCAAGCCCGCCTAGCCAAAGTATGCGGGTGAGAATCCAGTCACGATCAGGAAATCTCCCTTCCAGTTCGGCATCGTATGTCTCGCCCGTGGGCCGCCTCCCCACGAACACGGAATTGCTTGGCGCATCCCTGCCAATTTTGGCACGGACCACATGCCAACCCCTGGGTGTGCAACCGGAACCCCTTATCTCCCCAGCCCCGTTTTTGGCGGTCGAGATCAGGTAGCTTTTCACGACCACTCCATTCTCAATCAACAATAGCCGTTGGTCAGGGATGCTGACATGGAGATAAAAGCCAGGGTTATCCATTTTAAAATTCAAGTTAATGTCGTATTCTTACATACATCATCCGGGGTAGCCGAATTTCCTTCTAAAAAACGCAATGCGGTAGGGCCATTTAAAATGTGCCAGGCAATAAACAGTTGCTATGTATAAATTAAGCAAAAGCAGATATAAAATAATATTAGTTCTTTTTTTAAAAGATTTTGTTTCTTTTATTACAAAAATAGAATAATAATAAAATGGAAAAAAATATTCTATATTATTTGTCCGAAATTTATCAAAATATCTTACTAGACTAGAACCAATTCCTGCTCGTTTTATAAACCCTATATCTCCGTTTAATGCATTAAATTTACCTCTCTTGGCATAAATTAACATAATCGACCAATCACCGGCTATATAGCTGAAATTTGAAACATTAACATCTGCTATTAAATTTCTTTTAAATAATGAATAAAACTTTGCATTTCCATACTGATTCTTGTAAATTCTATTAACTCGCCCCTCGCTAGTATCATCATCAATAATTAGTACACCAACTTCTTTTGAAGTTAATCCTTTATAATCAATTGTTGCGCTTATAGAGGTGATATAGTCATCATGTTCATTTAAAAAAATTAAATTTTCTTCAATAAATTTTTCGCCCCATAAATCATCATGGGCAGCCCACATAAAATATTCGCCAATCGCTTCATCTAAAACAAACTGAAAATTCTTCATTATCCCAATATTTTCAGCTTGCCTGACATAACGAATACGAGAGTCTCTCTCGGCATATTCACTACAAATTATTGGTGTGTCATCAGTTGATGCATTATCCGAAATAATAATCTCAAAATCGGTAAAGGTCTGGGCAAGCAGTGAATCAAGTGCTTCCCGGATAAACTTCTCGCCATTGTAAACAGGCATGCCGATGCTAACTTTCGGGGTTATTACTTTTTCATTACGTTGTGTCATGGGTTTCTATTTTGTCCTTTCAATAAGTAATTTTGGCTACCAGCTTAAGGCGGGACAGGTTAAGCCGTTCGTGGTGAGCCCTTCGACTACGCTCAGGAGAGCCTTGTCGAACCATGAACGGCTTACCCGCTCACCCCCTTCGGCAGGCTCAGGACAGGCTTTCGACAAGCTCAGGGCGAACGGGTAAGCTTTGATCGTACCCCGCCTTAAGTTGGTAGCCGTAATTTTCTATCTAGGCACATACTGGGCGAGTTGATGACGCACCAATGGGGCCGCAAAAGCCGCTGTAATCAGAACACAGCTAGAACTGGCTATCAATATGCTCAATTCACCGATCCGCCCTAAGTTATCAGGCATGGCCCAGCGGCAAACTTCCGCTGCGACAACCGCGACAACAAGGGGGACGAAAGTATCTTGTCGATACCAGCACCATTTTTCGGTGGGCAGCAAACGCCGATGCATAAAATAAATGGCGAACACCAGATAACCCACATTCAGTATCACCCATACCCATGCAGTTCCAAGTCCTCCATAGGTCGGTGTCACCCATAGAATGGCGGGTACAAGCACAGCGACGGCGACACTGTGGACCTGAATTGTCAACGCGGTCCAGCCATGGGCGATTTGCATTTGATAGGGTATCCATGTTAGCCCGTTAAACAGGTTCCCCAGTGCCAGCACTGTCATCAGCGGTGCCGTCTGGCGGGTTAGCACCGGATCCGCCGTCCACAAAAGCAATACACGGTCGCCAAATACCATTAACACGACGGCCGCCGAGCCCATTAGAACAGTCATAAACTGTGCGCTCTGGTGGTAGGCCGCCCGCAACGCAAGTTCGTCACCATGGGTCACCAGTTCGGTAAACCGCGGATAATAGGCGGCGGATATTGGGCTCGCCAGCACGAACAAACCTCCGGAGACCACACTCGCCAGTGTGTAATGCGCAAAGGATTCCAAAGGGAGGAGTCGCGACAACAGTATCTTGTCCGTTTGGGTTAACAGCAACGTCAGGATGGTAATCGCCGTCGTACCCGCCGCGAATCGCCGGATGCCGATTAGATTTGCCTTGGAGAATCGGGCTGGCCGTGGGGCGGAGGGAAGTACCCGGTAAACTAAGTTAGCCAATAAAGCGACGGTGACCAATGAAATGATGCCCTGCCAGATGAAAAATGCCTTGATGGTGGGGGAAACCCAAGCCAGCACAGCAATCGCACCCAAACCCTGAGCCGTTGCCATCAGGCCAGTGACTACATTTTGTCGCACCTGCCGCTGCAAGCCAACGATGCTGCTGACATAAATATTTTCAATAAACTGTAAGGCGGTGACCAAACCCATTATTGCAAACGCCTGTGCGACTGTCTCGACGGGTAGATTTTTAACCCCCAACCAGTTGGAAGCCAGCCAGCCGGAGGCGGCCAAAATGCCAAGCGCAAGCGCTCCTGCGATGGCGAATACAATAACTTCAACACTGCGCAACAGGTCGCGAATCGACTGGGCATCGTGCGCCCCGCCGGCAAACCGTGCCATCTCCCTCGTTAGAGCCGGCCGCATGCCTAGATCGAGCAAGCCTAGCCAAGCTTGGAGAATGGTGAAAATACCGATCAATCCATAAGCCTCGATTCCGAGGTATTGGATATACAACGGTATAAAAGCCAGTCCCATCAAAGCCCGCCATCCCTGCCCTAGGCAATTGGCGATGACATTCTTCTTTAGGGACATGCTTCGGCGTCGAGTTTGCCCAGGGTGGGGATTTTCATTAATTGCCTTTAGGGTTAATTAGATGATTGAAACAATCATTGGCGGTTTTATGAGCAGTCCCTGCCCTGTTGGAAGAGATGCGATCATCACATTTTTTTCTTTGGCAAGGGCATCCATGGCATGTTTCTGCGCTATATGCTCCAGAAATCCGTAGTCATCGAGAAGCACGATGGCCCCAGGAACCAAACTATCCCAGAAATAATTCAGCGCGGCGACTTCGGGTGGGGAACAGTTCATGTCTAGGTGAAGATAGGCAATGCCCTGCGTCTCCACTTGGCCGAGCGTTTCAGGGACGCTCCCTTGAATAATCCGAACATTCGCCCATTGGGAAAAATTGATTTCAACAGACTCGACACCGCTGACATAGTACCCGTTTTTAACCCATTTTTCGTTTCGTTCCATACGCAATGGGGACTCGTCATTCGAAACGTGACGCGGGTCCAAACCTTGGAATGTGTCAAGTAAATAAAAGAGTTTCCCTGTGGAATCCCAGCTAAGAAATTCCATGATAGCCGAACTCAGAAAGCCATAGTTTACCCCGCACTCGACAAAGTCTCCGGCGAGTTTGCTTGCCGTGTAGGCGGCCCATAACCCGATGTGAACACGCCAATGCCACTGATAATCCGAAGCGGCGCGACACCCTCTTTCATACGCTTTGCAGAATGAGGGATCATTCATGAAATCGTGATTATGAGTGCAAATCAAACCGTCTTGGTTATAAGTGACTTCCGCTGTTGTCTTTTTTTGGATAGTATATCCAGAGGTTTCGATTAATTTTCGAATTGCTTGTTTTATCATCGTATTTCCTAGGCACAGTAAAAAATCTATAGTTTATTTCCGGCAGGTCAGTCGGCGATTCCCAACCCCTAGTGTCATTTGACGCGCTTCAAAAACGCACCGGGCCAATAGGTGACGCGTTCAGTGATTTGCCCCTCGTTAAAGGGGAACACCGGTTCATCGAGTGCGAAGTCATCCCGCTCAGCCAGAAAATCCTTGACGGCAGATTGCGGATTGTCTGTAACCCACTCGGGACGGGTTCTGGGTGCCCCCACGATCTCTTGCATAATCCCGTCACAAGCCACCATGTAAGAATCAACCGCCACGAATTCGGCGTAGGCACGCAATTCGGCCAGTACATGCGCTCTGCTATGGCAGGAATCCAATATCACTAATCCCCGTTCGCTTGGCTGTATATGCTGGCGGACTTTGGCGACGATAGCAGCGTCGATGGACGAACCTTCGATCATGGTGATGTGGTCGGCTAGTTCATGGGCTTCAATGGCTTGCCGGTTATGCGGACGGATATCAATGTCCACTCCAATGACTCGGCCCTTTCCCATTGCTTTAAAAAGACTGGCATGGAAAACCAGGCCACCGCCGTGCGCGATACCGGTTTCAATCAGAATATCTGGCTTAAGTCGATAGACGAGTTCTTGGATGCGTAGCATATCTTCGGGTAACTGGATGACGGGTCGCCCCATCCAAGTGAAACTGTAGACGTATTTTGTATCCCAACCGCTACGGAGCCAAGCCTGCGATATCCATTTGAAGGCCTCTGGTGAGCCGATCGGATAACTGGCGACACCGTCGGGAGTGTCGATGTCCACCAAGTTCCGTTCCAGATCAATTTTAATCATGCTTTATCGTCAAATATTTATGAACAAGTTGTGGGATTTCTGGCAGCACTGGACTGGGTTGGAAATCAAATTCCTTTTGTAGCCGGGCAATATTGATCGCTGGCGCGACACTCCGTGTGGCACTTTCACTTACGGTCAATTTGGCACCGGTGATTGCAAGTATCGGTTCAAGTAACTCTGCATGGGTCAAATTGCGTCCGGCACCGAGATTGTAGCAAGAACGGCGACCGGCAGTGGCGATTCGCGGTAGGATGCCCAACACATCTTGAAGCAAGATATAATCTTTGGATGACTCCAATGCGCTACGCAAATCGACCCGTCCGGTGTCACATGCACTGCGGATCAGGTCAAACAGGAAGTTTTTCGAGCCAAAATCCGGTCCCACCACATTGGTGAGACGCACAACACGAACCGAATTCCCATCGCTAGAATGACAGAGGGCCTCGCCGGTAAGCTTGGTCAGATCGTAGAGGTCTTCCTTGTCTCCGGGTTTCAAGAAAATTGCAGCTTCCTCGCCGGTGTGCTCGGCATGCCGGTAGAATCGGGCCGAGGACAAATAGAGAAAGGATTCAAACTCAGCCCGTTCCAATAGATCTGCCGCTAGGCTGGTATTGGCACGTAGCGTGTCGAAGGGGCGCGTGCGGAAGTCGGCGGTCACGCCGGCGGCGTAGATCACATGGCCGAGGGGTGTCGTAAACAGTTCAGCCGCGCCGCGCACTGGGGTCAATACCGTTTGTCCCATGGCGCATAAGCTCGTGGCGAGTGCGCTGCCAATGAATCCACTGGCACCGACTATAGTGAACCGCATTAACCCAGGCCATTCTTGGGATGGTGAAGGCTTGGGTCCTTATGCACAAGCAGCTTGGGACTCACACCTGGGCAAACCAAGTAATCGCCAATCAATTCCAGCTTCTTGGGGCCTTTCACCGCCAGCATATTGAAGCCGTGTGGAGGACCGTCCAAGTAAACCGCATCGGCGGGGATCAGTTCGATTGGCTTGCCCGCCATGTTGACGTTGGCGTTGAAGTCGCGTACCGCAAACACCGTGTAATCGAAACCCGCGAGGAAACGCAGGATGTCAGTCTGGTGTAGCCCCTCGCTCCAGTCCACATAGTGGCGATGCACCTCGAAAACGACCGCCGGTGCTTCTGCTTCAGGCAGGGCAAGCTGACCACTTGAACCTTTCAGCACGTCGAACTCCCCGCCTTCGATGTCCAGCATGAGAAGATCCAATGTCTTCACGCCCTGTTGGGCTAAATAGCCATCCACGGTGATAGTGGAAAAAGTGTCGGTGTCCGCCTGATGGACCCGTTCCGGATGGGCGTGGGAATCCTCACCCACCAGCTTGAGGTTGCAATTCGACTCGCTCCATAAACCGAGCGGGTGCGCGCGCAGATTATCCAACCCATTTAAGCGGGCATTACGCACTAACATGGCAAGCTGTTCTGCATTGGGTTCAAAAGCATGGCAAACGCCCCCCCAATGGGCGATTTTCTTTGCTAATAACACTGCATGGTCGCCAAAATAGGCACCACCCACCAACACCTGCCGGGCGTTCTGTGCCAAGCGCAGTAGCAGTTTGGTGGTTTGGGGTTCCCAGACATGATCCGGCTGGCGCGGCTCCGACATTACGAATTCCCGTGCGATCTTGGAACGATAAGGAAACTCGAAAATCTCGCCGGTGGATAGTGTTTTGCGTACCCGCCCCGCATCGCGAAACAAGGCATCGACGATGGGTGCGGTGATGCTGTCGCGCACAGAGCCAGGGTAGTTGAGCCCCTTTTCGACTTGCAGGCAAGCCTGCACAAATGTCTCGCGCAGTGCTGGGTCCCGGCCGATGGCGGCCAATGCCGCCAAGATTCCGTCCGCATCTAAATCCGCCAGGGCCTTGCCTTGGTTGGAGTTTTTGCTCATGCGATGTCATTCCTCACTGTGTCCCCCTCAATTGTAGCCACATTTCAATACCGGTACCGCCGTGACAAACTTGCCGCCCCATGCGTTGATGTAGTCAAGCTGCCGCATCACTTCCTCCTTCAAGTTCCATGGGAGAATCACCACATAGTCTGGTTGGGCGTCTCTAAGACGACTCTCATCAAAGATGGGAATGCGACTGCCGGGCAGGTATTTGCCTTGTTTGGCGGGGTTGCGGTCCACCACGAATGGAAGCAGATCGGGTCGGATTCCGGCATAATTTAGCAGGGTATTACCCTTGGCGGCGGCACCATAGCCAGCAACGGTCTTACCCTCCTGCTTGGCTTTAATCAGAAAAGCCACAAAATCATTTTTAACCTTATCAGCATTTTCTTGAAACCCTTTATAATAGTACGCATTATTCATTCCTGCCACCCTTTCTTTATCCAACAGATTGGACACATTCTCGCTGACAGCGTGTTTCCCGGTATCCATTCTCTGGGCAAATACACGAAGGCTGCCACCATGAGTATTTATTTCTTCAACATCCAAAACAGAAAGCCCATTGCGAGAAAATATCTGCATGATTGCAGTAAAAGAAAAGTATGAAAAATGTTCGTGATAAATCGTATCAAACTGGTTTTGTTCGATTAACTTCATCAAGTGGGGAAACTCAAAAGTAACCACACCCCATGGTTTCAGTAATAAGATAAATCCTGCTGAGAAATCATTGATATCGGGTGTATGCGCCAAAACATTGTTGGCCACCATCAAATCCGCTTTAAAACCTTGACCTGCCAGCCTACCCGCAAGCTCGACACCGAAAAACTCTTCGATAGTCTCAATGCCCTTAATGCGCGCTGCGGAAGAGGTGCTTGCGGTTGGCTCAATGCCCAAACAAGGGATGCCCCGCTGTTTTACGAATTGTAACAAATATCCGTCATTCGAAGCCACTTCAATCACCTGACTGTCAATCGTAAGGCCAAAGCGAGCTACCACCGTATCCACATAATGTTGGGCATGTTTCAACCATTGTTCAGAAAAGGAACTGAAGTAGGCGTACTCTTCATTAAAAAGCTCAGCGGCTCTTGAGTATGATTCCGCCTGTACCAGCCAACAGGATTCGCAAACCAACACCTTCAAAGGAAACCATTTTTCAGGACGGCGCAGGGTCAGTTTGGTGAGATAGGCATTGGAAGGCGGTGCAGAGCCTAAATCAATCAAGGGTAAAGTCAATTCGGCACGGCAATGGCGGCATTTCATAAAACAAGCCCCTGATAATTTTGCGCCATAAAAGGATGCGAACGATCCCTCTCGGAAAGGTCAACCATCGGCAAAGGCCAGGCGATCTTGAACATCGGATCGACCACATTGAGTGCGCCTTCAACCTCCGGGTGATAGGGCGATGTATGCAAATAAATTAGTTCGCAATTATCGGTCAATGTTTGATATCCGTGGGCGTAGCCTTCTGGAATAAGCAGGCTCTTGCCATTCCCAGCAGAAAGAATTTCGGCATGCCAATGCAAGAAGGTTGAAGAATTATACCGGAGGTCAATGGCCACATCCCATATACTTCCTTTCAAGCAACTCACCAGCTTGTCCTCGGCATGCGGCGGATGTTGAAAATGCAAGCCGCGCACCGCGCCCCTTCGCCGCGTGAGAGTGTGATTGATCTGCGCGATAGGCTTGACTATGCCCGCCACAAGGAATTCCTCCTCGCAATAAATGCGCGAGATAAAACCGCGTTCATCGCTTAAATGTTGGCGCTCAACGAGTTTCAAACCAGCCAATGGTAGGTCAATAATGTTAAATCGGTTCAATAAAATAGTCGCTCAAAAGTTTTGTATAAATGATTCTACCGATGAGTCCTTATTATATTAAAATAGCTCAAACAAGGCAATGGACTCGACATGGGTGGTATTTGGAAACATATCCATCACCCCTGCTTTGACCAAGCGATAACCCTGCCCGTTGACCAAGATGCCTGCATCGCGGGCCAAGGTCGATGGATTGCATGACACATAGACAATACGCGAAGCGGACCACTTGCCGGCATAGGCCAGGATTTCCATCGCCCCGGCACGGGAAGGGTCGAGCAATACTTTGTCGTACCTGCGATTGGCCCAGGGCGATGAATCCTGCGGTTGGGTGAGGTCGGCCACATGGAAAGCCACATTGTCCAAGCCATTGTCCGCCGCATTTTGCCTTGCCCGCGCCACCGCCTCCGCCCCGCCTTCGACACCGATTACCTGGGCTGCTTTTCGTGCCAGAGGCAACGTAAAATTGCCGATGCCGCAGAACAAATCCAAAATTTCATCGCCGGCTTGAGGATCCAAAGCTTCCAATACCCGGTTAACCATTTTGCGGTTGATGGCCACGTTCACTTGGGTGAAGTCGGTAGGCTGGAAACGGAACTCGACCCCGTTTTCCGGCAAGGCATAACCCAACAACGGCGGGTTTTCCGGCCATAACGCAAACACTGAATCCGGCCCTTTGGGTTGCAGGTATATGTCAAATCCAAAACGCCGGCCGAAACCACGCAGTATTTCCAAATCATCTTGGGCAGGCGGGCCCAACACCCGAAACACCAAGGCAGCGCGTTCATCGCCCACCGCCACTTCGATTTGCGGAACTTGGTCGCGGATGCTTAATGACTCAATCATCACCGACAGGTCTGGCAGACGTTCCCCCACTTTTGGATGTAGCACGAGGCAAGTTCCGAGTTCGGCTAGGAATGAACTGGCCTTCTCGCGGAAGCCCACCAACACCTTGCCCTTCTTCGTCACCCATTTGACGCCTAGCCGTGCCTTATGCCGGTAGCCCCAATGCGGGCCGGTCAAAGGCGGCCAGATTTCCTCAGGCTCGACCTTGCCGATACGGCAGAATTGCTCCATCAGCAAATTTTGCTTAATGACGATCTGCTGGTGTTCGTCCAGATGTTGCAGGCTGCAACCACCACAGACACCAAAATGCGGGCAGCGCGGTTCAATCCGGTTGGGGGCAGGGGTGATGACCCGTGCAACGCGGGCCTCGGCATAATCACGGCGGATGTCGGTGTAGACAAACTCGACCTCCTCGCCGGGCAGTGCGCCATCGACAAACACCGCCTTGCCATTGACATGGGTGACACCCCGCAAGTCATGGGCAAAGGATTCGATTAGGGCGGCGACGGGGGTTTTCGGTACGGATTTACGGTTGGGGCGTTTGGACATACAGCGGTTTCAACATCAAATGGTTAATTATCAGGATTGAAGTAATTTTATGAGAAATTGACTCACTTTGAAAGCTGGATATCAACAAACCAGAGGTTTATAGTATATCATCTGCTTGTACATCCCGCCGTTTATGGATAATAGTCAATACTTATATATAATTACTTTTGATTTCGTAGATAACACGGTAAGAATAAACGGATAACTCTCTGATGGTATCCTCGTTTAATTCTGGCACAATCCTGCCCAAGCGGGGCAAATCGTTTAGTAATAAACTTTTCTGTACCAGTGTGCGGGAAACTCTCTTGGCGTAAAACCGCGAGTTCTTCGCAATATAATCATGAATATCTTGCAACTGGGCAAGCGCATGGTCTGACCACTTTACCATGTCTCGATTACCCGCAAAACTTCTTCTGCCGGAGTTGTCTTTCCAAGTTCTGAGTCTTGCTGCCCTAGTCGGATATTTTCAAGTACATAGAGGCGATACATGATTTCCTCCATATCTGCATTGTCAGGTAGTTTGGCAATAGCATTGATCGCTTCTTGTTTTAAAGGTTGCATTTTAATAATCTCGCTATTTATGGCAGTTACGGAAAAAATATTATTTAATCCAATTAGTTTGTGAAATTCATTGAACTTGTAGATACAGCGTTTTTTATATCTATTAGTTACTTATTTATTACGCCTATGTCGGAAAAGGATTGCCGACCTACTGCGTAACAAGGACTGTAGGGCGGCAACCCTTTGCCGCCAACAATTTCAAAACTTAAACAACGTAATCAATTGATATTGAAAACGCTGTATAGTTTTGAAAAAATACCTAGAATAAGTTTCGTTCTATTCTTGCCTCAATAACCCAACGCCCTTGCGCAATATTGCCATAATGAGGGATGCTGTTGCTTAAACTCTTTAAACGGCGTTTCATCTTGGCCTGTGCCGATAAAACACCAGCCTAGCAAACCATGCTCATCCGCTTCCTGCAATTCAGTAATGAGTTTGTCAGCCGACAGATTGGGTTTATCCAAAAACCGCTGGACTTTTTTGCAAAGGCGGCGGTAAGTCTTTTGGTATCCCACTGCCAACGCCTCACGCCGGTCAAGTTGGAGTATCTTGACGGTTTTCTTTCCCTTGGGATTATATGCATTGGCTTGCAGATCAAACCGGGCACTTAAATTTCCGGTATCCGGGTCAAAATCAAGATGTCGCCAAGGCTCCTCTTTGCTTGGATCAATCAACAAGGGGCGTTTGCCTTGCAAAGGAAATTGGTTGCCTTTGAACCTACCGCACTCGGTGCAACACAATAGCAGATTGCGCCATCGAAACATCCGTTTCGGATAAGCGGCTTTCGGTCGGAAATGTTCGATGTCTGAGCCATGGGAATCCAGGCAATACATGCAGCGCTCCCTTTCACCCATCATCCTTTTGAGTGTGGCGATCACTTCCGCCATGGCTTCGGCTTGCCTGGCGCTTTTCCATTCTTTGCTGGAATCCAAATGTCCATCAACCAGTTTCCGGTTTGCCTGTTGTTGCCTCAGCTTGAGATAGGAGAGTGCGGCAGAAGGCAAAGGCAAACGGTTTACCTTGCGCACCGTTTACAATTCCTCTTCGTTTTCGCCGAATACCTTAAGTTGGCTTAATTGAGCTTCCTCACCCGATGTCAATTGCGCCCCTGCACGACGCTTGGCTTTCAACTTGGCAAACTTGGCACGGCCTTCGACAGCACGAGGCGAGCGGGTGTTTTGCAGACCAAATGCCGAGGTTAATAAAATCGTGTCGGGCCGGGAAGCAATCACTTTGTTATATTCCTCCTTGGATAGTGCTTTGGGTTTGCCATGGCTACCGGGTTCTGGCAACACAAACAAGCCATTGTCATCTGCGGCTTGGCAAATAATCGGGCTGTGTGTAGTGACGAGGAATTGGATATTCGGGAAATGACGCTTGAGCCAAAAGCCTATTTTTTGCTGCCATTCGGGGTGGAGATGGGCATCTATTTCGTCTATCAATATTACACCATTGCGCTTTATAAATAGCTTTTTATCCAAACCTTCTTCAATACAAATTCGCCAAAAATCTCTATCCTTCATCAAATGTCGCATAATATCCGAGAGCAACGCTAAAGCAGAGCGATAGCCGTCACTCATATCTGACCACGCTAATTCTACCCCATTTCTATCTTTCAACCATAGCCCGTCTGAATCTACTCGATCCACAGTAATTTGGTTTGGTAATAAGTCATCACTTAGTATTTCGAGAAGTAGGTTCAAGAACGCACTCTCTTCATGCTTTTTTTCTAGTGACTTATGGTGAAGATTTTTTAACCACTGATCAACCTCGGCCAAGGATGCCGATTCTTGAAATAATGTGATTAAACTCTCGGTATCAGGCGCAACCATTTGTCGCGTCGCTTCTACAGATGCTCCAAACACACGTCGAAATGGCCCATATCCGCATATAAAAAATGAAAACATTCCAGGGAAACTTTCATATTCGCGTTTATCGATAATCTTAATGTCCCTACCAGTATTTTCAAATTTTATTTCTAGTTCTGACAGGAGAGTATTTCCATAGTGTAGGCTATCAGGATCATCTTCAAATCTTTCTATGGTTTCAAGTTGAATAGATGCTTCAATTTCACTCTCCCGAATCCATCCTTGAAAACTGGGTTGCAAGGTACGGGCAGTCTCTTTACCAACCAAACCCACAGCAATAGCCTTAAGCAAAGCACTTTTGCCAGACCCATTACCCCCAGTAAAAACCGTCCAGCCCGCATAGCTTCCATTCGCCCGTGTCAAATCGAAATCCAATTCCTCAAAGCCACGGATGTTTTTAAGAATGATTCTTTTGATATACATGGTTAGTTTGTAGTGTGTGTATCGCGTACCGATGGCTCAGGCTTAAGATCATAAGTGGCTCTGAGGCAAACCGCTTGTAAATCTTCCGTTTTCAGATGGGGGTAATTCTCCAAAATCTGCGCCTCGTTCCAACCGGAAGCCAGCAGTTCCAGCACAAAGTCAACACCTATTCTCGTTCCTTTGATACGTGGTCTGCCGAACAATGTGTCGGCATCGAAAACTATACGGTCTTGCCAGTTCATGAAGTAATCCTATTATTAAGTCTACATGTTAGCTGTGGTGTAATTGCCGATCCATACGAACATTCACTTTATCAATATTGGATTTCCATTCCGGCACTTTGGGGATAGTCTCACCTCGTTGCAGATAGCTTTCCTTAACACCGATCCACGCTGTAGCCAATTCAGCAATAGCAATTTCTGTAGAGTATCCAAAAGCCGAAATATTTGGCATTTCAACAAAATGAGCCAGATAATCGCCATCATCGTCTTGGTATATGTTGATGGTGAAACCATCGAAAGGATCATGTAGTGCCATTTTCAACCTCATAAAGTGATTTCCAATAATGAATCCACCAAAAGAATTGTCCACGAAAAACACGAAAGGCACGAACGAATCTTGCTTTTGTTCGTGCTTTTCGTGTCTTTCGTGGACTCTATTTTTTTCTACGAATCAGATTCTTCATTGGGATGCTTTTTCTCAGGAATCACCTAAAGCTTTTCTCGTTTTCTCATGACTGAGGCACTTGTCCAACAATTCTCATTATGAGCCAAAGTGCGGATAAACAACCCGTCATTCCGGCATGGATGCCGGAATCCAGTCACAAGGATGTGAAACCAAGGGTTGCCACCAAGCCTTTTTCATACACTTACGCAACCGACAGGTCACCGTCCTTAGGCACTGGATTCCGGCATCCATGCCGGAATGACGGCAATGGAGCCCTAATGAGAATTGCTGGCACTCGCCCACTAATCAGGAAAAACCCCCGTCGAAAGATACCTGTCCCCCCGGTCACAGATAATCACGACAATAACCGCATTCTCCACTTCCTCCGACAATTTTAAAGCCGCCGCGACAGCACCGCCCGAGGAAACCCCGGCGAAGATACCTTCCTTTGCCGATAACAGACGGGTGGTTTCTTCCGCCGTGTGTTGGTCAACATCCACGATGCGGTCCACGCGATTAGCCTCGTAAATCTTCGGCAGGTATTCCTGCGGCCAGCGGCGTATGCCGGGGATTTTCGATTCGCCTTCGGGCTGCACACCGATAATTTGCACAGCCGGATTTTGCTCTTTTAAATAGCGCGAAGTGCCCATGATCGTGCCGGTGGTCCCCATGGAGCTGACGAAATGGGTGACGCTGCCTTGGGTGTCGCGCCAGATTTCCGGGCCTGTGCCTTCATAGTGGGAGAGCGGATTGTCCTGATTGGCGAACTGGTCCAGCACCCTGCCCTCCCCTCTCGCCTCCATGGCGCGGGCCAAGTCGATGGCGGCCTCCATGCTGCCTTTGGCGGGCGTGGAGATGATTTCCGCGCCGAAGGCTTTCATCGTCGCCCGGCGCTCCGCGCTCATATTGTCCGGCATGATGAGGGTCATGCGATAACCCTTGATCGCCGCCGCCATGGCCAGGGCGATGCCGGTGTTGCCGCTGGTGGCTTCAATCAAACGATCCCCAGGGCTGATGTCGCCCCGCGCCTCGGCCTGCTGGATCATGCTGAGGGCTGGGCGGTCCTTGACCGAACCGGCGGGATTGTTGCCTTCCAACTTGGCGAGGATGATGTTGGTGGTATCGCCCGGCAAGCGTTGCAAACGGACTAGGGGGGTGTTGCCGACGAAGGATTCGATGGAAGGATAGTTCATGCGTTGATACCGACTGGAGTGCGTGTTGCGCCGAATAGGGTCATTATACGGTCAATTGAGCGCTTACGGGCGGCATTTGGCTTTTCCAAATGCTCCGGGTTGCCGGTTTTGCCGCCCGGCACAGGTTTTTACTTTTTTGGTGGCGGCACGCTAGCCGGGTGTCACTTCCTTGTTCCCTTTGGATTTTGGCGGGGTCTTGCGGGCAAATGCGCCGACAAGGGTGTCTAGCGCTGAAAATAGCACTTCGACACTATAACCCGCCAAAAATGCCAACGCCACAGTGCTTAGCGATGTAATGTTTGTATTGTTGGCGGGTGACACGGGGCTTGTACCGCTGTTTGTGTCTTGGAACAAATCGGGGGATGACACGCCTAAAAACAAACCTACGGCGATGCCGACCAATGGCCCCATGATGAGTCGTAAGTTGTAATTAATCAAGGTGGATTTGGAGAAGGTGACTGATCCAATGGTATTCGTCAGATCGCGTAGTACATAAGCACAGGAACCGAGTAGGCCGTAAAGCAGGGGTAAAATGAACTCGGAGATTAGCCTTAGAATCCGTTCAGATTCGTTCAAGGCAAGATAGGTGGGAATGACCGCATTTTTTAGTTCGGCAAGGATCATGAGATTATCTCGATTGGCCGATGCCATTGACTGCGGGTTTATTTCAACTCCAGACTGGATTTGCGCTGATTTTCCTAGCATCAAGGGATCAGGCTGGCCTTCCTTTGGCTGGCCCGGACTGGCAAGGGGCAAGTCGGATGCCTTCGATGCCGATTGCCCGGTCGTCAGGGACAGCCAAGTTGGTGTGTCTTGGGTAGTGTTCCCTTTTATGACACCTGATGTCATGCCCAACCCCGTCAACACCCTGCCCCCGCCTTTGTCCCAAGAATTCAACTCGTCTTGTGACGCACGCAATTGGGCCGATTTTAGTTCGAAGATATATTTTTCATGGAGCTTTCTGACATAGTTTTCTTGGCCTTCCTGCCCCGCAGCTTTCAAGCGACTGTCCTCTTTCGCGATCTTCGCCGTAAACAGTTCATCTATTGCCTGTTTTTGACTGTTGAAGGATGTCAATAAATGTTCTCTGATGGTCATCCCCATTTGCATATAACTTTGAAAATAGATGATGGACACCAGCACCAACAGGGAGCAGAAGCCATATGTAAGAACTGTTTTTTGGGCAATTGTTTGCTTGCGCCAAAGGCTTGCCGGCTGGCCGGCGCGATTCTCCAAGGTCGCATTGATGCTGGCAGAAGTCACCGGACTTATCTTCGCCACCACCGAACTGTAAGCCCCCCAGAACGCTTGCTCTTTTTCCACATCAACGACCAGCGTGCCATCGTCGTTGGCCAGGGCTTTCCCTATCTCAAGGATGGGGTTCATTTGTTCGGGGGTTAGGGTTATGCCACTATGGCCGGCGAACGCCAATAACGTGGTGGCATCGCGGACCGCATCGGAGAGGGGCAACTTCCAACCATTCCGACTCTTTGCGGCACCACTATCTGCTACGGGGCTGGTGTTTTTGAATAGGCTGGCTATCCACTTGAACGGGTTGGGCATGGTTCATTTCCTTCTCTCGAGTTAAGAAAATACGCTATCGCTTTGGCGTCAACCCGCCGCTCCGGCTTCAGCACCTGCGTGTGGCTTTAGTGCTTGATACCGCTGCCCAGGGTTTGCCCGGCGGGGTTATCAAAAAAAACCAGTGGCTAGGCATTGATGGTTGGCGCGTCAATCGGCCTTCTTGTCATCTTTTTTCGGTGGCGGGCGGTTGCCGGCGAAAGCGCTAACGAGGGTTTCCAACGCTGAAAACAGCACTTCGACGCTATAACCTGCCAAAAAGGCCAGTCCCATTGCGCCTATTGAAGTGTTGCCTACAGAGTCCGTTGTCAAACTGGGGGGCGTTCCGCCACCGACATCGCCGACCAAATTGGCGGCTGACGAGCCGAAAAAAAGCCCCACGGCGATACCGACCAACGGTCCCATGATTAGCCTTAGATTATAGTTGATCATTGTGGATTTGGAAAAGGTGACTGCCCCGATGGTGTTGGTGAGATCTCGTAATACATAAGCGCAGGCACCGAGCAGGCCGTAAAGCAGCGGCAATATGAATTGGGAGATGAGCCGCAGAATTTGCTCGGATTCGTTCAGGGCAAGATAGGTGGGAATGACAACGACTCTTAGCTCGGCCATGACCATTGAATCCGCATGACTTTCCGCCAATTGCCGTTGTACATCGGATTCCATTTCAGTCTGGCTTTGAGTGGGCTGCCCGTTTGGCCCTTTCAGTTGCAAATCAGGGGACTTCCGCGGAATTTCTTCAAGCATCTTGGCGAGCCAGTTAAGAATTTGTTTTGGACGGTCACCATCCGTCATACCCGATGACATCCCCAACTTCGACAAAAACAGGTCGCCCGCCCTGCTCCAAGCATACATTTCGACCTGAGACGCACGTAATTTAGCCACTTCAAGCTCGACTTTATATTTTTCAAGTATCTTTTTATAAAAGTTTTCTTGACCTTCCTGTCCGGCCGCTTTCAAGCGGGCGTCCTCTTCCGCAATCCTTGCCAAAAACAATTCGTCTATCGCCTGACTCTGGCCATGGAAGTCTGTCTGTAAATGGCTTCTGATGGTTATCCCCATCTGCATATAGCTCTGGAAATAGATGATGGACACCAGCACCACCAGGGAGCAGACACCGTATCTAAAAACTGTTTTCTGGGCAATCGTACGCCTGTGCCAAAGGTGGGGATGTGAATCACCGTGATATTCCAAAGTGGCATTGATGCTATCGGAGGTCACCGGGCGAATTCTCGCCACCACTGCGCTGTAAGTTTGCCAGAACTTTTGCTCTTGTTCCGCATCGATTGCATTGGGTTCATTGTCGTGTTCCAGCAACCTGGCCATCTCGATGATGGGTTTCATCTGCTCCGGGTCCAAGGTGATTCCGTTGCGGCTAGCGAAAGCCAACAGCGAGGTGGCATCACCGACAGCATCATCAAGGGACAACTGCCAACTGCCCGAACTGGCTGCGGCAGCACTGCCGTCAGGTGTCTTGGCAGACGTGAAAAGGCTTGTCATCCAATTGAATACATATGGCATGGTTCGTTTCCTGTTGCAGCAATCATAAGAAAAATACGCCGATGCTTTTGCGGCAACCCTGAGGGGTTGCCCGTACCTCGCGGCGATAGGCATAGTGTTCCTGATTAAAAGCCGAAGCGGTATCGGAAAAAATCTGATTTTGAGGGTAAAAACGAAAAATATTCGATTGGATTGTTGCAGGCGAGGGTGTGCGCGTGCCATTTCATCGCCCGGTGTGGCGATGGCAGGGGTCAGGGCAGGCATGTGATCCTGCCCCGAATGGTTTTTCTGATTGATTGAATGGATGGCGGAAGTGCGTTGCCGGTTAGCCAAACATCTGCTTGACGACTTCCTTGGCTTTCACCAGCAAAGCTTTCCTCTCATCCAGCCCCAACGTTCCGCCGTTGATCAACTTGGTGACTTCCACGACATCATCGGCATCGGCCGGCTTGTTGATATTACGTTCCAGCCAATACCATGCCGCCGATTCCGCCGCGCCTTCGGGCGTTGACAGAAAGTCCGGGTCTTGGATCGCATCTTTTCCCGAGTGTTTGGAAAACGCGGTGTAATTCTCACGTCCGGTCAGTTGGATCATGCCGCGTCCGCGAAACTTCCACCCGTCCCCCGATGCCTCGTTACCATTGCCCATCCGGTCCGCGTACACATGGTTGGCGATTTTCTCGGGGTTGTGCGCATAGGCAGCCGTGCTGACTTGGTGGAAATATTTGGGAAACGTGTTTTGCAAACCCGAGGCACTGTAATTCAAATTCTCGGCGAACTCCCTGAATCCGGCACTTTCATGGCCGGTCTGGGCGAGGAAGTGGGCCACGCGCAAGGGCGTGTCGATGGCATATTTCTCCAATACGCCCGGCAGGCATTGGGCCAGTCCATCGGCGACATCAGGCTTGCAAGCAGGGCAAATTGTCAAAAGTTGGGATGCTTCGATTTTCATAGTCTTAATCTTTCCTAGTTGGTTGGGTTAATGGAACAAGGCAACGAATGGGTTGCCTGGCACTTAAAACGCCTTGGAAGGCATTCACCACGGGGCAGTATCCTAGCTTTAATCTAGTCTGGCAATCGGAAAAATGCTGATTTTGGCTTCCGCGCCCCAATCCTGTTGAAATAATGACTGATGTTACGCACACGCCGGCAAAGGATTGCCGGCCTACGGCGGTTATGACCCTTCCAGCCCCAGGACCGTAGGGTGGCAACCCCTTTGCCGCCAACGGTTTCGGTGGCCGTGTGTCAACAGCATTGCCCTTGCAGAAAAAATATTCAGTTACCCGCAAAAATCAGCATTTTGCTGATATGAATTGGCATGGGATGAGGGGATGATGTCTCTGCGGTCTTGGGCATGGCGGGCAAATCCTGCCACGCAGACCAAGGCGCAAGCGGCCATTTTTAAGCTATTTACTTGAACATCAAGTGCTTATCTACGCATTTAGCCAAACCAACAATACCATCACAGGAATTTTTACCATGACTACCCCAATTACCACCCCCACCACCCTCATCAGTGGCATCGGCGTTGGTTTCAACACCTTCACTGGACAGCAGTACCCGAGCGTATTGTCATCCGCGTCAACCACGACTAGCCAAGGCTTGTCCACCCAGTTTTACGTTAAAGTCTGTGCTTCGGTCGATAGTTTCAACAAGACAACCGGCCACTCCCTAGGGGTGACGGCGCAAATCAACGCAAGCAGCGGCGAAGATGGTGAAGATGGTGAAGATGGAGAGGAAGGCGATGGCAGCGACAGCGGTTCCAGCGATGACGGACCTACCTATGGTGAAACCACCAGCTTAAGCAATACGTTGAATCTAAGCGATACCTCCATATCGGTGGTGGTTTACAACAATGTGGTGTCGCAAAGCCCCATCTATGACAGTTGCAGCCTTGCCAGCAACATTGCCGTGCCGGTGACGGCGGCAGAAAGTTTGGCGTTTTATCAGCAATACGGCGACTCGTTTGTCTCGGCGGTGACCGAGGGCGGCGAATACATGGCGATTTTCGTCTATTATTGCCAAACCGAGCAAGACCAGAAAGCCGTTCAAGAAAGCCTTTCTGCCAACGGCGTAGTCAATGTCGATGGCACCAACGCCAACCTCGGCGCGACGGTCAGCGGCGGGTTAAGCAACACCGTGACCAACACCAATGTGCGTTGCAGTATTTATCAATCCTTATTGGGTTCCACGGCGACCTTGCCGGCGGACACCGGCACGCCGCAGGCATTCGCCGAGGCCATCATCAATTTTGCACAGAATTTCACTGCCAGCCAAGTCAACCAGCCCGTGGTGTTTGACTTTGCGACCCAAGGTTATGAAACCCTGTTTGACACCGTCAACCCCGGCTTTCAAGCCATCGCCGCCAATCGGGCGATCTACACCGAAAGCGTAGGCCCCAACCTGGCCAACTTGCAGAGCCTGTGGAGCAAGTACCAGTGGATCGACAATGCCTACCAGACCTATGGTTATACCGGCGACACCCAACTAGCCACCAACCAGAAACAACTGGTTAGTGACATCAATGGCCTGAACCAATGGTTGTTGTGGCAAACTCCCGCATGGACACCTTCCTCGTTGATACCCAACAATAACGTGGGCAGTGCGGGCGGCATGGGCCTAGCTGCGTTTAATGGTCAATTGTATATGGCCTATGTCGGGTCGAACAATCTGATTTATGTTTTCTCATCGTCCAACGGGCTGGTTTGGGACAATCAGGTACAGACCGGATTATACTGCATCGGCGCACCCGCGCTGGCGGTTTACAACGGTCAATTGTGCCTAGCCTTCACATCCAATGGTGGCGGCAATCTCACCAAAAATGGCTTGTATGCCAGTGCTTCCAGCAATGGCTCCAGTTTTTCCACGCCCGTAATGTTTGGCCGCAACTCCAGCAATGCAGGGCCAAGTCTGGCGGTGGCGGGCGGTCTGCTGTATATGGCCTTCACCGGCACCAACAGCCAGCTTAACCTGTCCTCGTCCAGCAATGGCACAGCCTTCGCTAATCAAACCGTATTGCCCAGTGCCTATCTGAGCACCTCCAGCAGCGTGAACACCAGCGTGGCGGTGTCTGGTAATTCGCTTTATGTCGCCTTCTCCGCGACCTCAAACGGAACTGCTTGTTTAGGGGTCGGCAGCGCCACCATCGGCAGTTCGGGCCTGGGAACCTTTGGCAAACCCAGCTATGTCATGGGCGGCGCAGTCGGCGGCACTTTGAGTTTGTCCACCTTTAACGGCAATCTGTATGCCGCTTGGTCGAATGGGGGCAATGTCGTCCTATGGAATCAATCGCTAGGCACTGCCGCCAGCAGTTGTGCAACGATGGCGGCGGGCGGGCAACCCGCATTGGTGGCTTGCAACAACCAAATGGGCTTGGCCTATACTTCGGCGACGACCAGCTCGGCGAACATCAACTTCATGGCTTTGGCGGGTGGCGTGGCCGGCAATCCCACCCAATCGGCTTCGCTGCCACAATCACTGAACCCGCCGCAAAGCTTGTTGAATGGTGTGCCAGGGTTTAATTACACGCCCCTCACCCAGACGGCTTGGGGTGGGACCGGGGGTAATCCCTATCAAGACATCAATGTGGGCAGTTCGGCCAACGCGGCGAGTTCATCTAGCTCCTCATCGACGGCACTGAGCGTGTCAGCCAGTGCATCCGTCCAAAGCAAGAGCAGCCCCACGGTGTCTGGTGGCACCACGGTCGCCAGCAGCGTCAACACCAGCGGCTTGCCTATCCCGTTGTCGAACCTCCCGGTCATCACCTCGATTACCCTGTGGGGCGGGGATTGGATGAACCAGATACAGATCAATTACAACTCACTGGCAGGGTCTGCGCAGTTCACCCATGGCGGACAGGCCGCCAGTGAAAGCAGCCCACTTTCCTTGAGTGCAGGAGAGTTCATTAGCAACATCAATGGCATTTCCGGTACATACGTCAACCAACTGGCGTTGACGACGACATCCGGGCAGAGTTTGACTTGGCCGACGAACCCAAATTCTTCGGGTAAGTTTCAATGGCCCGTACCCACCGGAGCGATTCTCATCGGCTTCCAAGGGCGCAGCGGTTCATACTTGAATCAGTTGCAACCCATCGTCATTGACATCCAACCCGCTAAGTGGGTTGCCCCGAGTTTGACCCCGCAGACTTACACCGAAGTGTTGCCGGTCAGTGAGGTCGGTGTCGGTTTCAACACCTTCACCGGCAGTGCCTTGCCCAACAGCGCGTTGAACACTAGCACCAGCGTCACCAGTAGCCAAGGGGTGCAAAGCGCCAGCTATGTCAAAGTCTGCGCTTCCGTCGAAAGCTTGGAGCAGACCTTAAGCCAAACCTCAGGGTACTCGATTGGCGTTCCCGGATTATTCAAAGCCGGACACACCAAAACCAAGACGCAAAGCCTGAATGTCAAAGATACCTCGGTCAGCGTGGTGGTGGTGACCCAAGTGGTGACGGCAAGCCCGGCGTACACCGCTTGCGCCCTGTCGGCAGCGGCCCAAGCCTTAACACCGGCAGCCTTTTTTAACCAGTACGGCGATTCTTACGTCTCGTCCACCGTCAATGGCGGCGAATATGTGGCGGTGTTTGTCTATGACTGCCAAACCATGACACAAAGCCAATCGGTGGAGAAGAGCCTAACCGCCGGCATCGACGCGGATGGGGCCAATGTCGATGGCGATTTGGCCAGCACCCTGTCCAGTACGCAATCCTCCGTCAATGTGACCTGCACCTGCCATCAGAGTATGCGCGGCAGTTCGGATGCCCTGCCGGCCTTGACGTTCAATCCAAGCACCGACATCACTAACCTGATTTACTATGCCGTAGGCTTTGACGCAGCCAGCGTGAATGCCCCGGTGGTCTTGTCTTTCACCACTAGCGGCTACGAAACCTTGTATCCCGCCGACGCCGATGCCAGTTTCCAACACGTGCTGACCAACCGCAACGTTTACAACACCCAAGTCGCGCCGGTGTTGAGTAGCTTGTATGGCATTTGGTCGCAAATCCTGTCGCTGGCAAACATCTATCAAACCTATGGTTACACCGGCGATGCCAACATCAGCTTTCCCGTGCAGTCGGGCAGCAAGAGCGGGGAGGTCGCCTCGGCGATCAACGGGCTGAACAGTTGGATTGATTCCGTCGCGCTGAACCCGTTCACGGTGCTGCCGTTGGCGTCATCCCTCAACCCGCCGGCGGCACTGGCCAATGGCAGCCCGACGCTGGTGTACACAACCCCGACCAACCCCATCTGGGGCACCAACTGTAGTACGCCCTACCAAGACATCGATATCGGCATGGCGATTGCGGTCACCAATACGGCGTTTAATACCACGTCATCCAATCCTAACCCCATTCCTTTTAGTAGCCTGCCTGTCATCGGCTCGATTACGCTGTGGGGCGGAGATTGGATGAATGAAATCGCCGTCACCTATGACGTGTCGACGGGTCCTACCACTTACACCCATGGTCAGGGTGGTGGTGTTTCCGCAGACTATGCGGCAAACCTTCAAACCGGGGAATTCATCACGTCGATCAGCGGGTCGTATGGTACCTACATCAACCAACTGACGTTCGCCACCAATCTTGGTCAAAGTTACACTTACCCGCCCAACCCAAACTCAACCGGTGGCGTTGTGACCTGGAAGGCGGCACCGGGCGAGGTATTGGTTGGCTTCCAAGGCTCTAGCGGGTCATATCTGAACCAGTTGCAGCCGATTACCATCCAGTTCCAGCCTGCGGAGTGGAACACCCCGCTGCTGGCAACGGCCACCGCGCAACCGGCCCTTCCGGTCACTGGCCTAGGCGTGGGCTTCAACACCTTCATCAACAGTGCAATGCCTAATAGTGCGGCGGTGGCACCCAGCAGCATCGGCAGCCAAAATGTGGCGAGCCAAAACTTCGTCCAAGTGTGCAACTCGTCCGATAGTTTGGACAAGACTCTAAAGCTCTCCATTGGCTTGTCAGCGGCAGGCCAGTCGGCCCAGCACAAATCTTCCTCGTCGGTCAAATCCAGCAACACCTCGGTCAGCGTGGTGATCTATGCGAACGCAGTGAAGAGCAGCCCGATCTACTCCACGGCCCCCACCTTGCTATCAGCGGCGGCGGGATTGACAGCGGAGGAATTGTTCACGGCGTATGGCGACTCCTATGTGTCGGCGGCAACCTTAGGTGCTGAATACATGGCGGTGTTTGTCTACGAGTGTGAAACCGAGTCGGACCAGCAGTCGGTGATGAATTCCTTCGCGGTGCAAGGCATCGTACCCACTGAACCGCCGGTCAGTATTGGAGCGAACTTCTCCAAGAGCATGACCAATGCGAGTTCACAAACCAATGTCAATTGCCGTGCCTACCAAATGCTGCGCGGCAGTGCCGCAACGCTGCCGGAAATCACCAATGACACCCAAACCGACATTCAAGCCTTGGTCAGTTTTGCCCAAAACCTGACTGTCAGCGATGTGACCGGCAATGGCGTGGTGTTGGAATTTGCCACCACCGGCTACGAGACCTTAATGTCGAACACAGCGGCCACCGCCTTCCAGCCGATTGTGACCAATCGGCAGGCTTACACCAATACCGTGGCACCGAGCCTGGCCAGCCTGGACAGCATCCGCAATGCGATGCAGCAAGTCGCCAGCCTGTACAAGACTTACGGTTACACCGGCGACGGAACCTTCATCTCGAATTGCCAGCAACTTAACCAAGACACTGCGGCCTTGGAAAGTTGGATCAATCAAGTCAACTTGAATCCGGCGGGAATCTACACTCCCCTCAATCCCCCGCAAAGCGTAAGCAATGGTTCGCCTTCGGCACAGTTCCAAGTCGAAACCGGTTCTGCTTGGGGAGGAGGCACATCGGCCACGGCTTGGTACGACTTAGCCACCAGTTCGGCATCCACAACCAACCCAACCAACGCGAAGAATAACAGTTCAAACCCTGCCACACCGATAGCGTTGTCGGCTCAGCCAGTGCTGGCCTCGGTCGCGCTATGGGGCGGGGCTTGGATGAACCAGATAGGCACGAGCTACCAGACTAACTTGGGAACCGTACAGTTCGTCCATGGCGGTGAAGGGGTCAACCCCCAAGCCCCCCTCAATCTGAGGGCGGGGGAATTCATCACCTCGATCAGCGGCACGTCAGGTGACTATATCAATCAACTCACCTTGAACACTAACTTTGGGCAGTCCGTGACGTTTCCGCCCGGCCCCAAGTCGGCATCGGCATTTAGCTGGACAGTGCCTGCCGGGGCGACCTTAGTGGGCTTCCAAGGTACCTGCGGGTCTTACCTCAACCAATTGCAGCCGGTTTACCTTCAGTTCCAACCGGCAACTTGGATTCCATACGCTTCTGAATACATACCGGCGGGCAGCTATCAAGCTAGCAGTTCGGCTATCACCATCCAAATCCAGGCGCAGTGTAAACCGATCAGTGGAAGCCCAGTCGCATCGTCGTTGACTTACGCAACGACTCAGGTTCTCAGCATTGGGGATATCGGCAACATCAATGGTGTGCTGACGATAGCCACGGGTAACGGTTACATCAACAATGGCACCAATAAGTTTGGGCAATATGTCCCTGCGGGCAGTTATCAAGGCAGCAGTTCGGGCATCACGGTGACGATTTCGGCCAATTGCCTAAACGTCCAAGGCAATTCAGTGGCGTCTTCGTTGACGTATACGACTGCCCAAGCTGCCAATATTCAGGACATTTCAAACAATAATGGGGTGCTGACTATTATCAACACTTAAGCCTAGGCGGTCTCGCCTTTTGAATAGCGGCCCCGCATCGCTAAAGGCGAGGCCACTGTTCCGCCAAACCCTGGCGGGTGGATAGCCACCCGCCAGATTTTGCCTGTCTAAAAACCGACCACCCTCACACGCCCTGAGAAATGGGCATGCCGAACTGCTGCTCATAGGCGGCTATATGCTGGTAAAGCGCCTCCGCCGCAAAGCTTTTGCAAGTGGTGTTCAACGCACAGGTAAACGGGTTGCCATTGGGCAGGACGCAATACGGGGACCCATTGCTGGTTTGGGCCAATGTCACTTTAGTCTCAAGACCGGTTAAAGCAGCTTTTTCAGCCGTGGTCATCGGTAGCGTCGGCAAATACAAGCCGGGTAACTGGCCCAGTCCCGCAAAACCATAAGGAACCGTGTCATTCGTATTGTAAATACGGTCATAGTCACTCCCCAATTGCTGTTGGAAATAGCCGCTAAATACCTTGTCCCCCGGTGTCGCACCCGCCAATGACACACAAGAAATGGTGGCGTTGGATTTAACATCCCAAGCCGGCATCGGATAAAAAACACTGTTTTGGGGGATTTGCACAGTGCCTTGCGCTTGCTTGAACCATAGTGCCAAGGCTGGTGCGATGGCCCCGCCCAAACTATGCCCGGTAAACGAAATATTGACAGTCCCGCTAGCGGCGATACTTGCCAAATAATCCGCCAAGGTTTGCCCTGCGCCGGGCAATGGGGAGTAGCCGCCGGGTGTTGTAGCGGGCGGTACGGTGTTTAGCACAAGGCTTAATGCGGTGAAAGTGGACGAGGAAACATGGGGTTTAGGCTTTTGCGGGGCGGGGGTGGGCCAAGCCTCAAAACTGACGGCAATGTCTTCCGTCAACCATTCCCATTTGTTGTTGGCAACCGTCCCCCGCGTGGCGACGATGTAACTGTTTGGTGAAGACAATGACTGGGCGACAAAAGTCAGGTTTGCCTGTGCATTGGGGGTTGTAGTGGATGCGGTGCAATACAATGCCGGACCCCAAACGATTGCCCAATCTTTGTTTAAATTTGGGTAGTTTGGCAGAAGCTTATTGATGGAGGCCGCAGTTTGAAACACCGTGGTCGGGTCAACCGCTAAAAATTGGCCCGTATAGGCAAGGAATGCCATGCTGGCATTGGTGAGTTCGTTGGTGGTTGGGGTAGTCATCAGTGATCCTCAAGTAAGTTGTTTAAAGCTTATGCCAAGCCTAGGCTATCGGCCACGGTCTTTCCGTACCCGATAAAACACTAAGTGGCAATGGAAAGAATGTTGACGGGTTTTCCGCCCAACAGACGCAACGCCCATAAAAGCAAAGGGTGCAAGAATTAACCTTGTCACGGGTAAGCTCGCCTTTGACTTGTTGTGGCGTCGAGGCAGAATAGACGGTGCGATTGCATTTGGGTATCGGCAAAATGCTGATTTTTCACCCAACCCAAAAAATCAGATTTTTGCTGATGGACACGCCCTATTTACACGACCAAAATAGGCCCGACCCTGGCCAATGCCAAGTTGCAAGCCCAGGTTCGATACTTAATGACTTGGCGGCTAAAGATACGAATATACGTTTATCATCTCGGCCTGTTCCAACGGGCTTGGGGCTGCCGAAATTCAACTCACCAACGCGGCAAGCCCTTACACCTATGGCATAGGCTTGCCCTACAGCATTGACGCAGCAGGTGCTGCCACCACCGCCTTGACATTTTTGCCGGGCACTGTGGTTCCTTCTGCTTACTCGTGAATAGCGGAGCATCCGGTTTGTACTTTTATTCAGTGGCGAACACCGAGGCAAGTGGCTTGCCACAAAGTGCTGAGTTGATTCCCTATAACGCCAGTTCGACAACCAAACCTACCCGTGGCGGCAAGCTAATGTTGCCACGCAATTTTCGCCTGATTACCTGGTAGTTTTTTTGAACGACTTCGTGGACAACGCGCTGGCTTGTAATGCCAAGGACATCACGCTGCAACGCTTGGGCAAATTGCAAGACTAGCAATAGCCCTGAATTGGTCGGCATGGGGATGCCGGCCAACCCGGTTGCGGCGCAATCCGGGTGTTCCGTGGCATCCCCCGGATTGCGCCGCAGGGCGGCATCATCCGGGCTACTTGCTAACTAATTGCCCAAGGGTAAATTAAACTGTAATTCGTATGCCGCAATATGTTGATATAACGCTTGCCCTGCATAGGTGTTTGCAGTGCTGCTTAGTGGGCAGGTAAAAGGATTGGCATTGTTAAGATTGGTATAAACAGATCTGATTTTGTACTCTTCTTCCATAACCATAAGTACCATTGCGTCCAAGATAGCCTTTTCGGCAATAGACATGCTTATAGTTGGCTTATACAAACCCGCCATCTGGTCAAGTTCCGCAAAAGCATGAGGGACAACGTCATTGGTGTTAAAGATACGGTCATAATTATCCCCCAGTGACTTTGCAAAATACTCGCTAAAACCCTTATCCCCAGGCGTAGGTCCTGCCAAAGAAACACAGGAGATAGCGGCAACAGCGTTACTGTCCCAGGCGGGCATGGGATAGAAAATAGCATTAGAAGACAATACTGCACTGCCTTGGGTTTGCTTGAACCACAACGCCAATACGGGTGCAATCGCTCCACCTAGACTGTGCCCGGTAAAGCAAAGATCTATAGCTCCATTACCCGTTAATGTGGCTAAAAAAGCCGCCAAAGTTTGACCTGCACCCGGTAAAGGTGAAAAGCCAGCGGGAGTTTGCGCAGCAGTGGGAGGTAGAGTGTTAAGGACTATCTTCAGAGCATCTGTAGTTGCTTTGGAAATATAAGCCTTGCCATTGAAGTTGGTAGTTGAAGGCCAAGGCTCAAAGACTACTGCCAAATTCTCGGATAACCACTCCCATATATCATTGCCAACCGTCCCACGGGTAGCCACAATGTAGCTTGAAGGCTCTGAGATGGATTGAAGTACCATGGTCAGGTTTGCCTGTTTTTTATCGACCAGTACATCAGGGTTGTATAGCGCAGGCCCCCAAACCACTTGCCAGTCAGCGTTTAGATTGGGGTAAGTGGGCAGGGTTTTATTAATAAGCGCGGCAATCTGAAAAACAGTCGTGCCACTCACGGGGAGTGACTCGCCTGCGTAGCTCAAAAAAGCTAGGCTGGCATTGGTAAGTTCTTTTGTTGTAGGTGTTGACATAAATAATTCCTCGTTAAGGTTAAAAAGTTATACTGCATTTATGGTCTGATGAACCTAAGTTTTGTAGGTCGGGTTAGCGTAAGCGTAACCCGACGCGGCTTAGCCTGTACCAGAATTGCTGGTTGGGATACCGCTAGGCTGATTATTACTGCTTTCAGCTAAATCAGTTGCATCTTCTGCTTCTGCTCATGATAGGTTTGCCTGGTTACTGGTGAATCAGTCCTTTGGTAATATCAGTATGCCAGACAGCTTGAGCGATAGGCATGGCAGAAGCCTTAATCGCACTAAAATCAATAGCTTTAAGGTCAACTGAGAACAGATTGTTATTAAACTGGGTAAAGTAATAATAAACTTTTTCTTTGTGATCCCGAACGACACCCCATTGGGTGCGATCCAGATATTTATCGGCTGTACTATGGTCTGGGGTGTTTTCCACTATAGAACCCATTGGCGTTCCAAAATTCTGTAAAATTCGTGCCGCCAAGCCCACTGCTTCTTCGGTGTTTTTAGGCGTATAGTTCTGAGCGGACTGTTGCAACATCCAGGCTCTGACAAAACGGGAAGGTGGCGTATAATCACCTGGCATTCCCAAGCAGCCATTGCCATTACCTTGCTGACCCCATATCTCAATAGGGTTATTGGTGGTGCTTAAATTAACGTAATTGGTTAAATTATTCAGTTGCCACTGGTAATCGGGCGCGTTGGTCATAATGCCGTTATCACTTTCGTAAACCTGCATGGCACCATTCATAAATTCGATGATGATATTGGCACCCGTGCTATCGCTGATAACAAAATGGGTAGGAAATCTAGCGGAAGGTATGCGCTCGTTAATATTGATAACAGTAATTGTGTTTAAGGCTGCTTTTACCTCTGCAACACTGGCAAAGTTTCCCAGAACCCAATCTAATATATTGATATTGAAGAGCAGTGGCTTGGTCGCTGATTCTGATTTGGGATATTGACTACAAGGTAACCACAATTCGCCAATCGAAAGACCGACTTCATTAATGCCATCGGTTATGCCACGAGCAATCTCAAAAAAAACGGTCTCCATGCCAACATAGCCATATTGATTAGTCCATTTCACAGGATTGTGAACCGGCAACAGATCAATCGCTGGAAAAGATTTATTGCGTGGAACAACACAGACATGGGTTTTCAAGTTTTGTGAAAAATCCATGGTTCTTGCCGTGATGGCATAAGTGCTGACATTTTTTGTTGAATAAAGCGCGAAATTTGTACACATAATGGTTACCCCTAAAAATTAAAAATGCTGGTAAGTTCTTCTGGTAGGCTTAATACCCATTAGGTATCAGGTGGAAACCAGAAGAAGAAAGTTACGAACTTCAAAGAGCATGAGAATCCAGCTCGTACAGTCCCTTGTACTGGACGGGGCATTCACCCCGTCCACAAGGTTTGCAATGATTAGTCACAAACTTTGTTGTTGCCAACATTGAAACCTAGCAAGGCTAAGTTATACCTTGCTTTTAATCTCACTGATGGCTTGCTGTTCCAGTTTAAATGCCAGTTTTTGAGTGACTTTCCAAGCTGTGTTTTCTTGGGACGAATTTCATCACCAACTAGCAGTAGGGATGGCAAACGGCTCTGTGGTTTGCCCATACTCAATTGGCGTAATCGGTCGGCAAAAAAAGAAAGACGCTTGCACACCCTTCTTGGCAATGTCCGAAATTACGTAACCGTTTACCCCTCCCTTGGGAGCGCGGGTGTCTCGCCCGCTGAAATGGCGGCAAAGATGACCGCGTTCCCGGGAAAAGGCAGGGGGAGTGAACGCTTACACATTCACGGGCATCAATGTGCCGGGTTACGCTAACGCTAACCCGGCCTACAAGGCTATTGCGCCCTTATCCAACCGCGTTGCAACGCATTTTTTCACAAAACGATCCCGTCTGTATATCAGCAAAAATCTGATTTTTTCATTTATTTTTTGTCGGGCTCGACTGGGAGTCTGTCTGACTTCCCAGGCGTAAGCCTGACAAAATGCCCCCTTCAATCCGTCTCTGCAAATTAACGAACCAGCCCATGGCAGCTTATGTGGCTCCGACCTCACCACGCCTTTCCAAGACATCAACTTGGGTGTGCCGATCACCATCACCAACGCAGCCTTCAACACCAATGTGTCCGGCCCGTCGGCGATTCCGTTGACCAGCCTGCCGGTGCTATCCTCGATTTCCCTGTGGGGCCAACAATTCTCATTGTGGCTCAATTGCCGTCATTCCGGCTTAGGATGCCGGAATCCAGTGCCGTGGACGGTGACATGTCGTGCGTTAAGTGTTTGAAAAAGGCTTGATGGCGACACCTAGATTCACATCCTTGTGACTGGATTCCGGCATCCTAAGCCGGAATGACGAGTTGTCTATCAGCACTTTGGCTCATAATGAGAATTGCTGGGGGTAAGCGGACAGGCTGGCGAATATGTCCACCAACTGTGCTTCACCACCAACTTCGGCGAGGGGCAGGTGTCTCAGGCCATATTGGCACAGGGGGAAGGCGGGTAATCTGGTGGCAACCTAAGGAGGAACTCAACCGGCGTTTGTTAGGCGGCGACGGCGAAATGAATTGACGGCCCCCGTGCCGCTGCGAATCATCCGCCTACGCATCGCCGGCCAGCGAGTAAGGCCAGAACTCTTCGTTGAGTATCTCGGTTTCGGTGTAAGGGCAGACAGCCGGAAAAGTTTTCCTCGGGAATCCGGTTTCATCGCTCGCCAGTGCAACCGCCTTCGGATAGACCGAAGCGATCTTTTCGGGGATTAGGCGTTTCAAACTGGGGTTTTCCGCGATCATGTCCTCAATGTCGTCCCGTTGAATGCGAATGGTGGATCGCCAGCTTGACGTGCGTTTTCCAGGCTGGAATAAGGGCTGGCTGCTTTTGCGGGCATGTGATGCGAATCTTTCACATCATTACGGGGTTTGCTTGTCGCGCTGTGGACACCCCCACGATAATCGCCATTGCCGCTTCCTTTGCGCAAATGGTCGCAGGGTCCGGCACACTGCCATTAAGTTAACAAAACATCGTCGTTCCGGCATGGACCGCCGGAACCCAGGCTCCAGGGATGGCGCGGGCTTGGGGGCGTCCCTGCAATCTGGATACCGGCGGTCCATGCCGGTATGACGGCTTAACTTAATGG
>CAIODU010000046.1 GCA_903857165.1 uncultured Methylococcaceae bacterium | reverse complement strand
CGGCGCGAAGGAACTCAAAACCATCAACGCCACATCGGGAAGCATCAGCAATGTCTGTCATCTCTCGTAAGCCATCAACAGTCGGGTATTGTGCTACGAGAACGATCTCTCTGCCTCAAAAAAAGGCCAAAGTCGAGCTAATAACATATAACCAATTTTTCGGCGAGTCAGGCTTGGTAGATTTTATCGACAAGCGGCTTCGAAGCTTAGGCATGGATGAAATGGCTTCGCGCACGGTAACGGACTGATCACACTGAATGAGAAGGCGATGCCGTCTATTCTTGGTTGCATAGTCACTGCGAACTCCAAACAGAATCACCCGGTGCCGCTTTTGGGGAATACCATATCTCTCTGCCTCAATGATAAAATCTTTCGGTTTGAGATTTTCGCTGTGGTTGACAAAGGATCGAATATCGTATTCTAGCCCTACTTCTGGTCTGGATAAATCATCAAATATCCGATCAAAAATAAGTGAGCCTCCATGAACCGATGAAAGCATCCCTTTCACATTTTCCATCACAAATAAGGCAGGTTTAAATTTCCGGATTATCCTGAGGTATTCCCTATAAAGAAAATGACGTTCATCTTGTTCGAAGGCCACGGGATCTGCACTTCGCCTACGTGAGCGTCCTACTAAGGAATACGCTTGGCATGGAGAACCACCGATCAATATCCAAGGATCATACTTGCCAATCGCATCAAATATCCATTTATCAATATATTGGATGCGGTTTCGCCTAAAGTGGCTCTGTGCGCTTCATGTTCTGCCTGCCTCCATTCTTCTTTTACCAAGCCATTCGCCACCAACTCTTCCTTGGTTATATTTCCTCGCAAGTAATCATAATAACAATCTGGAACCTTACCCTGGAAGCTCCTGAAGAAAGCACGGAGTTTTAGTGTTTCCGATGCATTTTGATCCTTTTCAATTGAAACGCGGACATCAAACTCCCTATTTCCACAAGCATCTTTAAGGCGGGAAAACCCCTCACTCAATCCACCCGGCCCTGCAAACAAATCAACAACCGGAATGGGTTTTAACGGCATTTACCTTATCCCTCTAAAAAATTTACGGCCTAAAATGGACATCATTCAATTTATACCAAGCTGGCCTGAGTATTTTCAATTAGCCAAGACTACCTGTTTTTAAGCCACGACCAGAGAGTCATCGATCTTCCCGACAATGCCAGAGACGCAATAGGCTGATCGTCGTATCCATTAGCTCGTAGCGTAGCTCATAGTCACCGACGATCAAGCGACGCACGTCGCGTGGAATAAATTCGGTAAGGCACTCACCAAGCTGCGGATAGGTTAGAAGCTGTTCCGCCGCTGCCACCAATTGCTGCACAATTCTGGCGGCTGCGCGTGGATTAAGTGGATAGAGAAAGTCATAGAGTCGCACCAAATCACGGTTGGCACTCGTTGTCCATTGCAGTACCAAGGAGATTACACCGATTGATCGAGGTTCTTGGCCCAAGCGGCGACCGAGGCATGATCGACCACACGCCCGGAATCGACATCAGCCAAACCTACCAGAGTGAGCTGATGGCGCTTGGCTTCAAGTTCGACCCACGAAGCCAGCGCCTGACGGACGATCCACCCCTTGGGACGGTCAAGCCGTGCGGCAAGTAAGTCTACTTGTTCGGCAAGGTCGAGGGGGATGTGGGCGGTGACAACACGGCTGTTCATATCAGTTCCTTTCAAATAATAGTTAATCAACTATAATCACTTTGATTAAAAATGTCGAGGGCTTGATCCCGTTTGGGCGGCCATCTTGGTGGCTAATTTTAGCTAATCGGCAGATTTTAAACCTTTTTAGGCTTGGCCTTGGCTTTTGTGGTCGCCTTGGGCTTAGTCTTTGGTTTGTGCGCCTCCACAACACGCTCCTTAAACAACTTGCCGGGGGTGAATTTTGGGAGGGTCGCTTCTGCAATCTCAAGGGGTTCGCCTGTCTGTGGATTGCGCCCTGGCCTTGCTGCGCGGTGATGCGGCTCGAAGGTTCCGAACCCAACCAGTTGCACCTTGCCACCGCCCGCAACGGTGGCCTCAATGGTTTCCAGCAAGGCATCAAGTGTCTTGATTGTATCGGCCTGGGTATGGCCCGTTTTCTCGGCGATGGAGTCTATCAATTCGGCTTTGTTCATCGTGATGATCCGTGTCGTTGTTTTAATGATCGAAGTGGTGTTTGGCTTGCCATTATAGCCCCCAATAAACGAAGGCGGAAAAATACAAAACATCCACGATACTAAAACCCATCACAGGTCTCATTTGCTTCCAAATTAACGTACTTTTTGTCCCACAGGATTTTAAATTGTTGGGATTTTTCCAAAAAGGCATCCCTTTCCCTGTGCCATAAACCGGTAAGATGGCAGTTAAGGTCATCAACTACCAAGGGAATTGTCATGAGACCTTGCGGTAAATTTTTCAGTAAATCAACCATGCAAAGACATAGTTTTGTATACTAAGCCGTTTTATGACCTTAACGCAAAACATGAACGGGGTGACACGATGAGCGAAAACCTACACGAATTATCCGAAGCCGAACTGGCAAAGCTGATTGGCAGCGCACAGAAAACCCTCCGCGACAGGCAACTCGGCAAGCGCAAGGAAGTCGTCGCCGAGATCAAGCTATTGGCCGCGTCGATTGGACACACAGCGGAGTTGACTGATATATCCACTGGAAACGCCGCAGGAAGCATCAGAAGGGGTTCCAAGGTGCCGGTGAAATACCGTGACCCAGAGAACACGAAGCACGAATGGTCGGGGCGTGGCATGCAGCCGAAATGGCTGCGCGAGTTAATCGAACAGGGGAGGTCTTTGGACGAGTTCAGCGTTGCCTAGGGCAGGCAGGAACGGACAAACAACCAGAAAAGCCACGATTACGGAAAGCGTCTAGCCGGGTATGTCGGGCAACGGCTTTATCGTTGCCCGGCATTTCAAATTAACCCGCCTTGCATAAAATCCTTGGCGCACTATTTTCCCAAGATTCTGCGTTCGCCCCGTATTTAAAAGAGGGATTATTTTCGCTTACGCGAAAATATTCAGTGGTGCTTTAACATCATGAAATAGACCAATCCCGCAGTCGTGACCGATGTAAGCAAGGCCGTAAAAACATTATCAAGAAATCTTGACGACCTTGCTTTCCTAATCTCCCT
>CAIODU010000045.1 GCA_903857165.1 uncultured Methylococcaceae bacterium | reverse complement strand
TGTTCCAGCCATTCCTGCACAGGAATCACAAACGGCTGGTCGCGCTCAATGGGAATGAACTGGTTGCTCATGAAGGTAACCTCTGGATGGGTGGCACCACTTTATCCTGTTTACGCTGGGGAAGCCAGACAGACTCCTAGCACCCAATCTGTTTCCATCCATCTTCCCGCAAACTTGTTGGAATCTATCAAGATCGAAGCGAATAGGCGTGACATACCCTACCAGGCTTTAATCAAGGTTTGGCTGGTTGAGAAAATGGAAGAAACTGCATTCAAGCGAGGTTGAGCCAAGCAGCCAAGGGTGAGTAAACGGATTTATCGTTTGTCCACGCGGAACCGGCTTAATTGGTGGGCAGACAAAGTGACGCTTGCCCATCCGTAGTATTTACGATACGAAGCGCGACGGGGTTTGTAACCCCGTCGCGTACGTTTTGTGCCTAACGACCCCATGCCTACCAAACCATGAAACGTTACGGACGGGATTGCAAATCCCGTCCGGCTGGGGAAGAGTTTGGGAACCAGAGAAGCGGTAAGGATTCACCTAAGCTTCGATCAGTTGACAACTCACTGACCATCCAGCAGAATGCTGGGGATTGGTTGGGCCTGTGGCAAATCAGTCACCTCGGAAACCGGAAAATTGGGCGAGTTGGGGACATCCATCCTATAAAAATATCCCTCAACAATGCCGAATGTCCGGTTTTGATAATAACAATTTGCAGGGTGTTTTCATGAGATTGCTTAAACCTTCCTTTCTTTTCCTTCCATTTCTTGCTTTGTCAGTTTCTGCTTTGCCCACTTCCGCGCAAGCGTTGTCTATGGCATTTTCGTCCATCGACTTTCCTTCATCCACGCAAACCCATGCCCATGCCATCAACAACAGCGGCTTGATTGTAGGCCAATATATCGTGGGTGGGGTAGAACATGGGTTCACCCGAAGCGGCAACGGTGTTTACTCCAGCTACGATGCCCCTGTAGGCAACTTAGCAGCCACCACGCTCAGTGGTGTCAATTCCAATGGGGAAATCGTAGGCTACTACAAAGTTTCGTCTGGAACACCGCCTACATCGGGTTTGTGGAAAAACGGCGCAGTGTTTAATCCAATACAATATCCCGGCATCAACGACACTCGGGCATTCGGCATCAATGACAGCGAAGTCATCGTCGGTAAGTATAAGAGCTCAGACAACGTGGAACACGGCTACACCTACAGCAATGGCACTTACACCAACATTGATTCGCTAATTACCCCTTCGGGGGCGACGAATATCAAGGCCAATGGCATCAACAACAGCGGTCAGATTGTGGGCGAATTCGCGGATTCTGGCGGTGCTTTGCATGGTTTCTTGTTGAGTGGTGGTAACTTCACTCTGATTGATGTGAACTTGTCCGGTGCCACGAACACTTCATTAACCGGCATTAATAACAAAGGCTGGATAGTCGGCTCTTATTTTATTGGCTTGGTCGAGCACTCCTTCGTAGATATTAGCGGTGTTTTCAATTCATTTGATTACACCGGAAGCAAGAGCAGTTCCGCCAAGGGTCTGAACGACTATGGACAGATTGTCGGCGAATATACCGATGTCAACGGCGTACAACATGGTTATCTCGCCCAAGTGCCTGCCCCAGCCACACTTTGGCTTTTCAGTATTGGACTGGCAGGTTTGGTCGCATTCCGTAAGCGTAGGATGGAATAACGATTAAGCGAAGGGAAACGATCAGCCGACGATCATGGAAGCTTTGAAGATGACGCAGGGGGCGACGGTAGTCGTTTCTGCCGTCATTCTAGGCCTTCAACTTTCCTTTCAGCCGACAAGCGGTTTTGGGTCGCTGATAGCGATTCCCATATTGGTGCAGATGCTGTTTCAACCGTGGTTCAGCGATGCTGTTTCGAGCCTGTTGAGTGTGAGCGCGGAAAACAGGCAGATACTCGTTCTGACCAGTGCCATGCCCGCCGCGATCCTGTGTCCCGTTTTTGCCGCCCGGTACGATTGCGCCGCAAAAACCGCCACGCTGCTCACCTTCACTCATATTGCCATCAGCCCGGTGTTGATACCGGCTTTTTTTGCCTTATCTTACATAGCCGGTTCGGGCAACGGATCTATCGTTGCCCGACATTATAACATAGGAATGTAAGCAACCGGCCACTTTTGGCGGAACCCGACCTTAGGCTATTTTCGCCGAAGCTTATCCCCACGGAGCTCTGGCATCTCGCCGGCTTCGACGAGTTACTGTCCATGGCACTGGATACCAGCATCCCTGCTGGAATGACGGTGTTTTTTTTCTAGGCAAAGCACACAGAAAGCCTCACGCAAAGGCGCAACGCATAAGCGGCTCGCGTTGCGCCTTTGCGTGGGACATCTTTAATCTTACGCTTGACAGGCGGTATGAATTAGGTTATCAATGTGTCATCGGTCATGTCAAAGTTGCTGCCCTAAGGAACCCAAGTTTATGCAAGTCACCCAAAAAAATCGGCCCATCCAGGTCACATCGCCTTTGGGGGAAGATGTCTTATTGTTTTACCGGATGAACGGCGTTGAACGGCTGGGCGAACCGTTCGTGTATGAACTTGAACTTTTGAGCGCCAGTGACGGGATAGAAGCGAACAAGCTGCTTGGCGAAAAAATCACCGTCCATGTTGTTCTCGCAGATGGCAGCAAGCGCCACTTCAACGGCTACGTCACCCGTTTCGGGCAATACGGCGTCAAGGGAAACTTCGCCCTTTACCGCGCCACCGTGAGACCTTGGCTTTGGTTTCTGACTCGCGCAGCCAACTGCCGGATTTTCCAGAATAAAACCGTCCCCGATATCATCAAGCAGGTGTTCGGGGATCAGGGATTCAGCGGCGATTTTAAGCAAAAGCTGAGCGGCAGTTACAGTTCTCGCGAATATTGTGTGCAGTATCGGGAATCTGATTTCAACTTTGTCAGCCGGCTCATGGAAGAGGAGGGCATTTACTACTATTTCAGCCATAAGGACGGTGCGCACGATTTAGTGCTGTCGGATTCCGTCAGCTCGCATGACAAGTTTCCGGGCTACGAAAAAATACCCTTTCACCAAGAAGAAGGTTCGGCTGACCGTACCCGTGCGGATCATATTTATGAATGGGAGGTTGCCACTGAAGTGCAGTCTAGTTTTTATGCGATGACCGATTACGATTTCAAGAAGCCGAAGACTGGGCTCTTGGTCAAGTCATCGGTGACGAGGCAGCATTCACACTCCAAGTATGAATGGTTTGACTACCCAGGCGAATATGTGGAAATGGGTGTTGGCGAAAATTTGGTCCGCCACCGCATTGAAGAACTCCAAGCCCAATATGAATGTTGCGAGGGGAAGTGCAATGCCCGCGGGCTTGGCGTGGGTAATCTGTTTTCGCTCACCGAACACCCCCGCCAAAAACTTAATTGCGAACTCTTGATTGTTTACGCTTCTTATCGTCTGTGCCTTGACGAGTATATATCCACAGCAACACCGTCGGCTTCGGAAAAGAACTTTGAATGCCGTTTCGGTGCGATGGATAGGACTGTCCCCTTTCGCCCGCCCCGTGTCACTGTCAGGCCCGCTGTCAGGGGGCCACAAACTGCCGTCGTGGTAGGGCCGTCCGGGGAGGAAATCTACGTCGATAAATATGGCCGGGTGAAGGTTCAGTTCCGCTGGGACCGCTACGGTACCAATGACGAAAATAGCTCTTGTTGGGTGCGTGTGTCCCATCCCTTGGCAGGGAAACAGTGGGGCATGGTTTCCCATCCCCGCATCGGGCAGGAAGTAATTGTCGATTTTCTCGAAGGAGACCCCGACCAGCCCATCATCACCGGTCGGGTTTACAACGCAGACCAGATGCCGCCCTACGACCTGCCCGCCAACATGACCCAGAGCGGCTTCAAGAGCCGGTCGACCAAGGGTGGCGGCCCGGACAACTTCAATGAGTTTCGATTCGAGGATAAGAAGGGCTCAGAGTTGGTTTTTTTACATGCGGAGAAGGACCAGTCCATTGAAGTCGAGCACGATGAAAGCCACTGGGTTGGACATGACCGCAAAAAAACGGTGGATCATGACGAAACCACCCACGTCAAGCATGACCGGACAGAAACCGTCGATAACAACGAAACCATCACTATTGGCGTGAATCGCACCGAATCGGTGGGTTCCAATGAAACCATCACGATAGGCGCCAACCGCACCGAAACGGTGGGTAAGAATGAAACCATCACCATCGCCTTGACGCGCACCCGTGCGGTCGGCGTCAACGAGGCAATTGCCATCGGCGCGGCCCAGGAAATCGTGGTTGGCGCGGCCAGATCGCTGAATGTGGGAGCCAATCAGTCCACGAACATTGGTAATAATCATTCCCTTAGTGTTGGGAATAACCGAAGTGCCTCTGTCGGCAAGGATGACAGTCTCAACGTGGGAAAGAATCTGAATATCCAGGCTGGAGATCAAATCGTAATCAAGACGGGCGATGCCAGTATTACCTTGAAAAAAAACGGCGATATTACCATCAAAGGAAAGAACATCAGTATTGTTGGTTCTGGTAAAATTAACGTCAAGGCGGATAGTGATGTTGTTATCAAGGGCAGCAAAATTGGACAAAACTAAGCTATGAAAAGAGCAGCAGAATCCATCGTCGAATTTCAAATCCCGTCCGCTAGACGCGAAGAACAGGCTGCGGAGAAAACCGTATCGACACCTAGTTACAAGCCATCATTGCCGAGTGTGGTAATTGGGCGATTGGTTGGATTTGAAAACGGACAGGCTAAAGTAGACTTTCCGGGGAACCTCCAAGTTACTGGCCTCCCCGCCCCAAGCGGCGTACCGCTGTCACCCGCAAAAATCGGTCGCGAGGTGATTCTCGCCTTTGCCGATGGCGATCCTGAAAAGCCGGTCATTTTGGGCTTGTTGGTCGATTCTGAATTAGATAAGGCGCTGCCATCACCACTTGATATCCAGGTTGACGGCGAAAGACTGCTGGTTACTGCGCAGAGCGAAATCGTACTCCGCTGCGGAGAAGCGAGCGTCACGCTGACCCGGGCGGGCAAAGTGCTAATCAAGGGAACCTATGTCCTAAGCCGGTCAAGCGGATACAACAAGATCAAGGGTGCAGCCATTGATATTAATTAGGTGTAAGCCTGATGTGGCAAGTCGATAACCGCACACCTTTTGCAGCAGAGCGCGGCTGGATCCGTGATCGGGACGGTGCTGAAGTATGGCTGGTGGCGGTCAAGGCGACATTCGACATCAAGCCGGACGGCTCGACCGATGTCTCGAAAGAACAACCTCCCGTGCTGCATGTCCCCGAATACCATGGTGAACCGGGCAAGAGTAGCATCAAGTACGAGGCCGATCTTGTACTTACCAAGAAAACGACTGATGTGCTGGTTATAGGTCATGCCTGTGCGCCCAAAGGCTACAAGGCTACTGGCTTTGACGTTGGGTTCAGATTGGGTTCAATAACTAAAGTATTGCGTGTTTATGGAGACCGCCATTGGAAAGTCGAAGGCGACTGGTCCGCAGCAAGTCCCTTCGACAAAATTCCTTTGGTATATGAACGCGCATTCGGCGGAGTGGATCGTTTATCTGATAAGCCGGATCGTGATTGGGATTGGCGTAACCCTGTAGGCACTGGATTTGCGGTTTCACGTTCAAATTTGGCGGGGGTGGCCCTGCCGAATTTTGAATACCCCAATCAACTTGTTCAATCATGGAGAGACCGCCCGCTTCCGGCGGGTTTCGGTCCTATTTGCAGCCATTGGCAACCCCGCGCATCCTTTGTTGGAACATATGACGATGACTGGATGAAAAACCGTCAACCGCTCCTGCCAGAAGATTTTGACGAGCGTTTTTTTCAGTGCGCCCCGACCGATCAACAGGCACAGGTTTTCCTGCAAGGCGGGGAACCCGTCGCGATGCGCGGTTTTTCGCCCAATGGTGATCTGCGTTTTACCCTGCCGAGGCTTTTCTTAGGGTTCGAGACCCGATTCTATGACGGAAGTAGGGAAATCCACAAGAACCGCAAGTTGCATACCGTCATTATTGAACCGGATTTTCCGCGTGTATCCCTTGTTTGGCATACCGCATTTCCTTGCCATTTTAAAACCCATAAATTAGAGCGAACAATAGTCACTTTAAAAACCGATTTGAGCGAAGGCGAAGCATCGTTTGACGAAGCTGGACAGGATTTTGCCTGATATGCCAAATGAACCCATTTATATCGGCGCACTCGGAGCCAGCACCCCGGTTGGACGCGATGCTTGGGCAAGTGCGGCTGCGGTTCGTGCTGGAATTAGCGGTTTCACCCAACATCCGTATATGATCGACACGGTGGGTGAACCCATGCGAGTGGCGATAGCCCCTTGGCTGGATATTGATCTGACTGGCATTGAACGCTTCAATGCGCTGCTCCACCCCGCTATTGACCAAGTATTGGTTCCTTTTGCGGCATATACCACTAAGAAGCCGGGCATCGCTCTTTCGCTTGGGTTGCCCAGTGTCCGCCCTGGTCTCGCAACTGACTTGCAAGCCCGTATAGTTAAAGAGCTCGGCCACAGATACCAGGGCGTTTTCGCTGCGGTTGCCACTTTTCCCAACGGTCATGCGGCGGGATTGTTAGCGATGGAAGCAGCCTCCAAAAAGCTCCTACAAGGTGCATTCGATGCTTGCGTGGTGGCCGGTGTGGACTCTTATATTGAACCCGAAACTTTAGAGTGGTTGGAAGAGTGTGACCAACTTCATGGGGCGGGTCCACTCAATAATGCATGGGGCTTCATTCCCGGCGAGGCAGCGGGTGCCGTTCTTATCATCCGTCCTGAACTCATCGAACGGCTACGCATCGATCCGCTTGCCAGAATAATGGGTTTGGGCAGTGGTTTCGAGCCAAAGCGCATCAAGACGGAAACCGTCTGCCTGGGCGAAGGGCTGACCCAGGCATTCCGCAACGCTTTGCAAGGGTTGCCTGAAGGCATGAAAGTCACTGACATGTATTGTGACATGAATGGCGAGCCTTATCGTGCCGATGAATTTGGCTTCACTTGTTTGCGAACCAAGGAATATTTTGAATCGGCATCGGATTTTATGACTCCGGCAGATTGCTGGGGTGATGTGTCTGCTGCGGGTGGGCCGTTGCATTTAGGCTTGGCGGCCATTTCGGGTGTGAAAAGTTATGCAAGAGGCGACTGTGCATTTGTTTGGGCCAGTTCGGAGAGTGGCGAACGTGCGGCAATCATGCTGGATCTGAAGAGGCCGAAGTAAATGCCTGTGACAATCAAAGTGAACGGGGTTGTCAACTCTCTGGTTCATAAAGGGAGCAATGGGATTTCGACGGCAACGATCCCCGATGTGTGCAAAACGCCCACACCCGGTGGGCCAGTGCCGATTCCTTACCCGAACATTTCGCAATCGGCAACGCTTGCCAAAGGCACGACCACGGTTAAGGCCGACGGCGGCAATATGATTGCCATCAAGGGGTCTGAGTTCAGCATAAGTTCTGGAGATGAGGCAGGCACCGTTGGAGGCGTGGTATCAAATACGTTCAAGAAAGAATCGACTTGGATTACATATTCCTTCGATGTCAAAATGGATGGAGCGAACGCCTGCCGTTTTACTGATAAGAAATTCCAGAATCATCAGAATACTGTGGATATGATGGGGGAGATGCAAGCCACAGTTGCCGTGTTGGAGGAATTCCTAAAAATCGTTTGCCCAGAGTTTTGTGATTTAGTCAAGCGAATTGAGGCAGGGGAGAAATTAAAGCCAGGCGAGAAGTGGACATTAAAATTACAGGAGAAACTAGCTAAACATTCTGACAGATTGGCTAAGCTTGGTTTGAAATTTGAGAAGTCCGCAGTAGTGGCGGCTGTTAAGGGATCTGCACAGGCTTGGGGGCGAAAGGCTATCACTAAATTTGGCAAGAAATTCGGAGCCAAATTGATCACAAAAGCCATTCCAGTCTTGGGGTGGGCAATGGCTGCATGGGATATTTATGATGCAGCCAGTTTGGTTAAGGAAGGATACGATTTAATGCGAGTAAGGCCAGATTTTGTAATGGAATCAAATGGAGGAAAGTTATATGGGGATTTTAAGTTTCCCAATGATGAATGGCAACCTGGTCAAAAAGACATGTATAAGTCCTTGAACAACGGTATGGATCCACCTGAAGTCAGTAAGAAAACCTGTAAATGTTAATATCTTATAATGCTATGAATAGTAAAGAGTTTAAAGAAAAATATAAATTTTTTGATTCATTCACCGTAAAGGTAGGCAATAGCTACTCGGATAAAGAATTTGAGTACATGAAACTGTGTTTCGTGTTTCGCCTTTATTGGATTGGGCCGATGCGTGAACATGCGCCCGGTCTCCTCAGATATTACGAACAGGTCTGGCCAAAAATATCGCAACATGTGAAACTTTGGCAAAGTGCTTCTATGAAACGTCCGCGTAAGGTGAACAAGGATACAGGCGATATTCTCGTACAATGGCTCTCTGATGCATCAAATGCCCCTCCAATGATGTGTTTTATGGACATTAATAATCGTTCATATGCATGCGAGGCTGCCGATATCCGGTTCGATTTTAAAGGAAGGGATTATCGGAATGGTGGTTCAATTGAACTGAGTTTACCTGTAGAGTGGGTAGAATCAAACCCTCAAGCATATTCTGATTGGTTTGCCGAGTTAGCACAAACATTTGAGTTTTGCAGTGGATTTGCCGGTTACGGATTGGATTTTAATGATTTAGTCAGTGAAGTCGGCGCAGTGGCAAAACGCCAATTGTATTCCCTTGGTCGCCACCATCCAGGTCTGGATGTGCGTTCGGACTTTTCCGACCACCTCGGACAGGGCATTAAAGGTGTGAATTGGCTCACCTTCTTGCATCCGACCTTTGTTGAACGATTGGGTGGACGAGAAAAGCTAGAGGTTGCCCTAAATCAACTAGGCATTGGATTGAAGGATTTGGCCAACGGAATTATGATCCAAGCTGGTGATATTCCGGAAATCGGCGATACCAATAGGCTAAAAACTTGCCCCTATTACCATGTTGTGGGGAAAGTACTCGCGCCAATTCGTGACCGCAATTATCCTCAACTAATGATGGATGATAATGGATTTCTAGGGTCAAGAGAACGAACTGAAGAATGGCTTTCCCGATTTGATTAAAATCGAGTTATTTAATGAATAAAAATGAATATGTTCAATATTCCGTAGTAATACCTACTGGTGTTTACGGTGAGCAATTTAGTTGTCTGCTGACCCTATCTGGCGGAGAAGGGTATAACCCTTTTGATGCGATTGAGGAGTTAATCGGATATTTTTGTAGAATAGCAAACAGCGGCGCACTTGCTATTGGAACGGAATATATAAATTTGAGTGGTATTGATGTTGACTGTCGGCAGTCTGAGGGTATTTTGCAAGCAGTATTCACTGTTCGTTACTTGCATCTTAGTGCTTGGCGCATACTCCTGCAAATTCTAAGCCATTGTCATGAAATTGAACCCTACCGGACTCTTAGTTTGAATGCTGTTGATGGATACTTAGGCGAATTCCTAAATCGGGAGCAAATACTCATGCAAGCCTATCCAGATCAGTTTGTTTTGTCGAACATAAATCTGTCAAAAGGCAATAGTGAATTTATTGGTGCTAATTTCAGGTTACTTATTGAGTTCGCACGCAAGCTTGAGAAGGGGGAACTAGCTGATGTAGGCCAACTTGTAGATGACTGGGGATCGATAGTTTACACTGGCGGATTCACTTCAGTGGAAATAGGTGTCGAAGATGAAATTCTTAATAAACCAAATACATATCTAGTTGGCTCGAATATAATTGAGATATTAATTTCCAGTTGGGCGGGGGAATCACACGCAATTTCGACATTGCTGAATATTGCTTTGGCACTTTCTCGAAAATTGCCTGTTGTTACAATTGAGTTGGAATGACCATACATGATTGTAGTATTTTTTTACCTCAATCTGATTTAGGTTCACCAGTATGAAGTTTTACTTGTCACCACTGCATGAATGTTGAAATGATTTCTAGGATAGTCGAACAACACACCGAAGAAGCCGCTTTCCTTTGGCTTCTCCGCAGCCATGCCGTCCATGCCCCACACTACCGGTTGAAAGATATTGCCAAACTCGACAACCGCGTCGAAGCCCATCTGGACGGGCTGCGGATTGCGGGGCATGAAGGTTGGAAGCTGTGCGAACAGGCACTCGAAATCGGCGAGTCTGGGGAAGTGTTTGCTGTAGGGCTGTTGGCTTTGGAAAGCAAGGACAGGCAAAAATTTGATAAACTGATGGCTGTTGCTGAGAACTCGGAGGCGGCGGTCAGGGGATTGATTTCAGCTTTCGGCTGGGTTGAGCCATCGCGGTTGACCGGCATAGTGAAATATCTTTTGGCTTCAAATTCGAGTTTTCATCGACACATAGGCATCGCCGCCTGTGCGGTCCACCGGGCAAATCCGGGGGCCATTTTGGAGGAAATAGTGCGTGACGTGGAAACGCCGTTGCCGCTTCGAACCCGTGCCTTGCGGGCAGCAGGTGAACTGAAGCGCCGCGATTTGCTTTACCAAGTTCGGGACTGTTTCCAGGCCGAGGAGGAGCAAGTCCGTTTCTGGGCGGCTTGGTCGGCGGTCTTGCTGGGCGACCGGGGGGGGGCATTGGAAATCCTCAGGGAATTCGTGTTGGGCAATCCGGCATTCAGCCTACGCGCCTTGCCGATGCTGTTGCGGGCGATGCCAGTTGCAAGCTCCAATGCTTGGCTGAAGGAGTTGGCGCGATATATTGAACGGAAGCGGGATTTGATCGCCGGTGTCGGGATGGTGGGCGATCCACACTATGTACCGTGGCTGATCAAACAAATGGAAACGCCGGAACTGGCGCGGGTGGCGGGTGAGTCATTCAGTCTGATTACCGGTTCCGATATAGCCTACGAGGATTTGGATGGGAACCGCCCGGAGGGATTTGAATCCGGGCCGACGGAGAATCCGCAAGACGAGAATGTCGCCATGGATCAGGACGAGGACTTGACCTGGCCCGACCCCAAGAAAGTCCAAGTATGGTGGGATGCCAGGAAGGGGCGCTTCCAGCTTGGAACCCGCTATTTGCTAGGTGTACCCATCACGGAAGCCCAGTGCCAAAAGGTTCTGCGCGAGGGCTTCCAGCGCCAGCGTACCGCCGCCGCACTGGAATTGGCCCTGATGAGGCCGGATGCGCCCTTGTTCGAAGTCCGTGCGCCGGGCTGGCGTCAGCAGCGTCTCTTGCAAAACACGGGATGACATCGCCATGCCGATTTCCACAGCCCTCATTTTTGCCCTGTTGTCACTGGTTTTCGTGGCATTTTCCGCCCGCGACTATCTACGTAATGACCACCACTTATCTCCCGCCGCCCGGATCTGGCTGCGCGTCGCCTTGATTTTCGCAGTCGTCGCTCTACTGCTCACTTTTGTCGTTTAGTAACTGATGTTACGCATGGACCGGCTGGAGCGTCAAAGCTTGCTTTGACAAGCAAAGCAAGCTTTGCGGCGGATTGCGTCGGGCGAATTAAACAAGCGCCGTTGCCGCTTCGTCTATGGAAATAAGCCTGGGTACGATGGCGTGATCATGGTTGCGGACACTTAACACAGGTATGATGCCTGCCTCGAAAATCGCATTCGCCGTTTTCTCATTCAGATAAACTTCCGCGCAGGGTTTGATCGCCTGTCCGCTGCCGTCGTCATAAATGTGAAAGGGCAGGGGGCCGGTATCGCGCAAAGTCCCAGGTTCCCCGCCATCGCCTTCCTGCCATGCCCGCGCCACCAACTCGGCGCAGATTAAGGCAGGGTTGCCCCACAAGTAGCTTTCATGATTGGGGCGTGACGGCATTTCCTCAAAACCGAAACTGTCTATCGGGTTTGATTTCTTGCCGTAAGGCAACCGCAGCATGAAGCGTGGCATTGCCAGCCCGATGTATTGCGCCGCCTGGCTCTTGCGCAAGAGTTGCCAAGCTTGGGCAATCCCCGTCTTTGGTTCCGTCCAGTCAGACGCATCCGGTGTTGCGTCAATGGAGTCGCAGCCAAGCAGCTTGGGGCTGGCACCGGCGACAAATACACCGCCGCAGCCAGCACTGATGGCACCCAATAATTCCAACAGGCTTAAAGTTACCGCATCCTCGCCGAAGGTGTAATGACCAACCACCAGTGACCAGGGTTCCCCGCCTGGAATCGCCAAGCTGCTTTCCGTCAGCAAATGGTAGATGGCCGTTTTATTGGCCTGGCCGCCCGATGCTTTGATGTCCTGTATGAGTTCATCCAACGATGCGTCGAGCAAGTAAAGCTGCAAGTCTTCGTTGTCTTCGATATTGCCGACCAGCCATTCGACTCCTCGCCAAGCCGCTTCCAATGCTTGGAATTGCGGAAGATGCAGGATGGAGCGCATGATTTGGTTAATGGAATCGTCAATGGCCGACAGGAACTGCTTTTGCTGCCCCAAGTCCACGCCCTTGCTTAAGTGGGGTGCCACCAGCCGCTGAATCAGAGTTTGAACGGTGTCCAGTTGTGGGCTGGTTTTTCGTTCCGTTGCAGGGGATTGGCCGCCAAGCAGACGGTCGAACAAGTTGGCATCGGTGTCTGTTTGTACGGGCTGTGGCTCGTCCGCCACGGTCACTGTCGGTGCCACGCCCCTTCCCAGTTTTAGTTCACCGGCGGCTGCCGTATAAGTGGACGGGTTTTCCAAGCGTCCGCGCATATCCCTTAAGGTCTTGAAAACGCTTAAGCGTTTGTACAGCGCATCGGGGCGAAAATCGTCCAGTTCGCGGAATTCGATCAGCGTTTCTTCGTTGCTGCCGTCCAGCTTAATGTTTAGTTGCGGCGCAACACGCCTTAGCATGGCATCCAAGTTGTCGATATCCAGCTTGTGCGGTTTGCGGTCGTTTAGTTTTGGCTTGTCCGGGTTTTGTCCCGAGTAGTCACCGAGTATCAGTATGCGTTTGCGCGTGGTTTCCCGCAGCCCGGTTTTACCGGGTTTGGAAAAGTCGAATTGGAATTGGAGTCTTCCCGCCATAATGTATGCCCCTATTATAATGGATTAACGAGCGGTTATTGGTATTGGAGTAGGCCGGAATAAACCCGCACTGGCGGGTGTTTCCGGCTAATCCACACATTTTGCCGGAAACGCCCGCCATTGGGCTTATTGGGCGAACCATCGCAATATTGGGGCGGGCTTGTTCCGGCCTACGTTTGAGCTAGTTGCAAATACCCACTTCTGGTGCAACAATGATCTAAACCCGCACCACCCGCACCTTGTCCAGCAATGCCCTTACTTCATCCGGTGTGACCATCGCCACATCCTGCCGTAACGCATTGGCCGTGCCGGCGCTGGCGGCGTAGCGTAAACGGTCTTCATTAGGCATATCCAACAGCCAGCCGTGGGCCAACCCGGCCAAGTAGCAATCGCCGCAGCCGAGCGGATTGACCTGTTTTATCTTGGGCGGGAAAACGTGCCATTGCCCTTCGCTCAGGCTGCTCACTTTGATGGGCCCATCGCCGTCCGTGATATGCAGTTCCTTCACGCGTCCCCAATACCGGCTTTGTTTGAACTCCTCGCGGTTGGGCGCAGACAAGATGGGTGGCAACGGCCCTTCCAATGCCTGATCCATGGCCGGGCCATAGGCATCCACCCAGCAAGGCACTGAACGTCCGGCGCATAAAGCCAATAATTTCAAGTAGAGATCATCGGCCGCCGGGTCTGGCACAGAACCGCTGGCAATGACCAGTTTCACCGAGCCGAGCAGGGTTTCCACTTGATCCAGAAAGGCTTGGCATTCTGTTGGCGTGACGGGAAAGCCGTTGGGTAAAACCGTGGTTGGGTGGTTGGCATTATGCCCGGAGGCCATGAAGCCCACCCGCAGCGGGGCGGCTGTTTCAATGAAAATATCCTCCACAGCCTCGGTGCGGACCAGTTCGCGCAGCCAATCCCCGCTGTGTCCACCGGCAAAACCCGTCAATGCCACACGATGGCCGTGTCGGGCCAACACACGCGCCACGTTCACGCCTTTGCCTTCGGCGACCATGCCCATCGATGGGACACGGTTAATCGCACCCGGTTTAAAGCCGCCCTCATGGATCAGATTTAGCAACGGATTGGCATTGATGACCAATACATCGAAAGTTTTTGGGCGAATATTCATGTTGCGAAACCCATTTGCCGTAATCAATCAGTGTTTATTCTTTGACTTTAGGCATCATGGGAATGCTGGTGCCGATGGTTACATCCCCCGCCGATAGCAAGACGTTTTCAACTTGGATGAAGCGTGCCGCAATTCTTTTGGAGAGGGTCTTGGCAACCTTGCCATAATACTTCTCCAATAAGTTGGTCCTCGCTTTGCGATATTCAAAACTTTTCTTGACTAATTCATCGGCTTTGGCATCGCTGATGTCGTCAATGTTTTTGGCATAGTCTTCAATGGTATCCTGCCTAATATCGTTCAGCTTGATCAGTTCCGCCTCATACTGATGGTAGAGTGACCAAAACTTTTTGCCTTCCGCGTCGTCAAGATCCATTGCGTCTTTAATGAAATCACGCTTATTAATGCGAATGCTGGCCCGCATCATGGCAAGCTGATCGTGTTCGGAAGCATCAAGTGACGGGGCTGCTTTTTGGGCGGACCCTTGTGCCTGTGCCTGTGCCATTGCCGGCAGACCTGCGGCAAAAAACGCAAGCGCAACCACTATCATAGTTTTTTTCATGCTTATACCTTATGTCAAAATGTTAAGAGGAATAACATCCCTGAAAAGACAGTTGCTTGGACTGCCTCCACCGGGAATCGCCACAACCGTGGCTTTAACGCAAGTTGCCATGGGATGTCATCCCTTGGGCTGTGCCGATCCAAGCAAGGCATATTCCATGCTGTCGGACAAAGCGCGCCAACTTGCCTCAATTATGTTAGGGCTGGCCCCTACAGTTGTCCATGATCGCTCGCCGTCGTGGAAGTCGATCAGCACACGGGTGACGGCCGCCGTGCCTTTGTCGGTGTTGAGAATGCGCACCTTGTAATCGGTCAGTTGGATTTTCTCCAACTGGGGGTAATGTTGGCATAAGGCTTGACGCAGCGCCCGCGCCAAGGCATCCACCGGACCGGATCCTTCCGCAGCGGTGAATTTGATTTCATCGCCCACACGCGCTTTGACGGTCGCCTCGGACAACAGACCACGCCCCCGCCTTTCTTCCGCCAATACCATGAAATCGATCAACTCAAACGGAGGTTCGTAACCTACCCGGCCACGATGCAGCAGCAGGTCGACCGATGCCTCGGCGGCATCGAAGGCAAAGCCTTGGTGTTCCAGCTTTTTCAACAGGTGCAGTACGCTCTCCGCCTCCTCTGGGCTGATGTCCAGCCCCCGGTTTTGGCTCAACGTGATCAGATTGCCGCGACCGGAAAGTTCGGAAATGACCGTGCGCATTGCGTTGCCCACTAATTCGGGTTCAATATGCTGATAGCTCCCGGCAGCCTTTAGCACGGCGGCGGCATGAATACCGCCTTTATGGGCGAAAGCGCTTTCCCCCGTGTAGGGTTGCTGGCGGTCATGTTTAAGATTGGCGATTTCCGCCACATAGCGCGAAAGGGCAGCCAGACCGCGCAATTGTTCCTCGCTGATGACCGAGTAGCCCATCTTCAGTTGCAGCCCGGGGATGATGCTGGTGAGGTCCGCATTGCCCACCCGTTCGCCGTAGCCGTTGATGGTGCCTTGGACTTGCACACAGCCACCGCGTACCGCCGCCAGGGAATTGGCGACCGCGCAACCGCTGTCATTGTGGACGTGAATCCCCAAACGGGTGGGCACAAGGGCGGCGACTTCCTTGACGATGGCTTCCACCTCCCAAGGCAAACTTCCGCCGTTGGTGTCGCAGAGCGCCAAAAAATCCGCGCCCGCATCAGCAGCAGCCCGCAAGGCCGCGAGTGCATAATCCGGGTTCGCCTTGTAGCCATCGAAAAAATGCTCGGCATCAAAAGTCGTCTCGGTGCCATGGCTTTTCATGAAGGCAATGCTTTCGCCGATCATCTTGAGATTTTCATCCAAGGTGGTGTCGAGGACTTTTTCCACCTGAAAATCCCAGCTTTTGCCGACCAGCGCCACCGCAGGCGTCCCGGCGGCAACCAGCGCTTGAAGATTTTTGTCGGCTTCGCATTGGCTGTGCTTGCGGCGTGTAGCACCGAATGCCACTATCTTCGCTTGTTTCAATCCAATCTGGCGCACCCTTTGGAAAAACTCGGCATCCTTTGGGTTGGAACCGGGCCATCCAGCTTCAATGTAGTGGATTCCCATCTGATCCAGCCTGAGGGCTATCGCCAGTTTGTCGTCGCAGGAAAGGGAAATGTCCTCCCGTTGGGTACCATCGCGCAAAGTGGTGTCGTAGAGGAGAATCTGAGTCATCGTTGTCTTTTGTCATGTTGGTTAACAGGTCTTGATAATTGTGCATCTCGCGACAGGCATCAACGCATTTTAACCCGGGATCATAAGTGGGAGGACAGAGGGGCTGGGACGAGCCACGTCATACCCTTACTATTGATGCGGCCCGCATCATTCCGGGCTTGATGGTGGAATTATACGGTTTTCGGCGGGATAGAGAAATCCAAATTTGGCAAATTCGCCTATACGGGTGAATTTTTCCAAGCTTACGCCTGTTGATGCGCTGAGTTTTTGGAGTGAATCCGATTAAAAGTTGATGAACAATGACTGGACATATTTCATTGCTTTGGCTCAAAATGAGAATTGCTGCATAATATCCACCATTTGAAAGAACCATAATGACCGACAAACCTTGGGACCTGCAAAGCGCACGCGATACCTTCGCCATTGAACATTGGGGCGACGGCTATTTCGACATCAACGACCTCGGCCATGTGGTCGCCTACCCCAAACGGAAAGCCAGCCTGGGGGGGGTGGACTTATACGAGGTCGCCGACAAAATCCGCCAAGAAGGGCTTTCCGTGCCCATTCTGGTGCGCTTCACCGACATCCTGCGCAACCGTGTCGAATTGCTGCATCATGCCTTCGACAAAGCCATCGCCGAGATGGGCTACACGGGCGAATACACCCCCGTCTACCCCATCAAAGTGAATCAGCAACGCGGTGTGATCGAGGGCATACTCGACAGCGGCGGTGCGACAGTTGGATTGGAGGCGGGCAGCAAGTCCGAATTGCTCGCAATCCTGGCCTTGGCCAAAGGCGGCACCATCATCTGCAACGGCTACAAAGACCGCGCTTACATTCGCCTTGCACTCATCGGCACCCGGCTTGGCCTCGATGTGTTCATTGTCATCGAAAAACCTGCTGAATTGGAACTGGTCATCGCCGAATCCAAGGTACTGGGCATAGAACCGCAACTGGGCGTCCGCATCCGCCTGTCCTCCATCAGTGCCGGCAAATGGCAGAACAGTGGTGGCGAGAAATCCAAATTTGGCCTTAGCGCCAGCGAAGTTCTCCGGCTAATCGAGGAACTGGAGGAAAACCGCAGCCTGCATTGGCTCAAACTCATGCATTTCCACATGGGTTCGCAGGTCGCCAACATCAACGACGTGAAGACCGCCTTGCGCGAAGCCTGCCGCTATTACGCCGAATTGCGCCGGTTGGGCGCACCCATTGCCTATGCCGACGTGGGCGGCGGGTTGGGTGTGGATTACGATGGCACCCATTCCAACGCCGAATGTTCGACCAATTACAACATTGAAGAATACGCCCACAGCATCGTCCGCGCATACGCCGAAACTTGCTCGGAATACGACATGCCCCACCCCCATCTAATCACCGAATCGGGCCGCGCCATGAGTGCGCACCATGCGGTGCTCATCACCAATATCATCAATGTGGAATCGGTCTCCGAGGAGATTCCAGAACCCACCCAGTCCGAAGCCAAGCCATTGAAAGACCTTTGCTCCGTATTGCGCCGCGTCCCCGACGAGCAGCCTCTGGCGCTGTACTTGGACGCAAAATTCGACTTGTCCGAAGCCAAGGCCATGTATGTGCGCGGCAAGCTGAGCCTGAACGAACTGGCCGAAGCGGAGCGTCTCAACGCCGCCCTTTGCCAGATTGTCCGCAAACGCCTGGACATACGGCTGCGCGCCCATCGCGAGGCGCTGGACGAACTCAACGAGCGGCTGGCGGACAAAGTGTTCTGCAATTTATCGGTGTTCCAATCCTTGCCCGACGCTTGGGCCATCAACCAGACTTTCCCGATTTTGCCGTTGCAGCGGTTGGACGAGGAACCCACCCGCCGTGCCGTCTTGCAGGACTTGACCTGCGACTCCGACGGAAAAATCAACGCCTACCTAGACCACCAAAGCATCGAAACCACGATGCCACTGCACCAAATTTCCCCAGGCGAAGCTTATTTGCTTGGCGTTTTCCTTGTCGGCGCATACCAGGAAATCTTGGGCGACATGCACAACCTGTTCGGCGACACCCATTCCGTCAACATCGTGCTTGACAGCGACAGCGACGGCGGCTGGCGCTTGGTGCAACCCATGCGCGGCGACGGCGCAGACGATTCCCTGCGCTATGTCCACATCGAACCTGAAGAATTGGAACGCGCTTACCGCAAGAAGCTGCTTGATGCCCACCTCCCCCCGCAACAGCGGAAATTGTTTGAAAGCGAATTGATTGCGGGGTTGAGTGCCTATACCTATTTGGAGGATTGAAATGACGAATCAATTCGCGTAGGCCGAATCGAATTCCCATGCCAGAATCCCCCGCCCCCCCCAAGCAAGGCGCTTATCTAGGCTTCGACTACGGCGACAAGCACATCGGCGTGGCGGTGGGGCAAAGGCTGACTTGCACTGCCACCGGCCTGGAAACGATGCCGACCTTGGGCAAGCAGGCCCGGTGGGAGGCGATTTCCCGGCTTGTCGATACATGGATGCCTTGCGGTTTCGTGGTTGGCTTGGCCTATCAGGAGGACGGCAGTGAAAACCCCATCAACCCTCAAATTCTGAAATTCTGCCGACAACTGGGGGGACGTTACGGGTTGCCGGTTTATACTATGGACGAGACGCTCTCCACCGTCGAATCCAAGAGTCTGTTTTATCAAAGCCGGGCCAAGCGCTCGACCGGCTTCGGTGCAGTGAAGGACATCCTCGCCGCCCAGTTGATTTTACAGACTTGGCTGGAACATGTTGCATACCAAGAAAGACAAAGGCAATGATTGATTTCCAATTAAGCGTTGAAAAAATGCTGGATAGGCTTCACGCCGGTCTAGTGGCCGAAATCACCCGGCGTGAACTGCACGATCCGCTGATGATCGGCATTCATACCGGCGGTGGCTGGATCGCCGAAAAACTCCACGCCCGCCTAGGCTTGCACGAACCCTTGGGTCTGCTTAACATTTCGTTTTACCGCGATGATTTTTCCCAAATCGGCATTCATCCCAGGGTCATACCGAGCAGCTTGCCGTTCCGGGTCGATGGACGCGACATCATCCTGATCGATGATGTGCTGCACACCGGCAGGACTATCCGGGCGGCGTTGAACGAAATTTTCGATTACGGTCGTCCGGCCCAGGTTGTGTTGGGCGTTCTTATCGACCGGGACGGCAGGCATATCCCCGTGCAGGCCGATTGCGTAGGCGGCAGGATGGACTTGGGGCCGGATGAAAAAATCAAATTGTCCGGGCCTGATCCTCTGGCATTAAGTATTCAATGCTCCTAACCCGAGTAGGAATGACGTGAACAAATCCATACAATTCGACGCGGCAGGGAGGTTGCGCCATTTCTTGACCATTGACGGATTAAGCCGTGAGTTGCTGGTGCGCATCATGGATGTCGCCGAGTCTTTTTCCAGCGTGACCGAGCAGCAAGTTAAAAAGGTGCCGCTGCTGCGAGGCAAGACCATCGTCAATCTTTTTTTTGAAAACAGCACGCGGACCCGCAATACCTTTGAGCTGGCGGCCAAGCGCTTGTCGGCTGACGTGCTCAATGTCAACATTGCAACCTCCGCCACGTCCAAGGGTGAGAGCCTGTTGGACACCATTCGCAACATCGAGGCGATGCATGTGGATATGTTCGTCGTGCGCCATGAGGCCAGCGGGGCGGCCCATTTCATTGCCCGCCATGTCGCGCCCCATATCAGCGTGGTCAACGCGGGCGACGGCAGCCATTCGCATCCCACCCAAGCGATGCTGGACATGTTCACCATCCGCCAATACAAAGGCGATTTTTCCAAGCTCAAAGTTGCCATCGTCGGCGACATCCTGCATTCACGGGTCGCCCGCTCGGAGATACTGGCCCTCAATGCGCTAGGAACGGCGGAAGTGCGCGTCGTCGCGCCGAAAACCTTGCTGCCGGACGATCCCGAAGGCTTGGGGGTTAAGGTATTCCATGATGTGGACCAAGGGCTGGCCGGCGTGGACGTGGTGATCATGTTGCGCTTGCAGAAGGAGCGCATGAGCGGTGCCTTCCTGCCTAGCGAACATGAATATTTCACCTACTTCGGCTTGACCGAGGAGCGTTTGGCAAAGGCGAACCCGGATGCCATCGTCATGCATCCGGGGCCGATCAACCGGGGTGTGGAAATCGACTCGCGGGTGGCGGACGGGCCACAATCCGTTATCTTGCGACAAGTCGGCAATGGCATTGCCGTGCGCATGGCGGTGATGTCCATGGTATTGGGTGGCTATGTCGATGCGCTGGGGGTGACATCATGAGCGGAGAAAGATTGGCCATAATGGGCGGGCGGGTCATCGATCCGGCCAATGGCGTGGATGCTTTGGTTTCCGTGTATATTGCCGGTGATTTAATCGTCGCTGTCGGTGATAAGCCCGAAGGGTTTGCCACCGATCAAGAAATAGATGCCGAAGGGCAGATCGTGTGTCCCGGTTTCGTCGATCTATGCGCGAGGCTGCGCGAACCCGGCCAAGAATACAAGGCTACCATTGCCAGTGAAACCGCTGCTGCCGCTGCGGCAGGCGTGACCACCCTATGCTGCCCCCCGGATACTCGCCGGGTCATCGACACGCCGGCCCTGGTCAATTTGCTCAGGGAACGGGCCGACTCGGTCGGCAAGGCGCGGGTCATTCCCATCGGGGCGCTGACAAGGGGTTTGCAAGGCAAGGAACTCAGTTCCATGATGGCGTTAAAGGCGGCAGGTTGTGTTGCCGTGGGCAATGCCTATGCCCCAGTTGAAAACCTGTTGGTGCTTAGGCGTGCATTGGAATACGCGGCGAACTGCGGGCTGCTGGTGATTGTCCGTCCAGAGGAGCCCGCTTTGCGCAATCGGGGCTGCGTCCATGACGGGGCGGTTGGCAGCCGGCTAGGTTTGCCTGTCATTCCTGTGTCGGCGGAAACGGTAGCCGTGGCCCAAACCCTGGTGCTGGCCGGGCAGACGGGTGCCAAGGTTCACTTCGGCCAATTGAGCAGCGCTCGCGCAGTGGCGATGATCGCGGAAGCCCAAAGCCAGGGAGTCGCGGTCAGCGCCGATGTCGCCGTTCATCAATTGCACCTGACCGAATCCGCTGTCGATGGCTTTGACGCCAATGCCCATGTCAGCCCCCCGTTCCGTTCCCAAGCGGATCGGGATTGCCTGCGCGAAGGGCTGGCGAAGGGAGTGCTTGGGGCTATCTGTTCCGACCACCAGCCCCATGACCCGAACGCCAAGCTTGATGCCTTCCCTGCCACGGAACCCGGCATATCCTCGCTGGAAACCATGTTGCCGCTTAGCTTGCAATTGGTCGAAGCGGGCGTTTTGGATTTGTCCAGTGTCATCGCCCGCTTGGCTCATGGCCCGGCCGTGATCATGGGTTTGGGCGCGGGCACGCTAAGCCCAGGGGCGCGGGCGGATGTTTGTCTGTTCGACACCCGTCTGGAATGGGTCGTGGCAGGAACTGACTGGCTCAGCCGAGGCATCAACACCCCCTTTTATGGATCGAAATTTAAAGGCCGTGTCACGCGGACGCTGCTTTCTGGACGGACGGTGCATTGCCGGTGAATGTTTGACGGATTAAATCTTCTGCCAAGTATGCTTCAGTTACGGTTGTGGCCGACAAAACAAGAAGGGGGTTCCTATGTTCAACGCGATATTAATTGAGAAAAGCCAGCATGGAATATTTACTAGGATTGTCGAGCTTGACGAGGCCGAACTGCCCGAAGGCGATGTCGCCGTCGCGGTCAGGTTTTCCAGCCTAAATTACAAGGATGCCTTGGCGATTACCGGCAAAGCGCCGGTGGTCCGAAAATTCCCGATGGTGCCGGGGATAGATTTTGCGGGGGTGGTCGAATCGAGTTCGAACCCATGCTGGAAAGCAGGTGACAAAGTTTTGCTCAATGGTTGGGGAATCGGGGAATTGCATTGGGGAGGCCTGGCCCAAAAAGCCAGGGTCAAAGGCGAGTGGCTGAGTTCAATTCCAGAGGCTTTTTCCTGCCAACAAGCCATGGCCATAGGAACCGCCGGCTATACCGCCATGCTCTGCGTGATGGCACTTGAGCGTCACGGCATCAAGCCCGGGGATGGCGAGATTTTGGTTACCGGGGCAAATGGGGGCGTGGGCAGTATTGCCGTCGCACTTTTGTCAACGCTCGGCTATGCCGTCGTTGCCTCAACCGGGAGGCCCGCCGAATCCGGGCATTTGAAAGCACTAGGCGCCAGCAAAATCATCGACCGCGAGGAATTGTTCCCGTCGCCGGGCCGTGCATTGGGCAAAGAAAGGTGGGCGGGGGCCATCGACAGTTTAGGCAGCCATACTCTGGCTAATGTCTGCGCCAGTCTTAACTATCGCGGTGTTGCAGTGGCTTGCGGACTTGCCCAGGGTAATGACTTTCCTGCTTCCGTCGCTCCGTTCATACTGCGAGGGATTACCTTGGCGGGCATAGACAGCGTTTACACGCCCGGCGAAGAACGCAATAAAGCCTGGTTGCGGTTGGCCAAGGATTTGGATCATGAAAAGTTGGAACGCATTGCCCAAGTCATTGGCATGTCGGAAGTAAAAGCCAAAGCCGATGAATTGCTTTCCGGCTGGGTCAGGGGGAGGTTAGTAGTGGATGTCAATCGATAAGGCAAACAAAAACGCCCTATGTCGCGCTTGGCAACACAGGGCGTTTCAAAGCTCGTCCTTGAACACGGGACGTCATCCCATACCTAAATCTTCTACAACTTGCCCACTTCCACTCCTACGCCGCTTCCACGACGTGTTGGGCGACTTAGGCAAATTGACAACCCGAATCTTTTTTGCGCCATCCCTAGCGGGGTATTTATGTCGGATTGTGGATAAACAGGTCGGAGGTGGCGTCACCCGCCGCCAGTCTCAAAACGGCGGGTTCCGTTTCACTAAGCTTTAGGCCGGAGCGGCTGCGCTGGCGGTCAAGCCAATGGCTTCGGCATATTTCAAATAGGTTTCGACGGAAGCGATGACGACGCGGGCTTCAATGGACAGCAGCTCGATACCTACCAAGGACACCTTTACCCATGCATCAACAACGATGCCTTTGTCCAGAATACGATCTACAACTTCAGCTAGGCTCGAAGAGTCGGTTGATTTTTGTACTTTTGCCATGATGACATACTCCTTACACGTTGGTTGTTTAATCATCCCCAATGACGGATATGCCATTGGTTCTTTGTTATACAGCTATTCGCTGCTTGACTTACATATAACAACATCCATGCCAAAGAAGGTTTGATGAGCGCGGCAGTTCCCATAAGGTGAAGTCCATGCTTCGTGGTCACTTGCGGGTAAATTTGCCAACTTCATAATTTATAAGCAACAATATTTAGAATTTAGAAGAGGGGGGGCTCTTTTCATCGGTTTCATCATGCAGCACCCCTTGCCAGGATCAAGCTCGCCTTGGAGTCTGCCCATACCCCTTGGCCCATGGAAGTTCTGCCCGAATCAGGCAAGGATTCCATAAACTATGGAAAGAATTCCATTGTCAGGGCTGCATTAGGGGTTGCGACAGCGCGAAGCGGGCTCAACTTAAGCCGCTTAGGTGTCATCTTCGGCCTCAGGTGGTATTGTTACGTCCTGAATCAGGAAAACAGGTCATTTCACATGACTCATAATTAAGTAGCTTCGGTTTGGACAGATTTTCCTTCTCACCCTATACGAGTGCATTCCTACCCCATGAACGAAACCCAACTTAAACACACTCCGCTTTTCAACCTGCATCAAGAGCTTGCCGCGACGATGGTTCCGTTTGCCGGTTATCAGATGCCGGTCCGATATGCCCCGGGCATCCTCAATGAACATCTCCACACCCGGTCGGCTGCGGGTCTCTTCGATGTCTCGCACATGGGGACGATTCGAATTGATGGCGATGCCGACTTGTACGAGAGCTTCGAAAGTCTTGTTCCCGGTGACATTGTGTCATTGCAGCCTGGAGCGGTCCGTTATTCATTGCTGCTAAACGAACGCGGCGGCATCATTGACGATCTTATGGTCATGCGACCGGCTACCGACTTGGCAAGGCGGGGATTGCTGTTAATTGTCAACGCATCGGGCAAGGAAGGGGATTTTGAGCATATTCGTTCCAACCTGAATGGCCAGGCGACGGTGGAACTGCTTCAAGACCGCGCACTGCTTGCCCTGCAAGGACCGAGGGCGGCGGCAATCCTCGCGCGATATTGCGATGCCCCGAGCCAGCTTAAATTCATGCAGTGCGGGGAGTATGCCCTTGGGGCATTCGGCGATTGCATGATCAGCCGCACTGGGTACACCGGGGAGGACGGTTTCGAAATTTCGCTGGTGGCAGCACAAGCGGAACCTTTTGTGCGTTCCTTGCTGGCCGACCCTGAAGTCATGATGATTGGCCTAGGTGCCCGCGACTCCTTGCGCTTGGAAGCGGGCATGCCGCTTTACGGCCACGATCTCGACGAAACGACCACCCCGATTGACGCGAGTTTGGCTTGGGTCATCGGCAAAAGGCGGCGGGAAGAAGGTGGTTTTCCCGGTTACTCCATTATCCGTCATGAATTGACGGAGAGCCCGCCGCGCAAGCGCGTTGGCATCCGGCCCCAAGACAAGGCCATCGCCCGTGAAGGTGCGGAGATTCAATCCGAAGGGCGAAGCATAGGCATAGTGACCAGCGGTGGTTTTGGGCCGAGTGTGCCGGGGCCGATTGCGATGGGGTATGTTGAAACCGCTTTTGCCGCTACGGGTACACCGGTCGATTTGATCGTGCGGGGCAAGCCTGTGCCGGGGCAAGTGGTTGATTTACCCTTTGTCACGCATCGGTATGTGCGCTAGTGCAAATGCGCCCCCATCCCTTTATGGCAAAGAGCGGGGTCGAACCGTCTACACGTAGAGCGTCAACCCGTTGCTGCCGATGTTTGGCGGAGTGACCGCCCCAGCGGAAGGCGTTGCCAAGAAACACTTTTACCGCTTTTTGCTGTCCTACATGGTAGGGCCTCGCCGCCGAAGGCCGGATAGCCAAGGGCGTTCCTGCACCCGCAGGTCAGCGTGGCCCTAGGAGCCTGTCCGACTTAGAGTTGTACGACAGTTTCCCTTCCTCAAAAAGGCTGAAAAACGATTGCTACGCCTTAATTCGCCCCTGTATAGGGCGTTTTTCGACATTAATGCGGCTTTTCCTTCCCTTTGGGCAAAGTTATCCCGCCAGCACATGGAGCCGCTTCAAATTGTAGGCGATGCAGACCAGCGTCCATTCCCCCGTCACG
>CAIODU010000044.1 GCA_903857165.1 uncultured Methylococcaceae bacterium | reverse complement strand
TTCAAAGCCATTAACTTAAGGATTCTCGGAGCGCCAAGCCCCAGCTTGGCCTTGGGTTGGCCGACGCCAAGCTGGGGCTTGGCGCTCCATCAATGTCCGTTTTCGCATTCGAGGCAAAGCTCGGCTTTCTTAACTTAATGGGTTTGAACCCAGTAGGGCGGCAACCCCTTGCCGCCAACGAATTCTAAGTCAGTGCGTAACATCAGATAGGGGTATGATACGCAGCACTTTCGCAGCGTTATGCACCGTTGACATCCACGAACGATTGGGAAACCCATGACCACTCTCTTCCTCAGCTACGCCGGTGCCGACCGGGCCATCGCCACCGCATTGAAAGAAGGACTCATCCGTGCCGGGTTCGACCACCCCCTGTGGCAGGACATCGACCAGATACGCGGCGGCGATAATTGGCTGATCACCCTCGAAGAAGCGCTGAGGGATTGCTCCGGCTATGTGATCGTCGTCGGGCCGGGGGGCATCCACCGGTGGGTGCGCTTCGAGTTGTACGCGGCGATCCGGCGCTATTTTGAATCCAACGGGCAGTTCCCGGTGTTTCCGGTGCTATTGCCCGGAGCCTCGCCCCAATCCTTGCCCTCCTTCCTCAGCATCATCCAAGCCGAAAAACTCCCGGACCACCCCGAACCGGAAGACTACCAAAGGCTGGCAGCGGTCTTGGCGCGGCTGCTGGCGAAGCATGGGGCAGAAGCCGCACCTACCGAGGCGGTGATGTTTGACCGGTCGCCATGGCCGGGCTTGGTGTCCTATGACCGTAGCCTTGAACGCTTTTTCTTCGGTCGGCCCACGGAAATCTTGGAAGCCTTGAAACGCCTAGGCAGCGTACACGGCGGCTTGTACCGGCGCTGGCTACAGGTGGAAGGGCCGAGCGGCGGCGGCAAGTCGTCCCTCGTGTTGGCCGGCGTGTTGCCCGCCATCGAACGCGGTTGGCTAGGGGATGGGGGAAGCACCCAATCGGGAGCTTGGCTGATTGCCATCATGCGCCCCGGTTCCAGCCCCATCGACAATCTGGCGACGGAACTGGCAAAAGTGCTGCCGGGGTGGCGGGGCCGTGCTGGCGAACTGAAAACATCATTCCTCAAACCGGGCAATGACGAAGCCCTCAAATTTCTGGTTAGGGAAGAGTGTCCCGAACGCCTATTGCTGGTGATTGACCAATTCGAGGAAATCTTCGGGCCAAATGTGCCGCCGGAGCAGCGGACTTGCTTTGATCGGTTGCTGGATGCGGCCTTGGCGGATCGGGACGGGCCTTTGCATCTGCTGACCACTATCCGCAGCGATTTCACCCTCAAGCAGCAGGAGGAATTGCCCGCGCTCTCGCCCCGTTTGAACGATCTGGCCGACCGTTATTACCTCCCGCCGATCACCCGCCATGGTTTGCGCGATGCCATCCTCCGCCCGGCGCGGTTGGCGGGTTTGGTGTGGGGCGAGAATACCCTGCCCGCCCGCATTGAGGACGAAGCCGCCAATACGCCCAACCCGCTGCCCTTGGTCAGCAATCTGTTGGCGATTCTTTGGGATAGGAAACAGGGCAATCGTCTGCTAGGCGAGGTCGAGCAGGAACTGGGCGGCGTCGGCGGCGCCTTGTCCAACAGTGCCGATACGCTATGGGACAACCTGACCGAGGACCAACAAACCCGCGCCCGGCTACTCCTGCTCAAAATGGTGAGCGTGGGTTCCAACCGTCCCGACACTCGCCGGACGATTCCGTTAAGCACGGCATTGCGCGCGGCGGGTGGTGGCGAACAGGCCCGCGAAGTGCTAAACCGCTTGTCCGGCCAGGGCGGGGCGGATCGGCATCAGCTTTCCGGGCTGCGCTTGGTGGTGGTTCGTCCGCGTGGCGATGCGGGGATCGCTGAAAACCATGCGGAGAAAGGTCCCCGCGAGGAGGATTTGGTGGCCGACCTGTCCCACGAAGCCCTGTTGAGCCGCTGGAAACGGATGCGGGAATGGCTGGCAGACCCTGTCACCCGGCTGCAACTGGAAGCCGAAGACGCATTGGAAGACGCGGCCCGGTTTTGGGAAAAGGACGGGAAGCCCGACTTTCCTGGCTTGCCGGACCCACGCATGTTGACGCGTTATTTCAACGCCAATGCGCCCACGCCCTTGGCGGAGGACTATTTGGCAGCACTACGGCGGGAACAGGCGCGGGAAACGGAAAACCGTCGCCGTGACGAAGAGAAACGCAAGCGGCGTACCATGGGCGTGGCGCTGACGGCGACTTTGGGTGGTATCCTCCTATTGAGCGGAATGTTGTGGGGGTTTGACCATTGGGCTAAGCAGAATAATAAGGATGCCGACTTGGGAACGGGCTTCATGGCACTGCAAACCCGGTTTGTGCTGTTATTCCGCAAACCGCCCGAACCGGAGATGGTTTCGATTAAGGGCGGGACTTTCGAGATGGGTTCACCCGATGGCGAGGGCGAAAAAGAAGAACATCCCCAGCATTCGGTGACAGTAAAGGGCTTCCAGATGGGCAAGTATGAGGTTACCTTTGAACAATACGACGAGTTCGCTAGGGCTACTCTGCGGACTCTTCCGCAAGACCAAGGTTGGGGCCGAGGTCGCCGTCCGGTGATCAATGTGTCTTGGGAGGATGCCAAAGCCTATGCCCAGTGGCTGTCGGTGAAAACCGTAAAGCCTTATCGGCTGCCCAGCGAGGCCGAGTGGGAGTATGCCGCGCGGGCCAACAGCACCACGGCCTTTTTCTGGGGATCGGACGAGTCCGGAGCGAAGGATTATGCTTGGTTTAGTGAAAACTCGGAAGACAAAACGCATCCTGTCGGCGAGAAGAAACCAAACGGTAGCCTATACGACATGGCTGGCAACGTCTGGGAATGGACCGCCGACTGCTGGCATGAGAGCTATAAAAACGCCCCTTCCGATGGCGACGCATGGAAAGCATCTGATGGCGGAGAGTGCGCGCGCCGGGTGGTTCGCGGCGGTTCGTGGAGCTACGACCCGCCGTACCTCAGGACGGCCGACCGTCTCAGGAACTCGTCCGATGCTGCCATCGACAGCCTTGGTTTTCGTCTTGCCCAGGACAAATAACCCTTTGCTCTTTGTACTTTTGCCCTTTGTGTCTTTTAGCCCCGCAGGGCCGCCGCGTTTTTTTCAGCAAGTAGCCCGGATGGAGCCGCCTTGGCGAGCGCAATCCGGGGGATGCCATGGAAAACCCGGATTGCGCCCGGAGGGCTTCATCCGGGCTACGGCAACGGTTTTAGTCAGTATTGTTCGTGGCGTGGTTTTTCTTACCTTGTTATTACCGAACTGATGTCACGCACTGACTTAGAATTCGTTGGCGGCAAAGGGTTGCCGCCCTACTGGCTGGAAGACACACCGTCACCCGATTCGTACCCACAGAAAAAGAAAAGGGCTTAGCCTTGTCGGCTAAACCCTTTGTTCAGTTTGGCTGGGGGACAGGGATTCGAACCCCGGTTGACGGTGTCAGAGACCGTAGTCCTACCACTAGACGATCCCCCAAGTTTACTTGTTGTCACGGGTACAGGATGTACCCTGTATTTTTGAGGTTCAGCGTCTTTAAACTCATCTCACACTCGCCCGTCCCTGTATAATCTGGGTTCCGGCGATCCATGCCGGAATGACGGATTATACAAGTGTGTAAAGAATAATCAGCGCTTGGAGTATTGCGGACGCCTTCTTGCTTTGCGAAGGCCCACTTTCTTACGCTCGACCTCACGCGCATCGCGGGTGACGTAACCGGCCTTCCTCAATGCAGGGCGCAAGCTTTCGTCATAGTCAATCAACGCACGGGTTATGCCATGGCGTATGGCACCTGCCTGACCCGAAGGCCCGCCGCCGGCCACATTGACCGATATGTCAATTTTTTCGCCCAACTCCGTCAGTTCAAGCGGTTGCTTGACGATCATCCTGTCAGTCTTTCTGCCAAAATATTCGTCCAACAATTTATTATTGACGATAATCTTACCCGTGCCGACTTTCGCGTAGACTCTCGCCACTGCGCTTTTGCGACGCCCCGTTCCGTAATTCTGCGTTTGTGCCATGGTAAACCTGAATTATTTGTTTTAGATTTCCAGCAATTTTGGCTGCTGCGCCTGGTGGCCATGACTTTCGCCCGCGTATACCTTGAGCTTTCTGTACATAGCGCGCCCTAAAGGGTTCTTTGGCAACATGCCTTTCACGGCGGTTTCAATGATCCGCTCTGGATGAGTTTGACGCAACTTGCCAAGGCTAACCGACTTCATGTTACCGATATAACCGGTGTGGTGGTAATAAATTTTATCTTTTTCCTTGTTACCCGTCACATGCACTTTTTCAGCGTTGATGACGATGATGTAATCACCCGTGTCCACATGCGGGGTGTACTCAGCTTTGTGCTTGCCGCGCAGACGGCGCGCCAGCTCAGTTGAGAGTCTGCCGAGCGTCTTGCCAGCGGCATCCACTAAATACCAGTCGCGTTTGACTTCGGCTGGCTTTGCGCTGAAGGTTTTCATGCTACTTACGCTCCAAAACGTGCATCATATAAAAGCCGCTAATTATAGGGGAGCCTGTGTGCGAAGACAAGGCTTAAATTCGTTAAACGTCGAATGCGGCAATCTGTAGGTGCGGCTACCAACTTAAGCCGGGGCACGATCAAGGCTTACCCGTTCACCCTGAGCCTGTCGAAAGGTGAGCGGGGAAGCTGTTCATGGTTCGACAAGCCTCTCCTGAGCGTAGTCGAAGGGCTCACCACGAACGGCTTAACCTGCCCCGCCTTAAGCTGGTAGCCGTAGGTGCGAATCCGTAGCGCAAATGAAACATTGATTAGGCGAATGAATTCGCCCCCACATTGCGGCTCACTCGACGACACTCGGTTAACCGTGTCCGTACACCCGGCGACCCCGGACGAAAGTCGCCTCAATTTGCCTTTCTGAAGCCAAGTGCAGCAGACAAAAAAGTTGCCGATCCAGGTTTTGGCAATGCCGAAGGCGCTCGGCAAGGTAGTCGTATTCCTGGGGGTCCAGCACAAAAAAGTCCGCGCTTTTACCCATGGCAAAATTGCCGGTTTCATGATCCAGCCGCAGGGCTTTGGCCCCGCCTAGCGTGGCCAAGTATAGCAAATGCGCGGCATCCAGGCTTTGCCCTTGCAATTGCTGAATCTTATAGGCATCCGAGAGGTTCCGCCAAATGGAGAAACTGGTGCCGGCACCGATGTCAGTCCCCAGGACAATGCCTATGCCTTGTTTGACATGCCGGGACAGGGGGAATAAGCCACTGCCCAAATACAAGTTGCTGGAAGGACAGTGGCAAACGGCACAGCCGGCCTGTGCGATGCGTGTCAGTTCCCCGTCAGTCGGGTGGATGTTGTGCGCCAACACGGTCCGGTCTGTCACCAAGCCATAGTGTTCGTAGGCTTCCAAATAATCTTTGCACTGGTTGAAGTGCCCCAACACGGCTTCGATTTCATTGCGATTCTCGTTGATGTGGGTTTGCAAATAAGTTTCGGGATGGTCGTGCAGCAGCCCGGCGCACAGCCGCATCATCTCCTCCGAACAGGACAGTGCGTACCGGGGGGTGATGGCATAATGCAATAGAGGCTCGTCCCGGCAAAGTTTGATGAGGGTTTCGGCATCGGCCAAAGTTTGTTTGGGTGTTTGCAGCAAGCTGTCCGGGATGCCCTCGCCGGGGCTATCCATCAAAGTCGCGCCGGCGATCAAGCGGAGTCCCGATTCTTTTGCCGCCTCGAACAAAGCTTCGTTGGCATGATGAAACTGCGAGCCGAAAACCATGGCCGTGGTCGTGCCGCAGGATAGCAACTGTTTGACAAAACGCTTGGCGGCGTCTTTGCCATAAACCGGGTCGGCAAAGGCGGTTTCCGCCGGGAGTATCGACTGCACCAGCCAATCCAGCAATTGCCCGCCATGGGCGGCGGTGGCGAAATACTGGGGAAAATGGATGTGCCCGTCAATCAGGCCGGGAATCAGCCACGCATCGTCAAAGTCTTCAATCCACGCCTCGGGCACTTTGGGGAGAATGTCGGAACGTTTGCCAAAATCAATGATCGCCCCTTTTTCATCCACCCATAAAGCGCCGTATTCGATGATTTCCAGCGCATCGGGGTTTTCAAAAGGATTGGCTTTGAGATGGGCGAGAGTGCCTAGGTAAACAGTGGACATGGTGGTTGAATCCCGTTGGTGGTTGATGGATAACGGCATGAAGCAGCCAATGCCATTTTACGTTAATTTTCACGCAACGGTGCAACGGCACAACGCAAAGAACAGAAGCTTTAATAAAGTTGTAAACTACTGGCACTATGACAAACCACTATCACTACAAGCTTGACCCAACATAACACCCCCACAGACACCAACCAAGACCACCTGTTCCAAACCCCCGCAGACGGCGACTTCCGCTTCGACGACAAAACGGCGGCAGTGTTTGACGACATGATTTCGCGCTCGGTGCCCATGTACACGGAAATCCAGCGCATGACTGGCGAAATCGCCGCCGACTTCGCCAGACCCCGCACCAGCCTGTTTGACTTGGGCTGTGCCACCGGCACGTCGTTAGTGGAACTGGACCCGGTGATCGACCCGACGGTGCGTTTCGTCGGCGTGGACAGTTCGCAGGAAATGCTGGATAAAGCCCGGCAAAAACTGGCTGCCTGTCCGTCGGGGCGGGCATTTGATTTGGTCGTCGCCGATCTGCATCAAACCCAAGTGGTTGAAAATGCTTCGGTGGCGGTGATGAACCTGACCTTGCAATTCATCCGCCCATTGTACCGGGAACGGGTCATCCGCAATATTTTCCAAGGGCTTAACGGGCAGGGTTGCTTGATATTGGTCGAAAAACTGACCTTGGGCGATAGCCTGTTCAACCGCTTGTTCATCCATTATTACTACAACATGAAAAAGCGGCAGGGCTATTCCGAATCGGAAATAGCCCATAAACGCGAGGCGCTGGAAAACGTGTTGATTCCTTACCGACCGGAGGAAAACCACGAATTGCTGACCACCGCCGGCTTCCGCCATGTGGAGGAATTCTTCCGTTGGTACAACTTCAGCGGGCTGATTGCGGTGAAATGAAACGGCCTTAAAGCGATACCCCAAGCCACTCGCTGATAATGCGTTCCGAGTCTTTCATTCCCCCTTGGGTTTCATGGACGAACGGATGTTTACCAGATTTTTTAACAAGTCAAACCAAAACGGCGCTCCCAAAGTTATTGCCGCAGCGGTCAAAAACCAGCCGATCAACTTCAACAGCCATCCGGCAGCGTTGTTTGGGGTTGTCTTATCGTTCCAACCGATGGGTAGGCCGACAACTGGCGCTTTTTGAACCTCATCAAGCAGAGTAGTAAAGTTTTTAGGTGCATTTCCGCTCGTTGGCTGTTGGGCATATCCTTGCGCAACGGCGACAAAGGCTGTTGTCATGGCGCGATCCTTGGCTAGTTCAGTGGAGACGCCAATGGTGTCTGCATTAAATACAATCGCCAAGGCAAAACCGAGGGCAAGGCCGACAACTTGCACATGCCGCTTATACCAACTGGATACCCTCCCCATGCTGCTATTATACCATAAATCGATATTGGCTTTGGCCTTTTCCATGTCATCACAAGAATCGTTAATAACATCGGATAACGCAGTTTTTACTTTAGGATCTTTTATATTCCCAATTGCCTCCTTAAGCTTTGTGATGTCCAACGGGCCTTGGCTATTATTCGGCACAAGGACACCGAGAAGCGCCGATGTGAAATTTGCCACCGGAATATAAGCAGGAAGATTCTTTGCATTGGGGTCGTTGGGGTCGTAGTCGCCCTTGAAAAGGGAAAAAATCATAGTTTGGTTATAAAGCTGCCCGACCAGCCCTTTTCCATCCTGGTCGTTGAGCATTTCTTTGATGCCTTGAAGTAGGTTCGCAGAACGCTTTCGCATTAGCGCCTCGACAAGCTCGGTTAGCGCGGAACAAAACAGGCTAAGAAGAAGATATAGAAATACCAAGCTAATCGCCAAATCAAGTAATTCAAATCCAGGCATGATCGCAGTCCTCTTGTAAGATTAAAAGTTAGGGTAAAACTAGCATTACATTTTGCCTATCAACCGCCCAAAGTCCTCGACCTTCTGCCAGTCTGTAAATTCAATGACTGTAGTCGGGTCGGTCGGTCCTTTGGTTATCCACATAATCAGACGTATCATGAAGCGGTCAAAAGGGTTGTATCGTGGGTAATCTATTTTTCCTGCAAACACTGCCAGTTCCTTGGGTTTCCAAGCTATCTTCTTGAGAAATTTCTTTAAATAGGGGTTGGTTGCCGGTTGGTTCTTTTCCGGTTTGCGCGCCACCACATTCACGGAAAAAAATGCGTTGGGCTTGCTGTCGAGAAGCCGTTCGTGCTGGCTGATGAACTTGACAATCTGCGGACTGTGTTTGCCATAGCGAATGCTCGCACCGATCACGATCTTGTCGAAGGGCATGAGATCAAGTCCTGAAGCGTCATTGACATCAATCAGCTTGACTTGATGACCGCTCGGTTCAAGGACTTGAATTAATCGACGGCAAATTTCCACGGTGTGACCGTCGGTAGTCGAATAGATGATCAGTATGTTGGCCATTAGGGGAATATGAGAGTTGAGCTTTGCAGCCGAAGCCATCAACTGGCATTGTGCCAGAAGGGTCGGTGACTTCCAAGCACGGGACATCACCGGCTGGAATCGTATAATATGATGCCTTTAATTAGACTTTTTGGGTAGGAGAACATGGAAAATTACTCGATTTGGGAAACCATTGCGATTGGGGCGATTGCACTGCTGGCGATTTTTTGGTTCAGCCCCGGCATTAAGGCTGCCTTGGAACGGGGCAAACAGGCCCAGTCCGATTGGACTGCCGTGCTGATCCCCCTAGGCTTGGTGGCCTTGTTTGTGTTTTTTCTGATTATTGCCTCCTGAAAGGCTTTCCCATGAACCAAACCGACGACGAATTCGAAGAACTTGAATATCAATATGCCGTTCGCCCGAACAAATCCGCCATGAAGCGTGAGAACGCCGATCTGGAAGATTTGGGGGAGGAACTGATATCGCTGCCCAAGGAACGCTTGAATGGCTTGGAGATGCCGACCCAATTGTTCGAGGCGATAACATTGGCGCAAAACATAGCCAACCATCATGGTGCGTTTAAGCGCCAGCGCAAATTCATCACCAAACTACTGCGGGACATGGACGTGTCGCCGCTACGCGGACAATTAGACCGTCACAGCAACCTGAGTGCAAGGGCCGTCCATCATCAACATCTGATCGAGCGATGGCGCGACCGCCTGCTCAAGGGCGGCGACCACGATCTTAACGCCTTGATGGCCGAATACCCGGATGCCGAGCGGCAAAAGCTGCGGCAGTTGATCCGCGATGCCCACAAAGAGCAAGCAGCCGAAGCCTCCCCGCGTTCGGCAAGATTGTTGTTTAAATATTTGCGCGAATTATTCGCGGAGGAAGGGGAAGAGGTTGTTGGCGGTGAGGGTGATGTTGAAGAATAACGGAAGAAACCATGCGCCTATCTGAATTGATTAAAAAATGCTGGGGGGGCTTGCGGGAAGTCACCGGAGACGATGCCTATGAACGCTATTTGGAACATTGGCGCGAGCACCACGCATTGGAAGGCGGCAAGCCTCCGGGGCGAAAAGCGTTTTTCAAACAGGAACTGGAGCGGAAATGGAGCGGGGTGAGGCGGTGTTGTTGAGTTACAGCGTTTTTAATTCCAATTGATTACGTTGTTTAAGTTTTGAAATCGTTGGCGGCAAAGGGTTGCCGCCCTACAGTCCTTGTTACGCAGTAGGTCGGCAATCCTTTGCCGACATGAGCGTAAATAAATAA
>CAIODU010000043.1 GCA_903857165.1 uncultured Methylococcaceae bacterium | reverse complement strand
TCTATATCTACTTGTTACTTTATTATTTATGCCCATGTCGGCAAAGGGTTGCCGACCTACTGCTTAACAAGGACTGTAGGGCGGCAACCCTTTGCCGCCAAGGATTTTAAAGTAATCAAAGGATATTAAAAACGCTGTATACACAAGTGTACGAATGCCGACATATTGCAACCCGGAGGGTTGCCAGCCAAAAGCCTAAGGGTTGAGCGCCAGCGACACCCCCGGTTGAGATCGGATACCACATTCGACCCCGGAGGGGTCGCAGCAATAGGGCCAAGAACCTAGGCGCACTTCCATGCTGCCAATGTCCCAAGTTCAGACTGGTGGTATCCTAGGCCACGCAGGAAAGACTGCGACCCCTCTAGGGTCGATATATTATTCGGTTTGCCAGCCGGGGGTGTCGCTTCGCTCAACCCTTAGGCTTTTGGCTTTTACCCCTTCGGGGTTACGCAGCTCCCGCGACAACTTGTATATAACAATAAACGATGAAGTGTGGGAACGAAGCAATTACTATTAGATGTTGAAAACGCTGTAGCTGTATGATCGACTCTCGCCTACTAACCGCCGACCAACTGGGTATCCGCCTTGAAGTGGTTAATGGACTTTCCATCTGGGAAGCGCAACCACTATACAAGCATCAAAAGGCGGTGGAGCGGATTGCGCAGTCGATACGCCAGGTGGATGAAAACTTTGCCTGTGTCCATGCAATGGATGTCTACGTGCAGTTTCCAAATGGACTTAAACGGCCCGATATTTCCATCTTCTGTCGGGAACCGACGGAAGCGGAGCAAGAAAACGCTTTAACCTTGATTCCCGAAGCAGTAGTTGAGGTTGTCAGCAAAGGTTACGAAGCCAAGGATTTGGAAATTGCCCCGCCATTTTATTTGTCGCAGGGTGTCAAGGATGTGGTGATATTCGACCCTTCCACTTTGCTGGTGCTGCATGTCAGACATGGCAGGGCGACGCGGATGATTTCGCCAGTGGAAATTGTTTTACAATGTGGTTGCGCTGTTACGATTTGACTGTATGAACGTCGCTCATAAAATACCTAGGCCAAACCCCTACGACGAACTATTGGCGTTGCCAGAAAACCTCGTCGGCGAGATCATTGGCGGACAGCTATACACGCAACCTCGTCCGGCAGGGCCGCATAATAACGCGGAAACCTGCTTGGGTTCGGCACTTAACCCGCCATTCCAGCAGGGCAAGGGCGGGCCGGGTGGATGGTGGATACAAGTGGAACCGGAGGTTCATTTTGTCCGTGACACTGAAATTGCCGTGCCTGACTTGGGTGGATGGCGACGTGAACGTATGCCGAATCTGCCACGCGACCATCGTTATGAAATAGTCCCCGATTGGGCATGCGAAATTCTCTCGCCGGGTACGGCAAAAAAGGATCGAAGTTTGAAACTGCCCTTATACGCTCGTTTTGGCGTGGCCCATGTTTGGCTGGTCGATCCGTTGGAGCGAACCTTGGAAGCGTTTGCTTTGCAAAATAAGCAGTGGATGCTTGTCGGTGTATTGAAAGACGACGATTTAGTGAGTTTTCCGCCCTTTGAAGCGTTGACATTCTCTTTGGCGGATTTGTGGAGTTAACGATGAACATGCAAACTTACCGTGAAGACTTTCATGCTTGGGCCTATCAAAACGCCCGACTCCTGCGTGAAGGCCGGTTTGAAGAAATTGACATTGAAAATATCGCCGAGGAGTTGGAAGACATGGGTTCCAGCAAAGCGCGTGAATTGGAAAGCCGATTAGGGGTGTTGCTGGCCCACTTGTTGAAATGGGTTTATCAACCAGAAAGGCGCAGCAATAGTTGGCGAGCAACTATCCGAGAACAACGTAGACGCATTGCCCGACTAATCAAGAAAAATCCAAGCCTGAAAAGTGTGTTAGATGAAGCTTTTCTCGATGGATTCGGCGATGCTCGTTTAATAGCTATGCGGGAAACAGGAATAAACGACGAGGTTTTTCCTTTGATTAGCCCTTTCACGATAGAAAACACTTTAAACGACGATTATTGGCCTGAATAAACTTTAAACAATTAGGTATGAATACTATGCAATGGGAAACCGTCATCGGGCTTGAAGTTCACGCCCAACTCGCCACCAAATCCAAAATCTTCTCCGCTGCGGCAACCGCCTACGGAGCCGAACCGAACACCCAAGCCTGTGCGATAGACTTAGGGCTGCCCGGTGTCTTGCCGGTCTTGAACGCCGAGGCCGTGCGCATGGCGGTCAAATTCGGGCTGGCCATCAACGCGCAGGTTGCACCCAGGTCGGTGTTTGCGCGCAAAAACTATTTTTATCCCGACCTGCCCAAGGGCTATCAAATCAGCCAGTATGACTTGCCTGTCGTCGGCAACGGTCAGTTGGACATTCTGGTGGATGGCGAGGTGAAGACCGTCGGCATCACCCGCGCCCATTTGGAAGAAGACGCCGGCAAATCGCTACACGAGGACTTCCACGGGCTTACCGGCATCGACCTGAACCGGGCAGGCACGCCGTTATTGGAAATCGTCTCCGAGCCGGATATGCGCTCGGCCAAGGAAGCCGTGGCTTATCTTAAAAAGCTGCATTCTTTGGTGCGCTACTTGGAAATCTGTGACGGCAACATGCAGGAAGGCTCTTTCCGTTGCGATGCCAATGTGTCGGTGCGGCCCGTGGGTCAAAAAGAATTTGGCACCCGCGCCGAAATCAAGAACATTAATTCCTTCCGTTTCGTGGAAAAGGCCATCAATTTTGAAGTGGAAAGGCAGATCGACCTGATCCAAAGTGGCGGCAAGGTCAAGCAGGAAACCCGGCTGTACGATTCGGTGAAGGACGAAACCCGCTCCATGCGCAGCAAGGAAGAGGCCAACGATTACCGCTACTTCCCCGACCCAGACCTACTGCCACTGGAAATCACGGACGACTTTACCACCGAAGTGCGCAAAACCCTGCCCGAACTGCCCGATGCCAAGCGTGACCGCTTCAAAGACCAATATGGCCTAGGCGATTACGACGCGGCGGTGCTGACCGCCACCCGCGAGCTGGCAGATTATTTTGAGGCAGTTACGGCGGAAGCGGGCGGAGACGCCAAGCTCAGCGTCAATTGGGTCATGGGTGATTTATCCGGGGCGCTCAACAAGGCCGGGTTGGAGATCGACCAAAGCCCGGTTGAAGCCTCGCGTCTGGCCGGCCTGATCCGCCGCATTAGCGACGAGACCATTTCGGGTAAAATCGCCAAACAGGTGTTCGAGGCACTCTGGGAAACGAAAGACACCGCCGACGAAATCATCGAAAAACAGGGTCTCAAGCAAATCACCGACACCGGGGCCATTGAAGCCATCATCGACCAGATTATTGCCAACAATCCCGAGCAACTGGCGCAATACCGCTCCGGCAAAGACAAGCTATTCGGCTTTTTTGTCGGTCAAGCGATGAAAGCGACAGCCGGCAAAGCCAATCCGCAACAGTTGAATGATTTGTTGAAGGCCAAGTTGAACGGTTAATCCCAATGTTGGAATGTGAGACCTGACCTAAGGAGACAGTGTGATCTGTTCCTATCTAACATTGAAAAGGTTCCACTATGATGCGTAGCACTTCTGTATTGGTTCAAGGTATGGTCTTATTTCTTAAGATTCATCCTATCATCTTCCTTCCCGTCCTTGGGATGACGCAGACTGCAAGCGCGAGTACTTGCATATATGATGAATTCAACGGTAACTCACTTGATCTGGTAAAATGGGACGTGTTCAAAGGTCATCCCGCCGTCAGTGGCGGCAACCTGCCACTTGCTGAGGTATATCCAAATTTTGAACTGGGATGCTGTGCGGACAGGGGCAGGCGGGAAAATTAATATCACCGTCATTCTGCAGTATGACTATGGATGCCGACAAATCTGTCACCGCCAACTTCGAGGTCTTTCACAGGAAGCGCAGCCCTTGGCACCGGGGAGTGTTGCCTCAATAAACTTGAAACTATTCGGGTGGAAAGGGCCAAAGATATAAGGATGCGATGAGGCACGAAGCGCATCATTCGCGTTTCCCGATTGATGCGCCTCCTTAGTCGGCACATCCTTCTATGGGCGTTTAACGTTGCGTCGTTGCGCCTTTGCGTGAGGTGAAAAAATCCTCGCTCAATGGCGTGGGCCAAGCAGCATGGCGAGGAGGCAAAAAGAAAGCCTCACGCAACGACGCAACGTAATAGCCAAGTTGCATGCTGTCCTAGTTCCCACGCTCCGGCGCCACTGCCATTAAGTTAAGCCGTCATACCGGCATGGACTGCCGGTATCCAGATCACAGGGAAGTGAATCTAGTTTGCCATCCGTGGCATCTGGGCTCCGGCAATCCCTGCCGGAACGACGTGGTTTTTCTTAACTTAATGGCAGTGGCGCTCCGGCGTGGGAACTGGCTTTATTCCGCTCCAGCGGGTATGCGACGCTGGAGCGCCAATGTCTGCATTCCCACGCTGGAGCGCTCGTCGTTATACACAAGTGGTTGAAGCCCGTCATTCCGGCATGGACTGCCGGAATCCAGTCACAGGGAGGTAAATCTGCGGGTTGATGTGTATCTTGAATCAAACACTTACATAACGGCGAGTTACCGTCCATGGCACTGGATTCCTGCATCCCTGCTGGAATGACGGCATTTTCGGTTTGGCGGGACTTGTGTATAACGACGAGCGCTGGAGCGTGGGAACGAGAATAACCTGCCGTTCCAGCTACCTTGACAATAATTAATGAAGAAAAGCGTCTATATCGAGACATCGATTCCTAGTTACCTCACTGCGAGGCCAAGCCGCGATGTGAGAGCCGCAGCCTGGCAGCAGATTACCAGCCAGTGGTGGGACGAAGCACGAGATCATTACGAGCTTTTTACTTCCGCCTTGGTCATTGTTGAGGCATCGGACGGGAATCCAGAAGCCGCCTCGCGACGGCTGGAATCCCTCCAAGGAATCCCTGAGCTATTGATTGATGAGGAGGCTCAAGCTCTAGCTGAAAAATTGGTTTGGGAAGGCGGGATGCCAGCGGTTGCGAAGGCCGATGCGCTGCATGTTGCGATTGCGGCGGTTCATGGTATGGATTATCTACTTACCTGGAATTGCCGACATATCGGCAACGCTGCCAGAAAACCCATTATCCGCGCTATCTGCGTCGCAGCCGGATATTCCTACCCAGAAATCTGCACACCTATGGAACTTTTACCGGAGGATAATGACGATGTATCGGGATGAAATTATCGCTGAGGTTTGGCGAAACCGTGACGCTTACGCTGCCGAACATCACTACAGCTTAGGTGAAATGGTGGCCGATCTTCGGGATCGCCAAAAACGACCGGATTGCAAGCTGGTGGATAGACGAAGTCAGGGCCGTAGACGGGGTTTGAGCTTTGGGGAAACCCAACGTCCGCAGACATGAATCCACGCGCATCTCTCAAGAAAAACATTGCAACCCATTGATTTAACATAATACTATTTACACCACCCAAGCAAAGACAACCATGCCCAATCAATCCTTAGAACTAGCCCGCCAGTCCATCCTTGAGCCAGCGGGACTCACCTCCGGCGATATCGACCGCGTCATGGGGGCGCTACTCGGTGCATCGGTGGATGCCGCCGATATTTACATGCAATCCAGCCGCTATGAAAGCTGGGGTTTGGAAGACGGTATTGTCAAGGAAGGCAGCCATAGCATCGAACAGGGTGCCGGGGTGCGGGCCGTGTCGGGGGAAAAGACCGGCTTCGCCTACAGCGACGAAATCGCCCTGCCGGCCTTGCTGGACGCAGCCAAGAACGCCCGTGCTATCGCCTTCTCCGGTCGCGAGGCGAAGTTGGCCATCGCCTGCGACCCATCGAGCCGTCTGCTTTATCCGCCCATCGACCCGCTGCAATCCATGCCGGAAGAGGAAAAAATCCAACTCTTGCAGCGGCTCGATGCTGAGGCACGGAAAATTGACCCGCGTGTCGAGCAAGTGATGGTCAATCTTGTCGGTGCCCATGACGTGATCCTGGTGCTGGGGCAAGACGGAGTCATGCATGGCGACGTGCGACCGTTGGTCCGGCTTAACGTTAGCGTCATCGTCCAGCAGGATGGGCGGCGGGAACAGGGCAGTTCCGGCGGCGGTGCTAGGGCGGATTATCGCTATTTTCTGGAAAATGACCGTGCTTCTGGTTATGCGCGTGAGGCGGTGCGGATGGCGCTCGTCAACTTGGAGGCGGTGGATGCCCCGGCGGGCAATATGACCGTAGTATTGGGGTCGGGCTGGCCCGGTGTGCTGTTGCACGAGGCCGTGGGTCACGGTCTGGAAGGCGATTTCAACCGCAAAGGCACCTCGGTGTTTTCAGGGCGAATCGGCGAGCGGGTGGCCTCTTCCCTGTGTACTGTGGTGGACGATGGCACCCTGCCGGGACGGCGCGGTTCGCTCAACATCGACGACGAAGGGACGCCGACTCAATACAATGTGTTGATTGAAAACGGCATTCTCAAGGGGTACATGCAGGACAAGCTGAATGCCCGCTTAATGGGTACGCAGCCGACCGGCAACGGGCGCAGGGAATCCTATGCCCACCTGCCGATGCCGCGCATGACCAACACCTACATGCTGGCCGGTCCACACGATCCTGCCGAGATCATCAGTTCGGTGGAAAAGGGCTTGTATGCGAAGAATTTCGGTGGCGGCCAAGTTGACATCACCTCCGGCAAATTTGTGTTCTCCGCCAGCGAAGCCTATTTGATCGAAAACGGCAAGGTTACCCGTCCAGTGAAGGGCGCAACCCTGATCGGCAACGGTCCCGAGGTACTGACTCGCGTCAGCATGGTCGGCAACGACATGGAGATGGACCCCGGCGTTGGCTCCTGCGGCAAGGAAGGCCAGAGTATCCCGGTGGGGGTGGGCCAGCCCACGATGCGCGTGGATGGGTTGACGGTGGGGGGGACGAGTGTTTAGGAATATTTGGTAAGTGAAGTAACGTTAAACTTAATTGGTAGCGCCGGATGCCACTATCTACAAGCATAGGTAAATCATTGATTTATTGAGCATACGGCGCAATACGAAAAAGGTGTGTTGAGGTAAGCAGCGCATCCATGTAATAGACTATATGGAAACCAACCCCCCTGCTCCATTATTAGCACTGCATCTAATTGAGATTCCAATAATGTTTAATAATTCATTTATCTTGTCAAATTCTAGGTGATCAATGGAAAATATTACTTTAAGCATACGAAACCCCGCCATCAAGCAAGAAATTATGAAGTTCCTGCAACGCTTTCCAAGTTCAGATGTGGAATTCACAACACTGGATGACATACAAGATTTAAAGTTGTTGCAGGAAACCCGACATGAAGATACGGTATCTTGGGAATCGTATTTAAGCAATGCAGATTGAATTAAGAAAGTCAGCAATTAAAGATTTATCTACATTACAAAAAAATATTAAGGAAATAATTCATCTCAAAATTGCTGATCTTGCGAAATATCCTGACGTAGCCAATATAAAAAAGCTAACACAATTTGAATATTCCTATCGCTTGAGAGTAGGCGACTATCGGATTTTGTTTGATACGGTCAACAACGAGAAAATCGTCATTGGTCGTATATTACATCGCAAAGAAAGCTATAAATAGAAATATGCATTCCATGTCCAAGATATTCAGGAACGTCTAATGAACACAGAAAAAAAACCCTTATCAGACACCGTGCTGGAAAATTTAATTTCGCGTAAATTGTTGGATCTTTTCCTTAGGGTCGGATTGATCGGTTTTCTCGTACTCGAATGTTATTTTATTTTCAAACCCTTCATGCGCATGATGCTGTGGTCGATCATATTGGCTGTGGCTCTGTATCCCTTGCATACATTCATGTCTAAGAAAATGGGCAACAAGGAAGGTCGTGCCGCAACGGTTTTGGTGTTGGCGATACTGGTGGGCGTGTTGGTCCCCGCCACCCTGCTGGCCATGTCCTTCGCCGATTCAAGCACTGCATTTGTCAGCCAGATACGGGACGGGAGTTTCAAAGTGCCGTCGCCCCCTGCGTATATCGCCGGCTGGCCAGTGGTGGGTGATAAGCTATTTGCGTTATGGTCGTCTGCGCACGATGACATTGGCGCTGTGGCGGCAAAGTTCGAGCCTAAGATTTACGACATCACCAAGGAAATATTGGGTTTTGCAACGAGCGCCGGCACTGGCATGTTGAAGTTCTTGGTTTCCTTGATGGTGGCGGGAATATGGATGGCCTATGCCGAGTCAGCCCATGCGTCGGCAACGGCCATTGCACAACGGATGCTGGGATCCGGCAAAGGGGACTCCTTGATCCATATTTCGACGACAACCATCCGCGCCGTGGCCCAAGGGGTGGTTGGCATTGCCTGCATTCAAGCCCTGTTATTGGGGGCTGGGTTTATCTTGGTTGGGATTCCTGCCGCCGGTGTTCTGGCATTATTGGTTTTATTATTGGGCATCGCGCAGGTTCCTGCCCTTATCATCGTGCTGCCAACCATCTTTTATGTGTTCTCCACCAATGATTCCACCACGGTGGCAGTCATGTTCACCGTTTATGCATTGGTTGCCGGGTCGGTTGACAATGTGCTTAAGCCTTTGATGTTGGGTCGCGGTGCGGATGCCCCGATGCCGGTGATTTTATTAGGCGCACTGGGCGGCATGGCGACCCAAGGCATTATTGGCTTGTTTCTGGGTTCGGTGATGTTGGCCTTGGGTTACCAGCTTCTCATGGCTTGGGTATATGGCGACAAAATACAAAAGCCAACATAGCCCAAGACGGAGCGTCAAAGCTTGCTTTGACCGATTGGAAAGGCAAGCTTTCTTTGACGCTCCAACCTTTAGTCAATACGTAACATTACTGATGTTACGCAGACCATGACTTATGGGCGGCTTTACTGCCTGCCCCTTTGGAAAAGGGGGACTGAGGGGGATTTTTCAGAGAACGCTGCATGGTCAAATGTTTCAAATCCCCCCTAACCCCCCTTTTTCAAAGGGGGGAATGGATGCTACAAGCGTTCACCATGAACCGGTGCGTAACGTCAGTAACATTAGTAATTTCAGCGGTTTTCAAACCTGTTATAATCGAACAAGCCCGCTTCGATGGGGTATGTTTTGCGATAATCCTCAATCAACGAATCGCTATGCGACCAAAACCGGTTGTCCGTCCGCCGCAGGGCAAAACGGGAGCTGAGGGCCGCGTAATCAGCCTCGGACTTCAAATTCCCAACCATCTTCACGAACCAAGGGAGGTGGGAAGATTCAACTTGGTAAAACGCATTCGGGTAAGCGCCTATGAAGCCGGGAACCACCGTTAGTGTGTCTTCGTCGGGCAAACGGCGGGCATCCTCTTTCCACATCTGGGAAATGTTGCTGTGGGCGCTGTTGTGTAGAATGCTAAAGTTTTGCCCCGGTCCTTGACCGTCGAAAACGGTCAGGAACATAACCTCGGGTAAAAACGAAACTACTCTCCCGTTTAAATTGGATAATTGCAGCAGATATCCCCAATCTTCTTTAGCCAGCTTGCCTTGGGTCAAGTCGTAACGCTTATCCAGCACGGGCGTCAGCCGCGCTTTCCAAAGCCCTAGCAATTCGGGCCAGGGGTCGTCGGTTTTATATTCCACGCCGCTGTCTTGGAAGAAAAACGCCCTACTACCATTCAAATATTGTTTTACGTCCTCGGAAGCGTTACGATACCAAAAGTCGCGCACACTATTGCGGGAGTCTTTCGGCAATAAGGCGAGGACGGTAAACTCGCCCTCCATGCGCAGGAAATCCATATACAGCCGGGATTGGAGTTGATGCGCGGTGTTGCCGTAAACATCGAAACCGGCCACTAACAAATAATGCATGCGCTCCAATAGGGTATACCCCATGATGAGGGCCGTTTGCGGCCTGTCCCCGACTAAGCCTTTGACGACGCTGGCACTGTCAAAATGGCGGAAAATCGTCAGCGCGGCGTTTTGGTTGGCACCGTCGCCACCCCAGAGCATGCTTAAATTAGGCCGATTCTGCCCGACTAGGCGCTGGTTCAAAAATTCGCTTTTTTCGCGCAGATATTGGTTTTGCATACGCGCATAAGACTTCCATCTAAACAAGCCGGCATTGCTTTCTTGCTCAGTGGGGAGGCTGATATTTTGCAGGGCGGTTGCCAGGTGGTGGGCGTTGCTCTCCATTGTCTCTTGGTCGGGGTCAATAAATCCAACCCAGAAATAATCGGTGATGACATTCAGCGCGACTTGGCCGCGACACACCGGACCCTTGATGAATCCCATCAAAGTGAACTGCGCCTCGTCCAGCATCAACCGATAGCGGAAGCGCACCGGTATTTGCTCGAAAGTGACGAAAGGATTCGACGCGGCGATAGGATCGTACGAAGGTAGCTTGTTGACAGTGTAGGCTTCATCGACAAACCAACCCTTTAGCCGCGCCAGCCGTGCAGGGTTAAGCGCGTAGGGCATGTGCGTTTTTGCCAATAGCGTGCCTTTTACTGACCGTAGCCGATAGAAAACCCGTGGAACGCCGGGGTCGTCATAGGGTCTCCGGCTGGCGATAAACTGGATGGGTTGGCCGGGCGGAGCCTTGGATCGCACCAGTTCAAAAAATCCACCTTTTGGCAGGTCGTCGAAATAAAAATGTGCCAAGAACCAATGCTCATAAATATAGCGGGCCATCAATTGGGACTTGAACGTGGAGCCATTTAAAAAAGCTTCCCATTGGGCTATGCGCTCCAGTTCGGCTTGGGAAGGCGGCGGGGACGGTGCAGTGGGTGCGCCGATTTCCAACCATTGCTTGAGAGTTTGCCCGTCTTTTTTTGACAAGGCAGGCAGACCGTAGGGCATGCCCCAATCGGGATGTTCTGCGGCGAAATCGTCAAACTCCTCGATTGCCGGGCAATACTGATCCCGGTCCAGCGAAAAATCAAAGCGATCATCGGGAAGCGGGCTGCCAGCCACAAAGTGGTGATTGCCTTTCAGCGCTAACATTTGCGCCATCACGCTGGCATCCAAGTTGGCTTCCGGCTTATCCTCCCGTTCGTTGAGGACGGGGTGGAAACCCCTCAAGCGCCATTCGGCGTTGCTTTGCGCATCGACAAACAGCCGGCTCGGGTCAGCGGCAAACAGGCGTACCGCATCATAGACTTTGGTCTTGTTTGCCCCACGGGTCATGCCTTCCACACTGCCCATTTGCAATTGGCAAGGCGCATCGAAGCAACCGTGGCAGACTGCGCAGCGGTTGTCAGTTATTGGCTTTACGTCGCGCCAATATTCAACAGGAGCCTTGGCGACGGCGAGTGGGTCTGGAATTCGGTCAAAACGGGAAGGGTTGGCAGCCCCGAAGCGCTGGTCGAGTTGGTAGCCTTTAATGGCGGCGCAACCGGCAATGAGGAAGAATAGGGAGAAGAGCAGCAACTGGCGCATGGAAGGCTTTCCGATAAATTGCAATAGAGGCTTGCATACTCTAGCGCAATTGGGTCGAATTTGGGAGTGCAAACCCAAATGCCATGAAATAAACTTCGTACAATTTCTTCAACATACGCTGTTAATTGCAGTATTTCTGGCTTACTCGTTAGTGCCTGCACAGGCTGAAGTGGTGTGTTTCCTTAGTCTGTCCGCGATAAAGGAGGCACCAGCAACCCCTCAAAACAGACAGCGGGATAACTTACGAAATAATTGTGCCAATAAAAGGTGTTAAAACTGAAGCAGGGTGTTTTTAGCCAGGTTCCCAAGCTTCAGCTTCACTGCCATTAAGTTCTCATCGCTTGCCAGAACGGAACAGAAGGTCTAAAGTCTAGCAAGTAACATTAGTGAGGGCTTTTCTGTGGACATCATCTATGAATAATCCTGCCGAGGCTTTTCCGACCCGCCATTGGCGCACGTTGGAAGACGGGAGTGTCGAATGCCAAATCTGCCCGCGTTTCTGCAAGCTGCACGAGAATCAGCGGGGCTTGTGCTTTGTGCGTGGCAACTTGGGCGGTGAAGTGATGCTTTTTTCTTATGGCCGGTCTAGCGGGTTTTGCATCGACCCTATCGAAAAAAAGCCGCTCAACCATTTCTTGCCCGGAACGCCGATATTGTCTTTCGGCACGTCGGGCTGCAACTTGGCCTGTAAATTTTGCCAGAACTGGGACATCAGCAAGTCGCGCGAGATGGATCGCTTGATGGATCAGGCATCCCCCGAGGCCATCGCCCTCGCCGCGCAAGATACGGGTTGCCGCAGCGTGGCTTATACCTACAATGACCCAGTCATTTTCCACGAATACGCCATTGACAGCGCCATAGCCTGCCGGGAATTGGGTATCAAGTCAGTGGCGGTCTCGGCAGGGTATCAATGCGCTGAACCGCGAGCTGAGTTTTATCGGCACATGGACGCGGCAAATATCGACCTGAAAGCCTTTACCGAAGATTTCTACCACAAGATATGTGGAGGGCATTTGCAGACAGTGTTGGAAACCTTGGAATATATCAAGCATGAAACCAATGTTTGGTTGGAAATCACCACATTGCTGATTCCCGGCGAAAACGATTCCGAAGCTGAATTGGAAAATTTGACGCAATGGGTGGTGGAAAAGCTGGGGCCCGATGTCCCCTTGCATTTCTCTGCCTTCCATCCCGACTGGAAAATGTTAAATGTCCCACCCACCCCGCCCGCAACGCTGTCCAAGGCCCGCCAGATCGCCATTAAAAACGGTGTAAGGCATGCCTATGTCGGCAATGTGCATGACAAGGAAGGCGACAGCACTTGGTGCCATCAATGCGGGCAGTTGCTGATTGGCCGGGATTGGTATGAGCTTTCCGAATGGAACCTCACCCCTGAGGGAAACTGCGACCGTTGCGGAACGGTTTGTGCGGGGGTGTTCGAGGAACAGCCTGGGGATTGGGGGGCGAAGCGAAGGCCGGTGTCCATGCGGACAAAGACAGTGTTTGGTTATTAGGTTGTCGGGCGGGTTTGGAACCCGCCCCTACTTGGCGATGGTGATGCTAGGGATGCCAACCCTAGACACTTCGGCCGTGGTCATCTGGAAAATTTGCACCAATAGCTGGAATGCCCTTTTGTTCCAAGGATAGCCTTGGTCGGGATGGATGCTGTAATAGCGCCCCTTGTACTCAATGCCACCGCCTGCATTGAAGAAAGTGCTGTCACTTTCCACGACTTGCAAGGTCGAAACCGGATTTTCGGCAACGTTTGGCGTGCGAGGATCCTTCTCGACTGGATACTCGGGTTCGTCGGCCATCGTTTGGCCGATGAAAGACAAAATGTTGCTAAAACTGCGCAGACGGAAAGTCCCGTGTAGGGGATACTCCCCGCCCGGATAGCCTGGACGGATGTCGATGAGAAGGTCGTTGGCGGTATATACCTCGTTCTCTTCATTGAGTTTCATGCGTTCTTCGTCAGTGAGCAAGGTGGGGTTGTAATTGGTGATGATAATACCCCCCGTGACCGGCCTGGAAAGGTGATAGACATGTTTGACTGGATCAAGGGTAATTGAATACTCCTTTTCCAAGGCTTGAAAGCCCTCTGCCGTAAACTCACTGACCGGCATGGTCCAACTGCGTTTGAAAATCAGAGGTTCGGCATGCAACTGGTTGCGGTCTTGGATCGACGATAAATGCAATGCCACCCGACGGAACTTCGCGTAACTCTCGCCAGCACTTGGGCGGTTTTGGTAGACCGCTTCCTGTCCGTTTTCTTGGGTGCGGAAATCTTGGGCGACTAGGCGTAGCAACAAATCGACATCAATGTTCTGTCGCAGCAGCAAAGTCATTTTGTATTCTTGCAGCGGTGTCAGCAGCCGCTTGGTGAACTCCTCGCCTTCCATGGGGATGATGCTGATGGTCGGGTTTTCCGAGGCCGCTATCCCAAACAGGGGCAGGATCGTCGAACCCGCCTCTCCGGTCAGGGCCGGCGTGGCGCCGGCGTTCATCTGGAAATTGAACGTTGCCGCGATATTGGAAATGCCTGAAAAGTGAAAGGGGTCGTTTTGCCGGGCGCGGGCGATGTTTTGCAACAGTTGCGTGGACATGACATCGGCGGCCGCTTGGTTGTAGGCAATGGTGGCGTGATCCAGGGCAACGGGGGAAAGGCAACCTGCCAGAACCAGCGGCGCAGCAAACAGGGCAAGCCTTAGGGCGCGTGTAATAGTACGGTGCCGATAGTTTTGCATTTTTTTAGGTTATTGGCCGACGAATTAGCCCGCCCATCGTAAACCACAAGTCGCTGGATAGCAAAGCGACTTAGGTGTTTTCCAGCGATTCCAACACTGAAACCAAAGCATCAGCCCCACAACCACGCCGCCCCCCTAACCCCGCTGGAGTCGCCAAATTTTGGCGGGACTAACAAAGTATCCACCCGGTCGGAGAAAACATATCGGCCCCAAAGCTTGGGCACATTGGCGTACAGGCGAAAGCAGTTGGACAACCCGCCGCCCAAAACAATCACGTCGGGGTCGAGGAGGTTGATGACATGGGCCAGTGCGCGGGCAAGGCGGTCTTCATAGGTCATCAGGCTATGTTCACAGTCGGTATCGCCTTTTTCGGCCCTGCCCACGATCTCCGCTGCGCTTAGGTTTTGGCCGCTGGCTTGGAAATGCGAACGGGCAAGGCCGGGGCCGGAGAGGAAGGTTTCGATACACCCCTGATGCCCGCAGTAACAAGGCGGGCCGGGGCGCTCATCGTCACTAGGCCAAGGCAGGGGGTTGTGGCCCCATTCGCCGGTGATGGCATTGGGTCCTGAAAGCGGTTTGCCGTTGGCGATGACCCCCGCGCCAACCCCGGTGCCAAGGATTACCCCAAACACGATCCCGGCACCTGCCGCCGCACCGTCGGTGGCCTCCGACAGGGCGAAGCAGTCGGCATCATTGCCGATGCGAATGGGCCGGCCGAGGCGATGCCGCAAATCTTCCAGTAAAGGTTTGCCATTCAGGCAGGTGGAATTGGAATTCTTAAGCAGGCCGGTTGCTTTCGATAGGGCGCCGGGTGTGCCAAACCCCAAGCTGGTTTCCGCATCCAGTTCTGCCCAAGCTTCATTGACTAATTGCTGAATGGCATCCAAGGTTGCCGGGTAATCGCCCTGCGGTGTGGGTACACGCCTGCGCATCCGTTCGCCACCGGCTTCGTCCAAGGCGATCAGTTCGATTTTGGTGCCGCCCAGATCGATGCCAATTTTTATTCCACCCATGCGACACCCGGTCAAAGCCCCATGATCTTGACCACGCGCTGCCCCGGCTGCGGTTCGGCGGCCACGACCCTAGTCGCCGGTTTCTCAATGGCCATTTCAATGCCGCCTCCAAGCGTTCCGGCAGTCCTTACGATGACGATGGAGTTGGGGCTAATCAGTTCGTCGTGGATTAGTCGGTTCAGGGTGTCGAGAAGTTCTTGCGCGGTCATATTGTCCCCATCTAGCCTGATCGTAGGACGGCTTGGTCTAAAGCATCGAGATGGGAAGGTTCGGCTAATCGCCAAACATACCGGTGATGGCTTCCCAGACGGTTTTATCCCTCTGTATCTTCGGAATCACCACAGTGACATCCTTTTTCGCGTCACCGGCAGGCAGGTCGGTTGGACGTAGATCGCCTTCAACACCGACCAACGCGTCAGCTTCAAAAAACACGGTGAATTTTTTAACCAGGCGGTCTTCTCTGCCCGGTTCGTTGGAATAAACGTAATCCCAGCGGTTGCTGTGGAAGGCGTCCTGTATTAGCGGGGTGCCCATGGTGAAGGCAACTTGGCGCTTGGTCATGCCCGGTTTAAGTTGATTGACCATGTCCTGAGTGAAGATGTTCCCTTGGTGTATGTCAATCCGGTAAACAAAAGGCATTCGAAAGTCGTCCGAACAGGATATGCTCGCCAAACAGGCGATTAGAACAAGATGCTTACGCATGGTATGATGACATAGTTAGTTGGTGCATGTGCGCCATGATACCCGATTCAAGTGACAAAAAACGAGCAGGAGGTTTGGTGCCGTGCCAGAAAATAACATTAAGAAGGAAAGTAAGCACATTAGGGAGGCTGGGCTCAAGGTCACATCGCCTAGAGTCAAGATACTTGAAATGCTTGAAAACCGTTCCGATGCCGAGCGTCATCTAACAGCCGAGGATGTGTACAAAACGCTGTTGCAGGAGGGCGAGGAAATCGGTCTGGCAACGGTTTACCGGGTATTGACTCAATTCGAAACAGCCGGTCTGGTCAAGCGCCATCATTTTGAAGGTGGCAACTCAGTGTTTGAACTGGAAAGCGGCCAACACCACGACCATCTTGTGTGTGTCAAATGCGGGCGGGTCGAAGAGTTCAGCGACGAATTGATTGAGCAACGCCAGAGGGAAATCGCCAATGGGCTGAATTTCAAGCTGACCGACCACTCGCTCTGTCTTTACGGCTTGTGCGGGCAATGCCAAGCTTGCTTGGTTGACGCTTGACACGTTTTTCCACTCCGGGCTGCCGTACAGCCCTGCCGTAACAACCTTCACAAGAATATGTTCAAACCACTTATCATTTACATTGGCCTGCGCTACACGCGGGCCAAGCGGCGGACTCGCTTCATCTCTTTCATCACGTTAACCTCCGTGCTTGGCATAGCTTTGGGGGTGACCGCGTTGATCACCGTGCTTTCAGTCATGAATGGATTCGAGGCCGAATTGCGCGAACGCATACTCGGGATGACCTCCCATGCCTCGATCACGGGCGAGAACAATGAATTGCGAAACTGGCAGAGCTTGGAACCTTCCTTAAAACAGGAAAGTCGCGTTTTGGGTTGGGCACCCTACATTGAAGGCCAGGCGATGCTAAGTTCCGAGCATCGAGTCAGCGGAAGCCTGCTGCGGGGCATTCTGCCGGACTTTGAATCCAAGGTTTCGGAAGTGACCAAACAGATCGTCGCTGGCAGCCTTGACGGTCTCAAGCCGGGTGAATTCGGCATCGTCTTGGGCGCTGAATTGGCCGCCTATCTCGGGGTCATGGTCGGCGATAAGATCACTGTCATCACCCCTCAAATCACCTCGACCCCGGCGGGCATTTTGCCACGGTTGAAGCGGTTTACCGTGGTCGGCATGTTTAAGGTGGGGATGTTTGAATTCGACCGTAATTTGGCTTTGATCCAAATCGACGACGCAGCCAAGCTGTTGCGCATGGATGATGCCGTGTCCGGCCTAAGGCTTAAACTTGACGATCTGTTTTATGTGCGTGAAATAGTCCAGGAAATCAGTCCGAAATTGCCTGGGCGCTACTACATTTCCGACTGGACACAAGCTCACAGCAATTTCTTCCGTGCCATCCAGACCGAAAAGCGCGTCATGTTCATTATTTTGTTGCTGATCGTCGCGGTCGCCGCCTTCAACATCGTGTCCACCCTAGTGATGGTAGTGACTGACAAGCGCGCCGACATTGCCATTTTGCGCACCCAAGGCATGACCCCCGCCGCCGTGATGGGGATTTTCATGGTGTTGGGAACGGTCATCGGCCTGTTTGGGGCGATGTTGGGATGCGCGGGGGGCATCGCTTTGGCGCTCAATGTCGAAACCATCGTCCCCTTCATCGAACGCACATTCGGCACGCACTTTATGTCCGCAGATGTGTATTACATCAGCGAATTACCCTCCAAACTACTCTGGTCGGACGTATGGCAAATCACCGGCATGGCCTTCCTTCTGTCATTGCTTGCCACCCTATACCCGGCTTGGCAGGCATCACGCATCAAACCCGCCGAGGAGTTGCGTTATGAATAAGTCCGTTTTGGAGTGCGCCAATCTGCACAAGAGCTTCAATCAAGGCGGTTTGAATGTGGATGTGTTGCAAGGGGTCAATTTTTCCATCACTGCGGGAGAAAGAATCGCCATCATGGGGGCTTCCGGTTCGGGCAAATCCACTCTGCTGCATTTATTGGGGGGGTTGGAATCCCCGACGACGGGCCAAGTGATTCTGGATGGTTTGGACATCGGCACTTTGAGCGAAAAGAAACTGGCGCAGTTGCGCAATCGGGCGCTAGGTTTTGTCTATCAGTTCCATCATCTGTTGGGTGAATTCAGCATCTTGGAAAATGTCGCGATGCCTTTGCTGATAGGCGGCGAAGGTGTCGCAGAAGCCAAACGCAAGGCGGCCGCAGTGTTGGACAGGGTGGGGCTGGCCGACCGCATCATGCACAAGCCCGGCGAATTGTCCGGGGGCGAACGCCAACGCGCCGCCATCGCCCGTGCCTTGGTGACGCGCCCGCTTTGTGTGCTGGCCGACGAGCCTACGGGCAATCTGGACAGTAAAACTGCCGAGAAAGTGTACGAATTGATGTTGGAATTAAACAATGAGTTTGGTGTCAGTTTTCTTGTTGTCACCCACGACTCCCATCTAGCTGGCCGGATGGATCGTGTCCTACACATGGAAGACGGGCGGTTGGTGTGAAGCCTTGTTGATTTAGAGCAAGGCTTGCCCCGCCCTCCCCTATCCCAATTCCATTTCAAAGGCCACCTGTTGTAGGGGTGGCTTAAGACACCTAGGGTCGAAATGAGTTCGACCCTACAAAATTCCATTTCGCATTAGCCAATTCCCATTTCCAGCGCAATGGACAGACCACATGCATGGACAGCAAAGCCTCCATCCCTTAAAATCCCACCAATTAAAATTATGGACTTCAACGGGAAGAACGATAAGGTTCGTCCCGTTTTGCACGTTAAGGTGACTTAAATAATGAAAACGCCCGCAATCCTAGCCCTCGAAGATGGTACGATCTTTCGGGGAACGTCCATCGGCGCGTCGGGGTCTTCCGTCGGCGAGGTGGTGTTCAACACATCCATCACCGGCTATCAGGAAATCATCAGCGACCCGTCCTATGCCCGGCAAATCGTCACGTTGACTTATCCGCACATCGGCAATGTCGGCGTGAACAGCGAAGATGTCGAATCCACCGGCATTTTCGCCTCCGGTTTGGTGGTGCGCGATGTGCCGTTGAGAATTAGCAACTGGCGGGCCGAAAAGAGCCTCACGGACTATCTGGTCGAGCATAAGGTGGTGGGCATTGCCGATATCGACACCCGCAAGCTGACTCGAATCTTACGCGACAAAGGTGCGCAACGCGGTTGTCTCATGGCAGGCGAAAAAATTGACGAGGCCAACGCCGTCGAGCTGGCAAGAGGCTTTCCCGGATTGCAGGGCATGGATTTAGCCAAGGAGGTGTCGGCGGCCGCCCCCTATTCATGGACGCAAACGCAGTGGCAGTTGGAGTCAGGCTATGGCGAACAGGCATTGTCGCGTTTCCATGTTGTTGCCTATGATTTTGGCATCAAGCGCAACATTTTGCGAATGCTGGCGGAACGCGGTTGCCGCTTGACCGTCGTGCCGGCGCAAACTCCCGCCAGTGCGGTATTGGCCCAGAAGCCAGACGGCGTGTTCCTGTCCAACGGACCCGGCGACCCGGAGCCTTGCGATTATGCCATTGCCGCCATTCAGGAAATTATCAGCGCCAAGATTCCGGTGTTCGGCATTTGCCTAGGCCATCAACTGCTGGCTTTGGCATCGGGAGCCAAAACCGTCAAGATGAAATTCGGCCATCACGGCGGCAACCATCCGGTGCAGGAATTGGCGACAGGCAAAGTGATGATCACCAGCCAGAATCATGGTTTCGCGGTGGACGAGGACACCTTGCCGAGTTATCTGAAACCGACTTACCGCTCCTTATTTGACGGCACCTTGCAAGGCGTGGAACGCACCGACTGCCAAGCCTTCAGTTTCCAAGGCCACCCGGAAGCCAGCCCTGGGCCGCATGATTTGGCGGAGTTGTTTGATAGGTTTATTGGGATGATGGCATAGGATGGGCAAACGCCTGTCCTGAGCATAGCCGAAGGGATAGAGCCGTTTGCCCATCCTAGTCATTCTTTGCGTTTGAAGAAATTCGGTGTAATCTGGTCGGCACGAGTGGGGTTAAATTTAAGATGCGTAAATTATGCATTGGAGTGTTCAGATGATAGAAGTTTCGGCAACCGAATTTGTTAAAAAATTTGGGCAATACAAAGAGAGAGTGCAACAGGAAATTATCGCGATAACTAGTCATGGGCGGACGAGCGGATATTTCCTCTCTGAACATGAATATCGGGAATACTTGCTGCTCAAAGAAAAATCCCGACGTGCCTATCATATTAGCGAACTGCCTGATGAAACCATTACAGCGATTGCTAATGCGCAGATGAACCCCGCACATGAGCATCTGAATGCCTTGATGGATTAAGAAAATATTGGTTCATTATGGCACTTCCTGAACCTGAATGTGGGCTAATCATATCTTACTCTTATTTATGGAGGCATGAATACAAATCCGGAAAGGTGGAAGGGGCAAAAAACAGGCCGAGTGCTATTATTTTAGTTGTTAAAGGCGAGGACGATAGCCAAAAAGTGACTGTCGCACCGATTACTCATACCCCTCCTTATAATTCTGATGTCGCCCTAGAGATTCCTCCAAAGGTAAAACAGCATCTGGGATTGGACGGGGAACGGTCATGGATTATTTTGGATGACTTTAATGAATTCATCTGGCCCGGATATGATTTAAGGCCAATCGTCGGTGGTAGCAGGGAATATGCATATGGTTTCCTGCCACCGGCCTTATTCAAACAAATCGTGAGCAAGATTATTGAGCTTCGGCAACGGGGATTGAGTGTGACTTCCCGTGATTAGTTTTACAGCATCAATAGTTGGCCGAAATACGCGAACCGTGCGGTTCGTTCCTCGCCGCACCCTACGGCCCTAGCCAATGGTCGGGAAGCTTGCAATGCGTGGGGCGGGCGTTTCCGGCGATGGATGGGGTGAAGTCGCGGTGATTTTGTATTACAGCGTTTTTAATGTCGATTGATTACTTTGTTTATCGTTGGCGGCAAAGGGTTGCCGCCCTACGGCCCTTATTCCGCAGTAGGTCGGCAACCCTTTGCCGACATGGATATACATTAAGTAGGTAACTAATAGATATA
>CAIODU010000042.1 GCA_903857165.1 uncultured Methylococcaceae bacterium | reverse complement strand
TGTTAAAAAAAAAATTTTTGATGGGGGCTACGCCCCCATACCAAAAAAAAAAAGCAAAAGCAAAAAAAAGAAACAGCAAAAGGGAAAAAGCAAAAAGAAAAAAGCTAAAATGTCCTGGCGAGACGAAAGCCGATATTGCTGTCGCGGGAGCCAGGCGAGTTTCCGTTGCGGGCAGCCGAACGCACGGCCCGAGCCTCGACGAACCACGAGCCACCGCGCAACACCCGGCGATTACCAGCACATTTCATGCCATTATCCCAAGCATTGCCCTTTTCAGGTGCGCCCTGATAAGTATCGTGATAGCAATCCTGCACCCATTCCCAAACGTTACCCAAAGTATTATACAGCCCCCAGCGGTTGGCTTGAAAGGCGTCCGCAGGGGCGGTGAACGCAAACTCATCCGAACATTTGAATGGATCCCAGGTGATGCCGCCATAAGTAGCCTTAATTTTGGCCGCATTGTTCTGATCAAACACATTGGCATAGGTACAGGCCGCATCGGGTTCGCCTGTTGGGTTTTCCGTCCAAAACCGTGAAGTGTTGGTTCCCGCACGGGTGGCATATTCCCATTCCGCTTCCGACGGCAGCCGGTACTGCGAGCCGGTGCGTGTGGAGAGCCATTGCGTGTAGGCTATGGCATCATCCCAACTGATATTGATGACCGGTCGATTGCCGCGTCCCCAGCCCTGGTCGGTGGGTCGTTCGCGGGCAGTGGCGGCGGCAAACAAATCATACTCGTCGAAGCTGACTTCATATTGGCCCATGCCGAAGGGTTTGGCAAACTCAACGGTGTGAACGGGTTGTTCATCAGCGTCACCGTTGACATCGCCCATTTGGAAGTTACCCGATGGGATTTCGACCATTTTCGGTTCAGCCAACGGCCAAACATGCAATTGAACCATCAGCGCCTTGGTTGCCAGCGCGGGCGGATAGGCGGAACGGCTGACATGGACAAAAAGCCCCATCAACAGCAGCAGACCAACGCCTGAAACGGCATAAGCCCAGTGCGTCCGGCGTTGTTGGCCCTGACAGGCCATTAGGTAGGCATGGGCGGTTGCCGAACGGGGTTCCGCCGCCGTCAAATAACCCTTGAGCAAATTCCCGGTGCGCAAGCCCGCTTTCGGCTGGCCGGCCTTGTCCCATTCACTGGCGACTAGCTCCAAATCCCGGCGTAAACGCAGCGCCTTGGCAAAGTCCAAAATCCATAGCCGCAAGCGATCCCAACCGCTCAACACGGTTTCATGCGCCACTTCCAGCGTGGCTTGGTTTTGTTCGCCTTTGCCTGAAACCAGCAGCCGTGCTTGGGTCAAGGCAGCGGTCAACGGGTTCAAGTCTTCGCTTAGGTCTTTTTGCAGTGCGCGGCGGCGGGTGGCGACTTCCTGCTCGTTGACTTCGACCAAATGGGAGAACAGCTTGGGCAGGCTTAAGTCCAAATCGAGGCTCTTTTCCAGTCCGGCCAAGGCGGTGTTGGCGCGTTTTTGGATGGCCCCGGTCACGCCGCCCAGTTTGTCATAGGCGGCTATGCTCAAATAACGCGACTGCTGTTCTTGCTCATATAACTGATTGAGCGTATACGCGATCAGCGCCATGGCCCCCGGCCCGCGTCCGGCTTCGTCCAGCAGCTTGGTTGCCAAACCATCTTCCAACTCTACCCCGGCGGCTTCGGCAGGGCGGGTAATCATTTGATAAATTGCGCCAGCCCCCGGCAAGTCCAGCGGGAACGTGCCGCGATCTTGCCGCAATAGGTTGGCTAAGATGGGCTCTGCAATGGCGGTGGCATAAAAATCGGCGCGCAGAGTCACCACGGCACGAATGCGCGGCAGCGACACCAGATATTCCAATAGCTTGATAAAATCGCTGGCATCACCGGGCTTGCATTGGGTGAACAGTTCCTCAAACTGGTCGATGACTAGCAAAAGCTCTTTAGCTTGCGGATGGTTTGCCAGCACGGTGTTCAGGTGGCTTTGCGCAAGCGATACTGTTGAATTAAGGTTTACTTCGTCGTTCCGGCAGGGAGCGCCGGAACCTAGGCTCCAGGGACGGTCGGAACTTGAAGCATCCATGCAATCTGGATTCCGGCGTTCCATGCCGGAATGACGGCTTATTTCAACCGCATTGCTTTGCGCAAGCTGGCAGTCGGCTTGTAAAGATCGGGCCAGTTCGGCCTCGGTTTGACCGGCCAGTTTCAGTTCGGTTTTGAGGATGAAGGCCAAGGCCAAAAAGGGATTGTCCCCGCGCTCGCCCGGTTTGAAGATCAGGTCTATCCACGGGGCATTATCAATAATGCCAGTGCGTAAGCGCGGCAACAGACCGGCTTTGACCAGTGATGACTTGCCGGAACCGGACACGCCGACGACGGCGACAAAACGAACTTTCGGGTCGGCAAACTGATTCAGCAATTGATCGACCTCGCGCCCACGGCCAAAATAAATCGGGGCTTGTTCCGGGGTGAACGCCTCCAAACCGGGATAGGGGGGTTCGGTCCAGATGGGTTTTACTGGGGCATTGCTGGAAGTTGCCGAAAGGCTAGGCGGGGGCAAGGTTTCCAGCAGCTTATCCAAGCGGTCACGCAGAAACCGCTCGAACTGTTGGCTGAATTCGTCCGGCGTTTCGTAAGCGTTAATGCCCCCTTTCAGGGAATTGTCGGGATTGGTGAAGCTTGCAAAGAACTTTTTCAGTCTTGCCCACTGCTCGACGATGCTGGCGTAGTGCGGATCTTCAAGGTCAGGTTGCGGATTTCCCTTGCGTTGGAACACCCAAATATTGCTCGGTTTGTTTTTGGCTTTAAACCCTTTGAGCGCATTCAGATATTCCCATTCGGTGCCGGACAGATACGGCGTGCCGTCTGCTTTTAATTCAAACTCGGCGGGGAGTGGCGTACCGATGCGCGTCCACAGAATGACCACCACTAGATCACAGTCCTCGGGTTTGGGCAGACCTTGGGCAATGGCTTGCTGCGGTGTCAGCCCGGCTTCCATCGCCACCGCCGCACCGGGTTGGTCCCATGCGACAATTTCAATGTCGATACGGCCACGAAACCGCCGTTCGCCGTTAATGTGGGTGATGGCTTCGCGAGCCAGTTTGCGCTCCAGCGGCACATCGCCCGGTGAGGCCAGAAAAATCCTAAAAGTAACCGCGCCGGTTTCAGTCATCATTTGTCCCCCGTTAGTACGACCTTGGCGATTATTATGGGATGCGGTCATTGCGAGGTCAACCTCCTTGTTTTTTCCAATCCAATCAACAAATTTCCACCATGCCCCCACAAGCACGGCAAACGCGGTAGAATAAGCAACCCAACCGCCCTGCCCTCTCATGGACTTTTTAGGCATACAGCAAGGACGGTGTTCATCCCACTGAGCGTATTATCCATGGTAGAAATCCTGATTCTTTACTACAGCCGCTACGGTTCGACCACCGAGATGGCGAATATGATTGCCCGAGGCGTGGAGGAAGTCCCCGGCGCCACCGCCAAACTGCGCACGGTGCCGGAGGTTTCGCCAGTCTGCGAGGCGACGGCGGATGCCATCCCCGAATCCGGGCATCCTTACGCAAGCCTCGAAGATTTGGAAAACTGCGACGGCTTGGCCTTGGGCAGCCCCACGCATTTCGGCAACATGGCCGCGCCGTTGAAATATTTCCTCGACAACACCAGCGGGCTGTGGTTTTCCGGCGCATTGACCGGCAAGCCGGCCGGCGTGTTCACCTCCACTTCGTCCATGCACGGCGGTCATGAAACGACGTTGGTCACCATGTTGTTGCCGTTGCTACATCATGGCATGGTCTTGGTCGGCATTCCGAGCAAGGAACGCGCTTTGATGGAAACCACTTCCGGTGGCACACCCTACGGGCCGAGTTTCCATACTGGAAAGGATAGGGAAATGAGCGCTGAAGAAAAAAAGCTGTGCCGGGTTTTGGGTTCCCGATTGGCGAGCGTCGCACTGGCCTTGAAGAACGCAAATGTTTGATGAAACTGGTTTTTGGAGCGTCAAGGCTGGCCTTGACAGACAAAGCAAGCTTTGTCGCTCCGGGCAAAACTCCAGACAAAGCAAGCTTTGTCGCTCCGGGCAAAACTCCAGACAAAGCAAGCTTTGTCGCTCAGATCCAAGCAATTATTGCATTATTCGATGAATATCACTCGCGTAGGTACAGGGGTCGGTTACTTCGGGTTGCTGGGCTTGTGGCTCGGCTGGAGTACGGTTTTTGCCCCGGCCCGCCATGCCCCCGAGGCGCTGGTTTTGGCGGTGACCGCCCTGCCCTTGCTGATTCCCTTGCGCGGCTTCCTGTATGACCGGCGCGGGAGCTACATTTGGCTGGGTCTGTTCAGCTTGGTTTATTTCATCCACGGCGTGGGCGCGGTCATAGACCCCAGCCAACGCCTACAGGCGGGCTTGGAAATCGCCTTCAGCCTGTGCCTGTTTGGGGGTTCGCTGGCGCGCTTGCGGGCGAAGGAAACCGGCTGAGTGATACGGCAACTTCCCCTCCCGCTTGCCTTCAACCCCGAACACGGCTTTGAAGAATACCATTCCGGGGGGAATGCCGAGGTGGTGGGCCATTTGCGCCGTGCCGCACACGGTCAAGGCGAGCGTTTCATTTATCTGTGGGGCGCGGCAGGGCTAGGCAAAACCCACCTGCTCCATGCATGCTGCCGGGAGGCGCATCGGGCCGGGCTTGCTGTTTCCTTTGTCCCCTTGCAGGGATTGCGTGAGTTTGGCGGCGAAGTGTTGGACGGGCTCGAAGGGCAAGACCTAGTCTGCCTTGACGACCTCGAAGCCGTCGCCGGTGATGAATGCTGGGAACAAGCCCTGTTCAAGCTGTTCAACGGCTTGCGCGATGCGGGACACGGCTTCATCATCTCGGCACAATCGCCTCCTGCCGATGTCTCCGTGGCCCTGCCTGACCTCAAGACCCGATTGAGTTGGGGGCTGACCTTATTGTTGCGCGACTTCTCTGATGCAGACAAAATAGCCGCCCTGACCTTGCGGGCGAAGCTGCTCGGGCTGGAGTTGCCACCGCCGGTCGGACGCTTTTTGCTGAGTAATTGCCGCCGCGACCTGCCCGGCCTGATGGAACTGTTGGAGCAATTGGACCAGGCCACCTTGGCGGCGAAACGCAAGCTCACCATCCCCTTCCTAAAAACCTTTTTCGGGCAATGACTGAGCAAGTAGCGATGTTAAAGATAACATCCCTTCGAGGGATGTTATCTTTAAGAATGGATCAAAATCTGCCACAGTGAAAGCACGATTTCCACCACAATCAGGACTACGATATACCATTCCACCCGTAAAGCTTGACGATTGTTGAGCAAATCGAGATAGGTTTCGGCAGTGCGCGAAATCAGGTCAAGCTTTCTGGCCAGAGCCAAGTCGCGGTCGCGCAATTCGTATTCGGTGGCGATGCGCTCGTATAGGCGGTCAAGCTCCACCTCGTCCCAAACGATTTCCGGCTTTTCGGTGATTTCCACCCGTCCCACGGTACGTGCCTGAATCAACAAGGCGTTGCCGATTTCGCCGAGTATTTCATTCTTACCGCCCTTCGGGCTTTGCCCGCGACAGAGGCGTTCGGCCAATCTTTCGATGCGATCAAACACTTCCCCCACACTATGCTCGTAATAGGACAGTACGCAACTTTTCGCAAGCACATGGGCCACCACCTGCAAGCGTCCGACGGAAGCTTCGCGCAGACTGATGCGCCCGTCGGCGTCCAGACGCTCGGAAACGTTGGGTTCGATAAAGATTTCCGCAGACTCGCATTCGGGACGGTCATGGCGGTTATGCACAGAGTCCTTCAGACCGTCGATTATTTCCTTTTCCTCGGCCTCCGACAGCCCGAACATCACCACCACGCCGAAGCGGAAAATCATGCTGTAGCCGTGCTGCCCGATGAGCATGGTCAACGGCCCCAAGGCGACGGTGCTTCCCCTTGACAGTTCGCGCAACTCGATGCGCGAACCGATAAACCAGGCACGGGCGCTTAACTGTTGGATAGGTTCAGCCATTTCTGTTTCCTGTTCAAAACATGTTGCATCTAATATCTAGTCGCCGTTAAATTCAGCCCGCAAACGCTCGCGGTTCATCGCCAGCCATTGCAAGGCGATCATTGGAATGGCCGAGTCTATGGAACCGTTTTCCAACATCCCCCAAGCTTCATCGAAACCGACCACCTGAACCCTGATGTCCTCGTCTTCATCCACCAGACCGTAAACCCCTCCCACCAGCGAGCTATCGACGATACCGCAAAACAGGGTGATTTTTTCCCCAAATGCGCCTGGGGAGGTGAAAAATTCGCTTATTTTGAGCAGATGTTTTATTTCGCAACCGGCCTCTTCCAATGCTTCGCGATGAGCCACCTGATCCGGGCTTTCGCCCTCCTCCACCGCCCCGGCAACGATTTCCAATAACCAAGGATCGGCTTTGAAATACAGGGCACCGATACGGAACTGCTCGATCAACACGATGGCATCACTGACCGGATCGTAGGGCAGCACTGCCACGCAGGCGCCCCGGTGGAACAATTCCCGGATCAGGTCGCGGCTCCATCCGCCCCGAAACAGGGTGTGGCGCAAGCGGACGCGGGTCATTTTGAAGAAACCTTCATAAACCGGGGTTTCTTCGCTCACTTCAAAGGATTTAATCGAATCACCCATTGCCAGCCCCAATCAACGCAATTCGATGGTCGAGCCGATGGCGCTTTGCAGTGCCGTTCCGAGACTTGCGCCTAGGCGTTGGCTGATACGATCCAGCAATTTTTCCTTGGGTGTGAAATTGACGGTCTCTTTTACCCCGATAACCGTCTCGGCGACCGAACGGATGTCGCCCACCTCATCGGCAAGGCCCAGCTTGATCGATTCCTGTCCGGTCCAGACCAGGCCGCTGAACAGTTCGGGATTGTCCTTCAACCTATCCCCTCGCCCTTGTTTGACCGCGTCGATGAATTGAGTGTGTACGCTGTCGATCACCCCTTGTAGATGTTGTTTTTCCACCTCGTTTACGGGTGAAAACGGGTCTAGCAAGGCTTTATGGCTGCCTGCGATCAATAGCCTTCTTTCCACACCCATTCGTTGCATGGTGTCGACAAACCCAAAACCGTTCATAATCACGCCAATGGAGCCGATGACACTGGCTGGGTGGACATAGATTTTGTCCGCAGCCGCGGCGATGTAATAACATCCCGAAGCACAAAGGTCGGAAACGACGGCATAGATGGGCAGTTTGGGGTTTTCCTTCTTAATGCGACGGATTTCCTCATAAACATAAGCCGACTGCACCGGACTGCCCCCCGGACTGTTCATGCGCAGCACGATGCCTTTCGTCCCCTTGTCCTTGGCGGCATCACGCAAACCTTCAATCAGACTCGCGGCATCGGTGGGATTCCCTTCCATGATGGGTCCGGCCACGTCAATCACCGCTGTGTGTTGCTTGGAGGTGCTGCGTGTCATAAAGCCGCCTGAGGGCCTAAAGGCCATGACCGCCACAACAAGCAAATAAAGCAATAGCGCACACTTGAAAAACACACCCCAGCGGCGGGCACTGCGTTGCTCATGCACCGAAGCCAGCAAAACTTTTTCCAGCGTCTCCCGCTCCCAGGAGGTTATGGGCTTGTTATCACCCGCCGCCGTGGAGGGTTGGGGTGTGGTTTGATTCTCTTCGTTCATGATGACCTCTTAATGTATTCAACTCTCGGCCTGTGGTTGAGAGAATGGCCGATCTGCAACTTGGTTTAACCCACCCCATTTGACAAAACTCTTAACTGATGTTACACATGGATCTATGGCTGGAGCGTCAAAGCTTGCTTTGACATCAAGGCGAAGCCTTGACGGATACGTTGCCAAAGCAAGCTTTGGCGCTCCCTGCGTAACATCAGTCAGTAATAAATTTAAAGCAAAAACTCCCGCAAATCGACCATATTCCCTAGCACCAACATTCGGTGATCCAGTGGACGGAATCAATCAAAGTCCCATCCCAATCGAAGATAATCAGGTCAAAACGGTTTTTCATGGGGCCAGACGGTCAACGAATTCCTGTAACTCGTGTTCAAGGGGCGCCTTGATTTGAAAAGGCCGGTTGTCGCGTGGATGGGCAAACGCCAGTTCAGACGCATGGAGGAATAATCTTTTCAAGCCCATTTTGCGGAATTCCAAGTTTTGGGCCACGTCGCCATAACGTTCGTCGCAGGCGATGGGATGCCCGATGGATAGCGCATGGACGCGAATTTGATGGGTGCGTCCGGTCAATGGGCTGGCTTCCACCAAGGTCGCGGAGGCGAATTTTCGCAGACGGCGGAATTCGGTGCGGGCGGGCTTGCCGTCCTTTGCCACCTTCACCATTCTTTCCCCGCTTTGCAGAATGTTTTTTTTCAGCGGCGCATCGACCAAAAGGCTTTTCCTTGCCCAGACCCCAGACAACAAGGCGATATAGGTTTTCTTCACTTGGTGGTCTTCGCGAAACATTTCATGAAGATGGCGCAAGGCACTGCGTTTTTTTGCGATCAACAGGCAACCCGAGGTTTCACGATCCAGCCTATGCACCAGTTCAAGGAATTTCGCCTGCGGGCGGAGCGCACGCAAGCCCTCAATGATGCCATAGCTTAACCCACTGCCGCCATGCACAGCCATCCCGGCCGGCTTGTTGACCACTAGGAAATCGTCGTCCTCATGCAGGATGCGGCCATCGAGGCGTTGTTGGATCATCGTTTCCGGGAGTTCGCGCTCCTCCCGTTCGGCAAGGCGCACGGGCGGGATGCGTAGCTTGTCGCCCGCTTCCAAGCGCCGTTGGGCTTGGCATCGCCCGCCGTTGACCCGCACCTCGCCTTTGCGCAAAATGCGGTAGACGTGGCTTTTGGGGACGCCCTTGAGCCGGGTGAACAGGAAATTGTCGATGCGCTGGCCTGCGCCTTCCTCGTCGATTTCGATAAAAAACGGCTTGGATGAAGTCTGGGAATTGTCGGTCATGGAGGTAATAATAACAGACGGCAACGTATTTTTGGCTTTTCCGTGTCCCTTGTAGGCTGGAACAAGCCTTCTTAGCCTTCGTCTTATTCGATTTTCAAATCAATTGTGGAATATCGTGGGGTGACAACGCCGGACGGGATGGGTCATCCCGTCCACAACGTTTTGAGTCAAGGCGGGCGCATTCTGCCTTAAGAATGAAACCTTACGAATCAATAAATCGGTGGCAGCAGTTGTTGTTCCGGCTTGGAGTTGGAAGGTGTGACCGGCGGGCCGGGGGGTACATCCATCGGGCTGGGGGTTATCGGCTTGCGCACCGGCTGAAGAGATGGCGGTGCCGTGTTTGATGAAGCGATGGGCGTTGGCGCGGCGGTAGGACGGGCCGTCTGGCCGACGACCGGGGCTGCCGGCGCATGCGGGGCGATGGTCGGCAACACCACTGGATTGGGCTGGCGTAGCGGCTGGCCGTAAGCGGATGCCGGCCTCGCCGTTGTTGCAGATTGCCCCACGCCGGGTGCGATGGGTGTGCCTTCCCCCGAACGCGGCAACGGACTGGCCACTGCCGGTTGCTTGTCGGGTGAGGCGGCTTGGGTAGTCACCGGCGCATCGCCGGAAATCGCCGCAGGGATGCCGTTGGGTTTTTCCAATGCCTGCTTCAGTGCCTCGCGATTAATGGCAGTGCCAGGGCGTTCCGCTGTTTTCTTTTGAATAAGGCCGGAAGCCAGGCTGGCCAACTGGCTATAACTAAGATTGTCTTCTTCAAGAGGTTGGCTGACTTCGATGTAAAGCTTGTCGCCTAGCCAGCCGAGCTTGATCGGCTGGTTCACTAGGTTGACTTGCGTTCCCACGCTGACTTTGGGAAACAGTTGCGCCACGTCTTCCGGGTACATCCTCATGCAGCCATGCGTCACCATCATGCCGATGCCGTCGGCCTTGTTTTGTCCAGTGCCGTGAATCAGATAGCTGCCCTTCACCCCCAAGCGCATGGCGAATTGGCCTAGTGGATTGTCCGGGCCGGCCGGCACTACGTCCGGTAGGATTTCGCCGTCCAAGGCATGTTCCCGCTTGATGGATTCAGGCGGCGTCCAAGTGGGGTCTTTGATCTTTTCGACGATTTTGGTCACGCCCAACGGAGACTTCCAGTCCATGCGGCCTATGCTGATGGGGAAGGTGACGACCTCGGTGGGCGGTTCCTTGTTTGCCCCAGGCGGGAAATAGTAAAGCCGCATCTCTGGAATGTTCACGACAATGCCGGTGCGGGGTGCGTCCGGCAGTATGAACTGGACGGGGATCCGCACCTTCGTGCCTTCCCCCGGAACCCAGTAGTAGCGGCTAGGGGTGGGGTTGGCCATGACGATTTCATCTTGCCCCACGCTGTTGCGGTGGGCAACGTCAATCAATGTGTCGCCTTGGAGTGCCTTGACATGGCGGGTTTTCCCGACCAAGTCCGAACCCGGCGGTGGCAGCGCCAGTGACTCGCCAATGGCGGTCAGCGGCGCAAGCCCTAGGAGTAAGCCGCCGAAAATGCGCCGGAGGGTGGTGGGGGTGATCATGGTGTTGCCTGACATAACGATTAAAATTTAAGACTTCTTCGCTTGGGTGTTTTCGCCGCCGAAAAGTTCCAATAGACGCGGCAGGAAGGCAGCCAATTCCAAGGACATGATGGAAAAATCCGCGTCGAAACGTTCCGCCTCATCGCCGGCTTCCACGTCGGCGGCCTGATCTTGAATTGCATCAAGGAAACGCAAGCGTTTGACGCCTAAGGTATCATCCAAAACAAAACCAAGCCTTTCACTCCAGTTTACCGCAAGTTTGACGACTTCCTTACCCGCTTCCAGGTGATTCTGTATTTCCGGCGCGGCGAGGTCGTGGTTTTTGCAGCGGATGACAGCGCCTTCTTCGTCGGTGGCCCGCAGTTCGCATTCGTTTTCTATCACAATGTCGGCCGGTGGCGCACCTTCGGCCAGCCAGCGGGTCATCACGGCGGAAGGTCGCTCGTTTACCGACGGCAAGGCCACTGGCAGCGTTTCCAGGCAGCGGCGCAGCCAGGAGGCAAATTCCTCGGTCTTCTTGGCGCTGGCACTGTCCACTACCAGCCAGCCGGCCTTGGGGTCGATGTAGGCAAAGAGCTTGCGGGTGAAACTGAATGCGCGCGGCAGCAGTTCGTGGATGATGTCGTCGCGCAGCTCGTCGCGGCCCTTTTTGCGTACCGGGGTTCCAGTGCGTTCTTCGATTTCCGCGATTTTTTCGGTGAGGATTTCGTTGACCACTGAAGCAGGGAGGATTTTTTCTTCCCTCAAGGCACAGAGCATGAAGCATCCGCCGCTGGCGTGGACCAGCGGCCCATCATCCCGCCCCAGCGGCGGTGTCCATCCGTAGCTCATCGGTTGCAGGCTACCACAGGCTTGGAAGCGGCCTTTTTCCAAGCTTTCTTGCAGTTCCTCCGCGCTGAGGGTGAAGGTTTCGGAAAAGCGTAACAAAGAAAGATTCTTGAACCACATTCAGGATATTTACCTTATAGTTGATTTGTTAAAAACAAATTATCCGTTTTATAGTCGGATTTGTCACCTATCGAACAGCGCTTGGCCTATCGGCTAAATTGCCCTTTCGCTGCTACAATGCTTGGAAATGGCAAGAATCGAGTGAAAGAAATCCATGCGATCTGATGAAAGCGTTACCAGTGATGAGCGCGGGCGGGGGGCAATTGGGGGATGAGCGATGAAATTTTGATCAATGTCACCCCGCCGGAAACCCGAGTTGCAATCGTCGAAAATGGTGTGTTGCAGGAAGTCTTGATCGAACGCGCCCGCAAGCGAGGGTTGGTCGGCAATATATACAAGGGCCGGGTGTGCCGGGTGTTGCCTGGGATGCAGGCGGCATTCGTGGACATTGGCTTGGAACGTGCCGCTTTCTTGCATGTTTCCGACCTCAACGCCAACGAACGTGACCGGGCTGTCAACGATCAAATTGAATTGGCCTTCAGGGAGGGGCAAGATTTGGTGGTGCAGGTCATCAAGGATCCAATTGGCGCAAAGGGTGCCCGGTTGACCACCGATATTTCCATCCCGTCTGTTTACCAAGTGTTCATGCCTTTTTGCAAAGTCAGTGGGGTTTCCCAGCGAATCCAATGCAGTACCGAGCGGGTGAGGTTGCGGGGTGTGGTGGACAACTTCCTGCGCGAACACAACACCGGCGGCTTTATTTGCCGGACAGCGGCAGACGGCGTGGAGGAAGCCGCTTTGCGCACCGATATGTTATTCCTGCATAAGATGTGGAATTCCACGGCCCAGCGGATAAGGACGGCGCGGGTCAAAACCCTGCTGCACGAGGATTTGCCGCTGGCGATGAGGGTGTTGCGCGATTTGCAACGCAACCGGGTGGAGAAAATTCGCGTGGATTCCAGGGAGACCTTTGCCCGCCTGCATAAATTCGCCAAGGAATTTGTGCCTGAATCACTGCCTTTGATTGAACATTATTCCGGCGAGCGGCCATTGTTTGAGCTTTACGGGGTGGAGGAGGAGATTAAACATGCCTTGGAGCGCAAGGTGGCGCTTAAGTCCGGTGGCCACCTGATTTTCGACCAGACCGAGGCGATGACCACGGTGGATGTGAACACCGGGGCTTTCGTCGGCGGGCGCAATTTGGAAGAGACTATTTTCAAGACCAATTTGGAGGCCGCGCAAACCATTGCCCGGCAATTGCGGCTGCGCAACTTGGGCGGCATCATCATCATCGACTTCATTGACATGCGTGATGCCGAACACAAACAATTGGTGTTGCATGCCTTGGAAAGGGGGCTGGAAAAGGATCACGCGAGCAGTGCCATCAGCTCGGTTTCTTCGTTGGGGCTGGTGGAAATGACGCGCAAGCGCACCCGCGAGAGTTTGGAGCACATTTTGTGCGAACCTTGCCCCTGTTGCGGCGGGCGCGGGGTGTTGAAAACGGCGGAAACCGTCTGCTTGGAAATTTTTCGTGAAATTATTCGCGACGTGCGCCAGTATAATGTGCAAGAACTGCTGGTGCTGGCTTCCAACGAAGTGGTGGAGCGCCTGTTGGACGAGGAGGCTGAAATGCTCTCCGAACTGGAAAAGTTTCTCCGTGTCAGCGTCAAGTTTCGTGTGGAAACCCAGTACAGCCAGGAGCAATATGATGTTGTGCTGCTTTAACCGTCATTCAATTGTTTAATGTCCATTCTGAAAATAAGCCGCTTTGCGCACCTCATCCTAGCCCTATGCCTGATAGCCACGGCATCGATATTGTCTGTGGTCCGCTTTTGGCTGTTGCCCCAGGCAACGGAGTGGCGTGACGAATTGCGCTCGTCCATCAGCGTCATGGTTGGGGAAGCCGTTCAGTTCAAGTCGCTGTCTGCCGGGATGAGGGGTTTCAGGCCGGAATTGACGGTGCGTGGTTTCCGCATTGAAAATTCGGCTCACGACGGCCCTCCCTTGGAATTCGAGCGTCTTGGCGTGGGATTGGATGTGACCGGCACACTCGTGTCAGGCAAACCGGTGGTCAATTTCATTGAACTGTCAGGTGCCAAAGTCCGGCTTTCGCGCAGGCCGGACGGCGCGGTGTCGGTGCTGGGATTGAAGCCCGGTGATGTGCCGTTGTGGCTGTTCGCCGAAGGCGAGGTGAGGTTTTCCGACATCGACTTGGAATGGGAGGCAGGAAACGACGGGCAGCCCATGGCGTTGGGCCGCGCACAGATACGTCTGCGCAATGCAGGTGCGCAACATAGGGTGGATGGCAGGGTGGATTTGCCCGGCAAGCTAGGCAAAATGGTGAAGGGATCCGCTGAAATCGAAGGCAATCCGCTGGGTTCGGATGAATGGCATGGCAAAGCTTATGTCGAGGCCAAGCGTTTGCGTGAGGGGGCGTTTGTCGAGTCGCTCCCGGTGCGTATGCGTTCAGGCGAAGCCGGAATGCAGGTTTGGGCCGAATGGAATGGCGGTGTCTTGAGCGAGGTGGCGGGAAGGCTGGACTTGGACCGGCCCGTGTTCACTTGGCATGGGGATGACGGTGTGGAGGGGATGTTGAATCTGGACAAACTGGCAGGGTGGCTAATCTGGCACAAGCAGGACAATGGCTGGCGTCTGGATGCCAAACGCTTAAGCCTGTCCCACCGCGGGCGGGCCTGGCCGGAAACGGACTTCGCCATTGCCGTCGGCAATGCCCCCGACAACAGCTTGCAATCCTTCATGGCGGCGGTCAATTATCTGCGGCTGGATGATGCCGAGGCTTTATTGGGGGCTGGACTTCCGCTGTTTGACCTGAATTTTCGCGAAACACTGCGGGCTTTTTCCCCAAAGGGTGAAGTGCGTAATGGACGGCTGGCTTACCAAGCCGACGGGCATTTTGGATTTTGCGGCCAACTGGCCGGAATCGCCTTCAACCCGCCAGAAGGCTGGATGTCAATCGGTCGGTTAAACGGTCGCTTGTGCGGCACTGACCGCAATGGCAGCATAGAATTCAATACGGCCAAACCTGAATTGAAACTGACGGCCTTGTGGCAAAAACCCATCGCCCCCGATATGTTCAGCGGAAGCTTTCAATGGCGCAGAACGGGGGGTGCAGACCTCCCTACGTTCCAAACGCCTGTTGAAATGGATAAGCTGTTTGCGGGTTCCGCATGGCGCATTGTCGGCAATCAGGTTGAACTGGTCGCGCCGGGTTTGCAGGCAAGCGCGGGGTTTGCGCTGGACCTGCCGGCGGGCGAAGGCGAATCCCCTGTCATCGACATGAATGCACAGTTGCGTGAGGTGGACGCCGCCCGCTTGCGCGAGTATCTGCCCTTGGGGGTCATGAGTCCAAACGCCTCCAAGTGGCTGGGTGAGGCATTCGACGGTGGCAAATTCAAAACGGCCAATGTGTTGTTGCGTGGACGGCTTGCCGATTTTCCTTATCCCCAGGGTGAAGGACTGTTCGATGCCCAAATTGAATCAGAAAACATGGAATTGGACTTCAACCCGGCTTGGCCGCACCTTTACGACATCAACGCGAAAATTCATTTTCTTGGCTCTTCCCTCTTTATCGACGCTGAAACAGGGCGCATCGGCAACGTCCCCTTCCATGCCGTCCATGCCGAGACAGCCGATTATACCGGCAATGGCTGGCTGGGTTTGCACGGAAGCCTGGATAGCGACTTGCTTTCGGCGATGAAGTTTCTGCGGCAAACCCCCGTCCGCTACATTCCCGAGCGCTTGTCCAAGGTGGCTGAATCGGCGGGGCAGTTTCATCTTGATTTGAACCTCATGCTCCCCATGTCTTTCGGAATGGGGGATGTTGGGTTCGGCGGCCTAATGCAACTAAATAACGCCAGTCTTGCCCTCAAGGGGATCAATCTGAAAGTGCAGGATATCGGTGGCGCATTGAGTTTTACCGGGAATGGGATTGAAGGGAGGCAACTATTTGCCAATGTCATGGACGAACCCATCTCGGTTGATGTGGGCCAACAGCAGGGTGACATTCTTTTCGATATCCTTGGCAAAACCAGCGTGATGGCATTGCGCAAGGTATTTCCCGGCGAATATTGGAAACATGCCGAGGGTGACTTCAGCTATCATCTGAATTTGAAAATTCCCGAATCCTTGGACCCCTCCAGCAAACCGATGCGCATTACCCTGTCCACAGACATGGCAGGGTTGGAACTCAAATTACCCGCGCCCTTGGTCAAACCGGCGGCTGACAAGAAAGAGTTCAAAGCCGATATGGCTTTGCGTAGGGGTGATCATTTGTCCATGCATCTGGCTTACGGCACGGAAGGGCGGGCTCGCTTGTTGTTCTCGGGCAGTGAAGGCTGGAGCCTGGAAAGTGGCGATGTTGCGTGGGAAAAGCCCCAACCGCCCGCATCCGGTGACACGGGATTAGGGCTATTTCTGAAGATGGGTCATTTTGATATGGGCGAATGGCGCACACTTCTCAAGGAGTTTGGTGCCGGACCAGTCAAAGCAATGCCGCGTGAACTCGACATTCAGATTGGAAAACTGTCGTGGGACGGCGAAGACTTGGGGCCATTTTTTCTGACCGGCAAGCGTGAGGTTGGGGAGCTTTTTGGCGAAGTGGATTGTTATTATGGCAAAGGTTCTTACCGTGCGGCATTCCCCGAATTTAGCCATGCGCTACTTAGGCTGGATCTTGAACGCTTGAACTTTCCCAAATTCCTGGAAGGAAAGGAAGGCCAGTCCCCGACGGCATCGCCAGACCCGGCCACCCTGCCGGCGTTACAGATCAGCACCCGCCATTTGCTGCGCCAGGGCATCGACTTGGGGGCACTCGAATTGGAGGCCGAGCACTGGACTTCGGGCCTGAACATTAAACGCTTGAGCCTGAACTCGGATAATCACGAAATTGGCCTCAAGGGGAGTTGGATGCGCCAAGAGGGGCATGACGAAACCAAGCTTGAGGGCAGGCTGAGGGTCAATGATCTTGACCTTTTCCTGAACTTGCTTGGTTACGGCAAAGAAATCTACCGCACCCCTACGGACGCCTCATTTTCGGTTGGGTGGGACGGTGCGCCGCAGCAGTTTTCTTCCGCATCCGTGGCGGGCGGGGTCCGGCTCAAAATGGGCCGGGGCAGAGTGCTGCCAATGGAGCCGGGCTTGGGCCGGGCCTTGGGCATGTTAAACTTGCAGACATTGAGGCGTTTGCTGTTGCTTGATTTCAGTAACTTGTTCGGCAATGGCCTGGCTTATGACAGCATGGAAGGAGTGTTCCATTTGAGGGGGGGCCAGGCAAAGACCGATGGCTTTATGATCGACGCTGTCGCCGCCGAAATTTTGGTCATGGGCAGGGTCGGACTGGTCAGCCACGATTTGGAGCAAACCATTTCGGTGGTTCCCCGCAGCAGGGCATCGACACCCCAGGCCGGGGCTGCGGTGGGGGCTGTCATCGACATGGCGCATCGCTTGATAGGCGCGGACGATGTCAATTTGGCCCGCACCAATTATGCGGTCACCGGCAGTTGGGACGACCCACAATTCAAACGCATTGAAGGCAACCTGTCTTTGGAGATGATCGACCGGGCCTGGTCGGATTTCAAAGCCATGTCTGGGGTGGGGGGGAAAGGGGATAATGTTTCTGAATAGACTTTACCGGAAACCTTTCAACTTGTGCAGCAACATCAAGATACGTTGCAAGGTTTCCGATAAAGTCTAATGTCTGCAAGCCGCTGCTTCGCGCCCAAGGCCGATGCCTCCATTCACCCACGCTGGTGCGTGGGAACGAGAGCAAATTTAGCAATTTCGATAACCACACATAGGAAAATTAGTTATGGCAACATCTGAAGTTATTAGTTATTTTATTACTGCTGTTAGTACCACTATCGCAATATATGAGTCATACCAGAGATACACTTTAAAGCAACATTTAAAAGCTGAGTCCTTGGAATTATATTCTCTGGCATCAAGGCTTCTGTGGAGTACACAAACATGCTTGGAAGCCATAAGAAATGAGGATAACAATTTAATTACTCAAGAAGCCGGAAGATCAGAAGGTTCGTCTCAGGCATTGTTTGAGTTATCAATTAAGAATATCCATCGCCAATTTAACTACTCTCGTAAAGACATAGAAGACTGGATAAAAGTCAATAAAATACAATCATTACACAAGGACATATTCCTAAAATACGCTGAAAAGTAGAACAAGCGTAAATAACTGATGTTACGCACCAAACTGTTCACGTTCGGCGCTGTACCCATGTCGGCAAAGGGTTGCCGACCTACTGGGAACCCCAAGCACCAGCTTGGGCACGGGGTCGGCGGAATCCCATGCCCCGTGCCCAAGCTGGTGCTTGGGGTTCCCAAACCGTCTGCGTCCCCACGCTGGAGCGTACTTTGCCCCTGCTTGTCTGCGACAGGCGTTGAATGCAAGCTTTGACACTCCGTGCGTAACATCAGTAAATAAATTAAACGATGGCTTTTCACATATCTTTGTGGAAGTAGTGTCGTAGCACCGGATGGTGATCCATTCGGGGAATTACTCTAAACCGCGAATGCGCCCCACGGCCCTCGCCGTTATACACAAGTTGTTGTGGGAGCAAATAGAACCCCGAAGGGGTTCAAGCCATTAGCCGGGGGTTGAGCGAAGCGACACCCCCGGATGGTATGTAAATTAAAAACCGACCCCGTAGGGGTCGTAGAAATGCACGATTCTATGTTTAAACGCAAAATAAATTGCTGGTTGAAATGCTGAAAAAAGCCATTGTCCTAGTTCCCACGCTCCAGCGTGGGAACGAGAGTAATACCGCTCCGGCAAAGACAAGCTATTCGGCTTTTTTGTCGGCCAAGCGATGAAAGCAACAGCCGGCAAAGCCAATCCGCAGCAGTTGAATGATTTGTTGAAGGCCAAGTTGAATGGTTAATCCCAATATTAACGTCGCAACAGCACGGCTGCTGGGTGCGGTGAACTTGCGAACCGCACCTTACCGCGATTTTATCGCCAGAGGTGTCAATACGCATTTTACATGATTATTAAGCGGCATTTTCAAACGCCGCTACGCGGCGTGGGGGTTTGTGGGATTCGTTTCCGTGGGATAAATCCCACGGCTAAATTCACATTGTCGCTCCGCGACATTTTTTGCGGCCCGGACAAGATTGGACGGGCAAATACCAATGCCGCGTAGCGGCCTTTGAATTTAGCCGTGGGTTTCAAACCGCGGATCAAGACTTTGCTTTTTTATCCATTCGGCGCAATACGCGGAGTACCGGTACCGCTATTGTGCCTGGCCCTTTACCGCATCAGAAGGAGTTATGGGGAATGGGGTGCGTTTAAATTGTGGTCGATGTCCATTCTGCCATGCTTACTGCAATTTCGAGAAGCGATGCAAAAGCCGCAACTATCGCTTCATCGCCATTCCTTATATCAAATCCTTTGTTAGAACCAACAGCAAGAATACCACCACGTCCAGCTTTTTCGCCTATACTTGAACAAATATAGGTCATATTTTCGCAGCCATCTCGAAAAACCCACCATTTATGATGGCGTAATTGGGATGTTGCTGCGGTTCCACCTTCCAACCATACCATGCCAGCAAGTCCTTCACCGAGATTAAAGTCATAGTGAGACTTCGGAGACTTTAGGTTTTTCTCAGCAAACAAAACAATTTCCGTAGGTATTTTGCTGGGTCTGAGCCAAGCTACATATACGTCATCTTGGCGATTGCAAAAAACATCCCACAGCATTCCAATTACATTCCGAGCCCACTTATCAGTTGCTTTTGAATTACGACACATTGGAACGATACCACCAAACCCTCGTGCGATGCTAGGAGAACTATCAGCCAAGTACTTA
>CAIODU010000041.1 GCA_903857165.1 uncultured Methylococcaceae bacterium | reverse complement strand
GTCCGCCGCGCCATCTGGGCTGGCAAGTATTTCGTCAACTCCAAAACCGGCAGCGACCGGTTGGAATTATCTTGCCGTGACTGGGATGCCTTGCTGGATCAACTCGCGGCGGTGGCTTAAAAAGGCCAAAGTCGAGTATCCTTGAGCATACAGCAATTCTCATTATGGCTTCATTGCCGGCAATGAACTTGTTCTTTCCTCGGCGGCAAAGGGTTGCCGCCCTACGGATTCTGTTGCATAGGCTTAATCCAACAGTATTGCGGCAGAGGGCGACCCATCGACCGTTGATCTATTGCAAGGCTATAGTCGAACAGAGGCAGTGTCTCAACAAGTTGGCAAAATCGGCCATTCCTTTCAGCAGATTCCCTTCGATTTCGGCCATGGTGATTTCTTGGTTGGATTTTCCAGCCGCCCAATTGGCGACAATGGCGCAAGCGGCGTAATCCATCCCCAACTCGCGGGCTAGGGCGGCTTCGGGCATTCCAGTCATGCCCACCATGTCCCCGCCATCGCGCTCAATGCGAATAATTTCCGCCGAGGTTTCCAAGCGCGGCCCTTGGGTGCAGGCGTAGACACCGCCATCAATCACGCGAAGTCCGGCCCGGAAACCGGCATCCAGCAATTTTTCCCTTAAACCCGGCGAGTAGGGATGGGTGAAGTCGATGTGGGTGACATGGTCGAGCTTGTCCTCAAAAAAAGTACCCGCACGTCCATGGCTGTAGTCGATGATCTGGCTGGGAATGGCGATCTTGGCCGGACCCAAGTCTGCCCGGATTCCGCCTACGGCGGCGGCGGCAATGATGGAAATGACGCCTGACTCTTTCAAAGCCTGAATATTGGCGCGATAGTTGATGCGATGAGGGGGGATTGTGTGTTTTTCGCCGTGACGGGCGAGAAAGACAATTTCCTCCCCAAAAAGTTTGCCGTGGATGATGTCCGAGGAGGGTTCGCCCCATGGGGTAATGAGTTTTTCCCTGTGAGTTTCCTCAAATTCGGGCAACCAAGTCAAGCCTGTGCCGCCGATGATGGCTGTGTGTGTCACTTTCAAAGTCCTTTGCAAGCAAAGACACCGGGTGCATTGCGAAGATAGTTTTTGTAGTCCAAGCCATAGCCGAACAAGTAACGGTTTTCAACTTCCAACCCGACAAAATCGGCGCGGCAGGGTCGCTCATGGCCGATTTGTTTGTCGAGCAGAACGGCGATGAGAATTTCCGCAGCCCCTTGCCCCAGACACCATTCTTTGATGACCGATAAGGTGATGCCTTCGTCCAGGATGTCATCGGCAAGCAAAATCGTTCTGCCCTGCAATGGAAGGCTGGGTTTGACCAACCATTGGATTTGTCCGCCGCTGGTTTCCCCACGGTAACGGCTGGCATGCACACAGTCGACTTGCAGGGGAAAATGCAAACGCGGCAGGAGCTTGCCCGAGAAGATGATGCCGCCATTGAGTACGGTGAGGACGATGGGGTTGCTTCCGGCCAAACGCGCTGCGATTTCCAGTGCCAGCCGGTCAATGGCAGATTCCACTTGCTGCTCCGAGTAAAGCAACTCCGCTTCGCGTTCGACCTGGTTGATTTCTTCCAATAGGTTCATCAGTCCACCTCGGCATTGAGCCGGTTGATACGTTCGGCTGCCTCTTTCCATTCCACACTGGCTAAGAGTTCGGAACGGTCAACTGGAAACTGTCCGCGCATGGCGGTCAGACGGGATTGGCGATCACGCCAGTCCAAGGCTTCCAGAGATTCCAACACGAAGCCCGCCGCTTCGGGTTTGTTGCAGACCAGCACCATGTCGCAACCGGCTTCAAGGGCGAGCTTTGCACGATCCGGGTAATCCCCGACAAAGGCTGCGCCTTCCATGGATAGATCGTCGCTGAACACCGCGCCATCGAAGCCAAGTCTGTTGCGCAAAACCTCCCCTACCCATACCCGCGAAAACCCGGCGGGCAAGTTGTCCACTTCTTTATAAATGACATGGGCAGGCATGACACCTTGCAGACCTTCGGCGATTAGCTTTTTAAAGGGAAGCAAATCTTTGGCGGCAATTTCGTCGTAAGGCCGTGGGTCCACCGGGAGAGCTAGATGGGAATCCAGAGCGACCGCACCATGGCCGGGGAAGTGCTTGCCGACCGCCGCCATGCCTGCCCGCCTCATGCCGAGGGCAAAGGATAAGGCACAGTCGCCCGCTTGGCCGGCTTCACGGGAGAAGGACCTGTCGCCGATGATTTGGCTGATCCCGCAATCCACATCCAGAACCGGGGCAAAGCTGAAATCCACGCCCACGGCGCGAAGCTCGGCCGCCATTAGCCAACCGGCGCTGTCCAGGGTGGGCAGCAGTTCTTCCTCTGCAAGAAACTTGGCGTAACGAGCGGCCGGCGGGAGGCGGGTGAAGCCATCGCGAAAACGCTGCACCCGCCCCCCTTCGTGATCCACGGCGATGAGGATTTCCGGGCGGATGGCGCGGATGGATTTTACCAAGCCCGCGATTTGTGGTGGATTTTCGAAGTTTCGAGTGAAAAAAACCAGCCCGCCAACGGCAGGGTGGCGCAATAGCTCTTTTTCCTCGCTATTTAAAGAATGCCCGCGCAAGTCGAACATGAGGGGTCCGAGGATCAGTTTGGATTTCATTTGGATACAGGAGTGGCTGGTTGGGTGTCCCTATTTTAATCCATTTTTCCTTCTGACTGGTTGGGTAAAGCGTATTTTCTTTGGATGCCTTTTCCAAGGCAATGGCCGGTGCAGGTCTTCCAAATTGAAATGCCCGGCAGCGCGTCACTCTCGCCAAATGATAATGATTTGCAACAAGTCGTTTTTTTTCTTATAATCACTTACAGAATTTCAAGATTTAAAGAGTGAATGTATGCAAACAAACAAGACTATAGCGTCAATAGGCATTGCGGCCATGCTGGCTTTCGCCATCAGTGATGTTGCGGCGGCAAAGCCCGTGCCGGCATCGCTGGCGGAAATGTGGAAGATCATCCAGCAGCAGCAGAAGGAAATCGAAGCGCTCAAAGCCAAGGCTGGTGAAAACGAGGTGTTGAAACAGGAAGTGAAAACCTTACAGGAAGCGCAGAAGGGGGATGCCAAGCCACAAGCCGTCGCGGCCCCGGCAACTGCCGTGGGCGAAAATTCCGCAGCCGGACAGCCGCCGCCGCCAGTCGCAGCCAAGTCGGTAAAATCCGAAACCGAGCGCAAGACCGACATACTTGCTGCGGAAGTGGAGAAGTTGAAAACCAAGCTATTCATTCCCGACAAGCGCGAATACAAGACTGAATATGGCTTGGGTCCGGCAGCTTCTGAAGTTTACCGTGTCAACCGGGGGCTTTCCATCGGCGGCTATGGCGAAGCTATCTTTACCGATTACACCTCCAACAAAGGGGACAGAAAGAATACGGCTGACTTGGAGCGCGCCGTGTTATATGTCGGTTACAAGTTTAACGATTGGATCGTCTTGAACAACGAATTCGAGTTCGAGCATGCCACCACGGGCGAAGGCAGCGAAGAAAAAGGCGAAGTATCGGTTGAGTTTTCCCAGCTTGACTTTTTCTTGCACAAAAATGCCAACATCCGTGCCGGGCTGATGCTGATGCCCATGGGTTTCATCAACGAAATCCACGAGCCAACCACTTTCCATGGCAATTATCGACCCGACACGGAACGGTACATCATCCCAACCACCTGGCGTGAAATGGGTGCTGGATTGTTTGGCGAAATCGTCCCCGGCCTGCAATACCGCATGTATGCCGTCAATGGATTGAATGCCAAGGGATACTCCAGTGCAGGCATACGCGATGGAAGGCAGGGAGGCAGCCTTTCAGTGGCGGAGGATTTTGCCTTCACCGGACGACTCGACTATGAGCCAAACTTTGCACCCGGCGTCAAAATGGGGGTGTCCACATTTGTTGGCAATGCCGGGCAAAGTGAACTTTACCTAGGCCGGACGGTGAATGCGTTAACCCAACTCTACGAAGGCCACATCCAATGGCATTACCGTGGTTTGGAAATGCGGACGCTGGGTGCGTTGGGTTATATTGGCAATGCCAACGTGCTGAGCGCAGCCAATGGCTCGACCGTTGGCAGCCAGAATTATGGCTTGTACACGGAATTGGCCTATGATGTCATGCCATTGCTCTGGAAAGACACCACCCAGTATCTCGCGCCTTTCTTCCGCTACGAGCGTTACGATACGGTAGCCTCCGTTCCCGAGGGTTTCGCCGACGACAAGAAGCGAGATCGCTGGATTTACCAAGGTGGCCTGACTTACAAGCCGATCCCAAACATTGCGGTCAAGTTGGATTATCGCAATATCCATTCAAGCGGCGGCGGTCTGCCGCATGAATTTAACTTAGGTCTTGGTTTTATCTATTAGTATTCAAGGTAGTCAAATGCGGAAGAAAACAATTCTACTGTTCCTAAGCCTGTTCGCATTGGCCCATGTGGCCAGTGCCACGGTTTTTTACAGCAAAGACGAAGCCTTTGAACTGGCTTTCGGCGCGGGCGCGGAAATCGAATCGCTGCCGGTATTCCTCACTGACGAACAGGCTGATCAGATCGAGAAAACCGCCCAGGTCAAATTAGACTCCAAGCTTTACACTTTCCATGTCGGCAAGCGCGGGGGCCAGATACTGGGCTATGCCGCCATCGAGTCGCACAATGTCCGCACCCAGCCGGAAACGGTGATGATCCTGCTCTCGCCCACCGGGGAGTTGCGCCGCGTAGAGATGCTGGCCTTTCATGAGCCACCGGAATACCAGCCACCAGTGCGCTGGTTCGAGCGACTCTACGGGAGGCCTATCGGGGATTTGCGTCTAAACCAAGGCGTGGACGGCATTGCCGGGGCCAGCTTAAGTTCGCACGCATCCTTGGATGGCATCCGCAAAGTGATGGCGATTTATCAGATAGCATTGAAAGAGGGGAAAAACTGATGAGATTTTTTGTGACCGGCGAACAGAAACGGCAAACCTTGTTGAATACCATTGTGTTGATGTTCTTAGGCTATATTGCCTTGTTATGGGTCAGCAACGGCATGATGTTTTTCCACAAGATGGGTTTGAACCCGGATTCAGTGGTGGAATATTATCTTGGCTCCGAGGAAAAATTCACCCAACCGAAAAGCTACCAAAGCCTGTTGGAAGTCACGCACTTCCATTTGTTTGCCATGGGGATGTTGGCAGTGACCCTGACCCATCTGCTGTTGTTCACTCCCTTGTCCGTTGGCCTGAAAGTTTGGCTGACCGGCTTGACCTTCGTTTCCGCCCTTGCGGATGAAATTGCCGGCTGGCTGGTGCGTTTCGCCCACCCCGCTTTTGCATGGTTCAAAATCGGCGCTTTCATTACCTTGGAATTCAGTTTGGCGGCCCTTTTGATATTGGTGGGCGCGTCATTGGTATGGCAGAGATTGGAGCAACGAAGCCGTGATAAAGCCACCGACATTCCATTGGCGGTGGGGGAGAGCCGTTCCGATTGACCTATCGAGGGGGGAAAAGCCAGAAACACTTCAGGGGGAACGGCAATTCAGCTAATACCCATTGAAAAGTTGGTTGATATTGGCGATTTCTTTTCCCGTTTTTTCGGCAAATTCAGCATCTTTGATTTGGGCCACGCTCGCGTCTGCTTGGGTGGTTTGCTTGGCGCGGGCAAAATTGGCAGCCAGCAGTGCGAAAGAGGTATCGCGTTCTTGCCCATTGTCGATAGTTTGCGCACTGGCTATGGCCTTTTTCGCCCACTCATCGGCTTCTTGACCAAGACCGGCATGGGCCAGGTAACGGGCAAGTTCCGCACGGACGACAGCTTGGTCTTGCGGGTTGGCAATTTGGCTTTGGGCCGCACTGGCCTTATCCTGGAGGCTTGGCGAGACGAACTGCAAGCCCGGCCGATAACGGAACACCTGACTCAATAGTGCGGCTGCACGGGATTGATATTCGGGGGTTCCAAGTTTGTCCAAACCTTTCATCGCATCATAAGGCTGGCCAGTGTAGGCAAGTTCGCGTGTCACATTGAACAGCATTTTCTCTTTTGATTGCGGATTGAGTCTGTCCAAGGTTGCCAAAGCATAATCAGCCTCGCCAATCTCGGCAAACTTCATTGCAATTTCACCCACTAGTCTTTGCTGGTCACCCTTATCCTTGATGCGCTTTACGTTGTTCAGGGATTTGATGAGAATGGCTGTCGCGACGGCCTTATCCCCGCTTTGCGCGTAACAGGAAGCAAGGTGGGTGTAGATGTGCAATTTCGTGGATGGGTCGCTAACGGAAGGGATGAGCAGGTTGGCTTGGCGGAAATTTGCCTCGGCGGGCAACCTTTGGCCGATCTGCGTCTGGTGCGCCGCCAAGTTTGCCAACCCCATGGCTTTTTCGGATGCAACGGTTAGCGCAGAGACCAGCTTTAGTCCCGCATCCAGATTCTGCCGGGCCTTATCCTTTTCGCCTATGCGCCATAACACCGTGGACCACCAACCCAAACTATCGACGCGCTCCGTCACCTCTTGCAAGCCACCAATAGTGGCTGTTGCCATGTCGAATATATGCCCGGCTTCAGACTGGTTTTCGGTTGCGGCATAGTACCCGGCCAATATTCCAAAGCCACTCATTTTCAACTGGGTTGAGTTAATGGCTTCGACCATCCCGGAGGCTTTTGCCGGTTGTTTTAGCTTGGCAAACCGCTCAGCGTCAGATGCCAAAAACAAATCCCACTCCCGATCAAACTGCATTTCTGTTAGCAGCGCCTTTCCATTCATTCGAGCCGGTTTTGATTGGCCGTTTGCCCAGGCGGCCGAACTAGCCTCCGATTGGACTGTTGCAGTCTGTTGTATGGCTATGAGGGGGTTTGTACCCCCCAAACCAATTTGCGGGATGCCACCCGGCAGCGGGATTGTTTCTGTCTCGATTGACGATGATACTTGGGATAATGCGCTAATCTGAAGCAGTGTCTCCTGCTGGGGGGATGAACTCCGCACGGGTTTATTCGCACCCACACCTTCCGCTACGGACCAGTCATCCCCTGGTGCGGGCATTTGAAAATACAGGGCGACCCCGACAATGCCCATGCCTATCCCAAGGACGCAAAATAAAGCCGCAGAACCGAACAGGCGGAGTCGGGAGTTGATTATTTGGGGCAAACCCAGTTCCTTCCTGATTTCCTCTTCCAATTTCTGTCGCCGTGCATCCTGTTCCCGCCGGTCAGCCAAATCCTGTGCTTGTTGCCCTCGCAATTGGTGTCTGCTCAACAGTCTCCTTTTGATCAATTCCCGCTCGTGTTTAATAGCGGCCGCTTTGTTGAATTTACTGGGGATGATGCCGCATTGGGGGCAGTTAATGGGCAGTTCCGCTTGGGTGGCTGGATTTTCCCTGTAATTGCAAGCCGGGCAGACAAAAACAAGGCCATCTTCATCCACCTCCATAGGCTCAAGCTCGAACTTTGCGATATTCTGCCGGGCGGGCCGGTAATTAGAAAAACCGCCACGGCGAAGTATCTGTTGTTGATAATTGCGGGCATCTTCCAAAAAGATGCCTTGCTTGACAATTGCTTTTAAATTGTTGTTTACGACATGCCCTATTTTCGCCTCGTCCATACCGAGGAACTCGGCGATACTGCTGACGGTCGCCTGGCGGTCGGCCACCTCAGCATCAATGCCTACCAAAATCAAATCGTATAATTCGTCCACGGGATGTCCTACTCACTGGTTGCGAAAGCCCTGTAACAAGGCATGTTTTTTAAAGGTGACAGCTTAATGGCTAATTCATCATCAGGCAAGGATTCAAAATGATCAGTCGGTTTCTGTCCCAACCACCCGTCCCGCCTCCAATCGGATGCTGCGCCCGCAGCGTTTGGCCAGGGCCGGGTCGTGAGTCACCAATACCAGCGTGGTGTTTTGCTCACGGTTTAATTCAAACAGCAAGCCGATGATATGCGCCCCTGTTTTGCTGTCCAAGTTACCGGTGGGCTCGTCGGCAAACAGGATGCGCGGGTTGGTGACAAATGCCCGGGCCAAGGCGACGCGCTGCTGCTCGCCACCGGAAAGCTGGTTCGGATAATGTTTCAGGCGATGCCCCAACTCCACCCGTTCCAGCATCATTTGGGCCGGCTTTGTGGCATTGCGTGTGCCGAGCAGTTCCAGCGGGAGCATGACATTTTCCAAACTGGTAAGATTGCCCAGTAGCTGGAACGACTGGAAGACGAAGCCCACATGCTTGGCCCTTAGCAGCGCCCGCCCGTCCTCGTCGAGTTCGGTAAGCGGGGAGCCTGCCAATTCAATCCTGCCTTGCGTGGGCAGATCCAATCCCGCCAGCAACCCGAGGAGGGTGGATTTGCCCGAGCCTGAACTGCCGATGATCGCCAATGTTTCGCCGGGTTTGATCGAAAGGCCGACAGATGTCAATATATCCAGACCACCGTCCACCGTTGCCACACGCTTACCGAGATTTTCCGCCGTTATGATGGGTTTTACTTCATGCATTCGTCTTTTCCTGTTGGGTTTCCTGTTTTTTGCCGCACCGGTTTCCAGTCAAGGCGCTGTCATCCTGGTGCTGGGTGATAGTATCAGTGCCGGCTATGGTTTGGACAGCCCGGCACAGGGTTGGGTGGGCCTTTTAGCCGAAAAAATCAAAGCGGCGGGCAAACCTTGGGACATCGCCAATGCCAGCATTTCCGGCGAAGTCACTGCCGGCGGATTGTCCCGCATCGATGCCCTGCTGGCCAAGCACAAACCGGGCATCCTCATCCTTGAATTGGGGGCCAATGATGGGCTGCGTGGTCTGCAACCTTCGCTGATGCAAGCCAACCTAGATGAGATCATTAATCGCGCCCAAAAATCCGGTGCCAAGATTGTTTTGTTGGGGATGCGCATCCCGCCCAACTATGGCAAGCGTTTCAACGATTTGTTCGAGGCGGTCTTCCCTTCCTTGGCGAAGCAACACGGGGCAGCCTATGTCCCGTTCCTGATGGAGGGGGTCGGTGGCAATGCACAATTGATGCAGCCTGACGGGCTGCATCCCAATGCCGAAGCCCAACCGGTGCTGATGCGGTTGGTGTGGGAAAAGCTCGCCCCCTTTCTTTAAAAGTCCACGGCGTAGTTCTGATGAAATGAAAACCGACAGCCTTTTCTACCGTCTGCTGCAAGCCGAACCGACCCTGGCCTTTGAACTGGCCGGGCTGTCCGTGCCGGATGCCGGGGGCTATAGCTTCATCTCGCAGGAAGTCAAACAGACGGCGTTCCGCTTTGACGGCATTGCCGAACCACCCGCAGACCGGCCCGACGCGCCTAGGGGCTATGTCGAAGTGCAGTTCCAGACCGACGAAGAATTTTATCCGCGCTTTTTCAGCGAAATCCTGCTCCATCTCCGCCAATACCCAAGCCCCCATCCTTGGCATGCGGTGGTCATTTACCCAAGCCGGGAGGCCGAACGGCAATCCCCCGTGACCGCGCCATTTCTAGGTTTGCCCAACCTGCACCGGGTTTATTTGGATCGGCTGCCCCTGCTCGAAACAGCCAACCCCAAACTCTGGCTGATCGCCCTAATCGTGGCCGAACACGCGAATATCGCCCCCATCGTGCGGAAAGTCCAAGCCCACCACGAAAGCCAACCTGCCGACGGCATCGACTGGCAGGAATTGCTGGAAACC
>CAIODU010000040.1 GCA_903857165.1 uncultured Methylococcaceae bacterium | reverse complement strand
CAAAAGGCAGAGGAAGTCCAAAAACAACCCCAAACCAAAATTAACTGCCGCTCAGATAAAGCATAACCGCAACCATGCGAAAACCCGCGTCCCCGTGGAACATGCCATCGGCGGAATGAAGGCTTTCCACTGCCTGACCCATCGGATCAGAAACCACCTGGACCCGATCATTGAATACTTGTTTTGGCTTCCAGCCGGTCTTTGGAACTTTAAGATAGCTTTAAGTCATTGAAAATATTTATATTAGCACCGGGAACAACTCTAATATCTAAAGTTTCGGTTCCCCCCTTTGCAAAAGGGGGGTTAGGGGGGATTTTAGGGACTGAGAATTCACCGCCAGAATTCAAAATCCCCCTCAATCCCCCTTTCTTAAAGGGGGACGCTGTTAATTCCCGAGCATTGCCCGATACCTCCCGTTTTGTCGGCTTAGTCATGGTCAACACAGCTTCGTCGGGCTTGAGGAACAAGGCATAACCCGGCCCTCGGGTGATGAACTTCACTTCCTCTGCGGTCTGCCCTTGATTGGCTTCAAAGCTCAGTGGCAACTTGCCATATCCTTCGACTAGGCGGGCTTGCTCGGCGGGTTTGCCAGAAGGCAGGGGAGGTTGCGGCATTACGCCACAGGCATGGTGAGAGATCAAGGCCAACATCGCCCAAACGACGAAAATGAATAGTCTTGATGATGACATGATGAACCCCTTGTTAGTCTGATAATCTTCCTTCCGGCTTCATCATTGCACGACAATTAAGCCAGTTAGGCGATTTTCGATAAATAAAATCCCCCGTTGTAGGGCGTCCTTCAGGGTGCTTTGGTGGCCTGAAGGCCACCCTACGGGTCACTGCCATTAAGTTAAGCCGTCATACCGGCATGGATCGCCGGTATCCAGATTGCAGGGACGCCCCCAAGCCCGCGCCATCCCTGGAGCCTGGGTTCCGGCGGTCCATGCCGGAACGACGATGTTTTGTTAACTTAATGGCAGTGACCCTACGGGTACAAACATTCCAGTAAATGTCCTTAGTCGGGCATAACGCAAAGATACGCGCCCGACCTACGTTTCTGCAAACAGACGCATCCTTCGCGGCCTTACGTTTCGTCGCCACGAACATCCGTGGCGGGTCGTCTAGTGACTCCTGAGTCGAGCGCTTTCAGGGCGATGTTTTGGACCGACAAGCCCGCTTCGTCGGCTTTGCGCGATAGCTGGCGAATGAGATCTTCCTGGTTTTGTATTTTGGCTTCGAGCGAGGCGATCATTTGATCTTTGAGCCTGCAAGCTGCCTCGGAATCCTTGGAGAGCATTTGCTTCTCGAACTGATGTTCGGTTTTAAGCTTCGCGGCAATCCTGGCTTCCGTTTCTTTGGCCGCTTTTTCCAATTCGACGGGGAAAGCCTCCGTGCGGCTGCGCAAGTTGGCTAAGGTGATTCCTGAGAAAGAACATCCCAACAAGAATCTGATCCGAAGGCAAAAAATAGAGTCCACGAAAGGCACGAAAACCACGAACAAAAGCATGTCTTGTTCGTGCTTTTCTTGTCTTTCTGCGCCTCGATGAGCGCCGACAGGCTTGGTGCTTTTGGGTGTGATTTCAGGTTCCATAGGGTGTGGGGTTGGCTGTGTGTGGAATTTGGTTGCTATTTCTACTAAGCGTGAAGTAATGCATTATTATCCCCATTGCCTTGGCTAGACCGGGAACACCGACACATTGGCCACTTCAGGACGTGCAACACCGGTCAGCCGTGCGGCATTTTTAACGGCTTCGACAACCGCCGGCACCACCCGTTTGTCGAACACGGAGGGTATGATGTATTCGGGCTGGAGTTCGCTATCCGTGATAATTCCGGCAATGGCAGCGGCGGCGGCCATTTTCATTTCTTCATTGATGCGCGTGGCTCGGCACGCCAGCGCCCCGGCGAATATGCCGGGGAAACACAGCACATTGTTGATTTGATTGGGATAGTCAGACCGACCAGTGGCCATCACCGCGACATAAGGGGCTGCCACCCTAGGCATGATTTCAGGGGTGGGATTGGCCATCGCAAACACGATTGGGTTGACCGCCATGTTCTTCAAATCGTCCGGTGTCAGTATGCCCGGAACCGAAACCCCGAGGAAAACATCCGCCCCGTGGATGACATCGTGAATGCTTCCGCGTTCCTGTCGGGGATTGGTGTGGGTCGCGTACCAGCTTTTAATGCTGTTCATGTTGTCCACCCGATCTGCGTAGATCGCACCCTTGGTGTCGCAGCCAATGATGTTTTGCACTCCCGCAGCCATCAGGATTTTGCTGCAAGCCACCCCGGCCGCGCCGACGCCGTTGACGACCACTTTCAAGTCGGCCATGTTCTTGCCCACCAACTTAATCGCATTGATCAATGCCGCCAGCACCACCACCGCCGTGCCATGTTGGTCATCATGGAAAACCGGTATGTCCAACTCCTCGCGCAAGCGTTCTTCAATCTCAAAGCAGCGGGGAGCCGCAATGTCCTCCAAATTGATGCCGCCAAACACGGGGGCAATGGCTTTGACGATGCGGACGATTTCATCCGTGTCCTTGGTGGCTAAACAAATGGGAAATGCGTCCACGCCGCCGAATTCCTTGAACAGCATCACTTTCCCTTCCATGACGGGCAGGGCCGCCTCTGGGCCTATGTCACCCAAACCCAACACCGCCGTGCCATCGGTCACCACCGCCACCATGTTCTTCTTGATGGTCAGGTTGTAGGCCAATTCCGGCGATTGGTGGATGGCTTCGCAAATGCGTGCGACACCCGGCGTGTAAGCCATGGAAAGATCATCCCGATTGGTCAGCGGTATTTTGGAAACGACTTCAATCTTGCCGCCTTGATGCATCAAAAAAGTACGGTCGGACACACTGACTATTTCGATCCCGTCCAGCTTCCGCACAGTGTCGACAATTTCTTCAGCATGTTTATTGGAGGCGGCATCCACGGTTATATCCCGAATGACAATCCCGTCCACAACCTCCACCAAATCGACAGCGCCAATGTCTCCCCCGGCATGGCCTATGGCAGTCGTCAAACAGCCGAGGGTGCCGACTTGTTTGGAAAGTTTGACGCGCAGGGTGAAGCTGTAACTGGCACTTGGCATGGTAGGCATTTTAATCGATCACACGATAAGATTTTAAAAGATCAAGGATAACATCGTTTTAAGCGATGTTATTCATTCAGAGTTTAGGCGACGGAAGGGTCCGTGCCCAATGTGCCCGCCAAAATATCCAGGAAATCCGGGCTTGCGACTTCCGTCAAGGTTTTTCTCGCATGCTCCAAGCGGTTGTCCAAATCCAATTCGACGCACCAATTCGAGCCTGACCGTTCCCGCAGGAAAGATTCCAAATACGCGCAATGCCTCTGCCAAAGGGCCACGGCTTGCTTTTGCTTGGTTATCAATCGCTCCCGGTACCAATCCGATGCCAACAGGGCTTCCTGGCTGAACATCGCCCGAATGTCGGGATGATGCACCTCTTTTCCCTGATAGTGTCCCTCTGCCATGCAATACAGCAAGGCACGAATCGGCGGGCAGGCATCGTCAATGCTGCCGTCGTCCAAATAACGCTGGGCCACGCGGCGCTGGGTTTCGACGATGTTATCGATGCCATCGGCAAACGCTTCGAGGTCTTGGGTTTCGGGCCTGAGTATGGCCTCATTGAACACAGTGGCCGGACTGTCAAAAATCTTGCCGAGGAAACTATGCACAAAATGACTGGTGATCCTGAAGCCTAGGCGGCTGGCAAGCACGGTGCGGCCTTGATATTCCATATCCGGCACCGGTTCGAGATGGCCTTCCTTAATCAAGTTTTTCGGATCGCGGGCTTTGGGTGAAAGCCGCGACCAAATCTCCGGCATCAGCAAACTGATGTCGTGGTCCACCCGCATGTCCGGGCCGATGTGGCCTGCCGGGGAGCTAAACCCGGCATAGCCAGACAGAATGAAGCCAACCAGGGTATTGTTGAGGTCAACGACGGGCCGTAGGGCGTTGAACGGCCCTTTGGTCAATGCACCCTCGCTGCCCGCTCCCGTGGTGGAGGGGGATTTGCCGGTGAGGCTGCAAATATAGTCCATGAACAATTCCGGCAATTCTTGGTAATGGATCGGGTTGTAAACTGCCAAAGAGCGAATACCGGTTTCACGCTCCGGGGGGTTGTTGCGCCGGCCGGCCAGGATGGCATCGACCGGATAGCACAAGGGCTGATCCAACGGGATGCGCCGGTACAGGCGCACCCCCATCTCGGCAATATGCGCTTTGAAAGGGTCAACCAAATCATCGCGCAATTGCAGATAGCGCGGATTCTTGCTGGGCTTGCCATCGACCAAGCGGGGGTGGGCGGAAGACACGGTATAGGCATTGCCATTGCCGGCCGATTTCTCCAGCAGGTCTTTCATCGGTTGCGTGTATTGGTCGAAACCAATCACATCGCGGACAACGGCCTGAACCTGTTCCTTGGTCAGTGGCTCGAAGTTGGAAATGAAATTGCCGGGTTGGGCCAAGTCGCTTTCTGTTTGCGGGTCCATGCCACGATGGACGGCATCGTCAGGACGCTGGAACAGCCGGAACTCGCAATTATGCGTGATTTTCACCACCGGCCATTGCAAAGGTTTGTGGAGATAGTCCAGCCATTTGGAAGGCACCAGGATGGACGCGGTGATGTCGTCCTCCATCTGCGCCTTCTCGGCGGGAATGAAGTCCTGGCGCAACTTGAACACGCGCCAAGCGCCATTGGTCTCGAACCCAACGCGCAAGTTTGAGGCGACCAGCCGCCGGTCAACCAGCTTGAGTTCATGGGCGGGGTGGCCGTTGATGTAATCTACGACGAAATACCTGCGCCAGCTATCGCCCCAGTCGGTACGATAAAAACGCTTAATGAGGAATACCAAAGATTTGATCCGGTTGGGGATGCTTTGCACCCAAGCGTTGTATTCCTGAGTATAATCACGGGACGGGGTCAATAATTTGATCACCGAGCCAAGGCTGCGCTTGTGGCTCAACACCGTGCGGCTGACATGCCCAGGCTCCCTCAGTCCGGGGTGGACACGGTCGTTATAATCGCGCTTGAAGACAGCATCGACCTGGTTAAGATCGTCTTCCAAATCCGCCACGAAAAACGGCATGAACAAAATGGAGGATTCTATGGATTTGGAAATCTCCGATTTGCCGCCACCGGACACGGTGCAAGGCTTGTGGCAGAAAGTGCCTTCGGCATCGGTGCCGATTAAGCGCCACGACGGGCCAGCGGTAAACTTATGCATGTACACCTTGTAGCCCGTTGGGTGCATGTACACCTTGTCCGGTTCCAACGGAAGGGTCTGGCGCTTGCCTTCCCATTCCCAAGCGACCGTCTGCTTTGGCAAGTCGATGCGGACGTTTTCCTGCACATAGATCAGTTGTGGAAAACGCTTGTCCACGGCATACCCTTCCGGCCTCCATTCAAGGGCATCGCCAAACCGTTCCACCGCCTCGGCCAGACTGTAACCGGTTTCGTGGAACCGGCTATCGACACCGAATTCTTCGCCGTGATTGTGGCGGGGATAAGTCAACGCACCGCCGGCATGTTCTTCCTCGACCAAGCCGAAGAGGTTTGCCGCATAGCTGATTTGGGTTTTGACTTCCTTCTTGCAATAGCCAAAATAATTGTCCGCCAATATCGTCACAATGACACCCGACGCATCGCGTGCGGTGATCTTGAAGGGCAACCCGTTGTTATAGCGCTCGTCCTCGCCTGACCAGCACATGCCGTTGGCCTTCTGCCGGGCAGTCGCCTCGCTGACTGGCGGCAAGCCCAATTCCTTCTTGGTCAAGTCGATCAAATGCGGGGCCAGAATGACACAACCAGTATGCCCTGACCAATGCTCGGTGTCCAAACCGGCATCGTTGGTGGGCAAGTAAGGGTTGCCGGCATTGCCGAAAATGCTCTCCACAAAATCCAGATTGGAAACCAAGCTACCGGGGGCTAGAAAGCGTATCTCCATGGATTTACGGCTGATGTAGCCTGGCACTTCGGGGCAAATCACCGGCCTGATCAACAGGGAAACAAACATTTCCGCTTCTTTTTCCTGACCATGGGTGAATGGCAGGCAAAGGAGGTCACGCGGCGGATTCAAAGCGGCTTGCAATAGCTTGGCGAACACCGGTATAGGCACGGCTTTCTTGTCGCCGGGTATCGGAAACCCGCCCTCGGCAATATGAAAACTGCCTTCCGTGGTGCGCCGGTCATTCAGCGGATTGTGCAGGACGCCTTGGGCGACTTTGTAGCTCTTCAGATATTTTGATTCATGGAAATGTTGATTTGGCGGCAAAGACAATTCGCGGGCCAAGCCATGCCGGTGCAGCGCCAGACTGGAAGAGGGCAGCCGTGGGACTGGCTTGACATCCGCATCCTGCAAGTAACGGTCAATGAAAGCTTGGATGCGCAAGTCCGCCGGGCAGAGATATTCCACCAGCCGGTACGATTTTTCCCGGTACGATTCCAGCAGATCGCGTGTGGTGGCGATGAAATGGCCCGTGTCCACCGCTTCGCACACCGGTTGACCCTCCGCCGCCAACAGCAGATTGATATGCAAATGGCGTTGAATTTCGCGCTCGCGCAAGTCTTTTGCGACATCCGCAATTTGGCTCCCGGACGAGATGCCCAGTGTGCTTTCGAAGTCCATACGTCTTTACCCGCTAGTGTCTAAAATAAGCCAGGTGGGAAGCCCACTGGCATTGCGATTGAGTGTACTACCCATAAAAGCCAGAGGCTAGAGTCAATTTTTGTATTACAGCATTAACTAGGCCAATGCTGTGATAGGACGAAGAATCAGGGGCTTAATAATGCCCATCGAACAATCGTTCAGGGCTTTGCCGTCCAACTTCGTGCATTGCCCGCGACGATGCCTCATTAAGGGGCAGTATCGTAGGATGTGGCATATCAAGTCAACCGAATCAACATAATTAACCACGGACGGCACGGACAAAAGCGGAAGCGATTTTTGCCCTTGCCCGTGTTTTGGTTCTCCTTTCAAAGCCGGAAGGGATTGGATAGCCTTGGAGCATGGGAGCGCTAAAAATTGACATGGTTTGGTTTAAGGCGTAAAACGATTGAGGGAAAATCCAAAGCCGGAAGCCGGTTTTTGGAACCTCAGCCCTTCGTGCTGCCAAACCTAGGTTGCAGTGGCCCGGATGGAACTTGCGAACGATGACAATGATTTTTTAACGGCCAAGAAAAAAATGAAAACTAAAATTCCTTCTCTCTCTCTCTCTCTCTCTCTCTGCTCGCCCTGCTAGGCTGGCTGTCACTCGGAACCGCCCAAGCCAACACCATTGTGTATGTGGCGGGCAGTACTAAGCAGTTTGGTACGCTTGATCTCCTGACTAGGGCTTACACCCAAATCAACGCCGACATCGGCCAGCTCCTGACAGGCTTGGCCATGTACCAGGGTCAGCTTTATGGGGTAAATTCTGCTTTGTATACTGTCGGCACAAATGGCAGCCTGACATCCATCGGTTCCACAGGGGCAGCTATTTCCGGTCTGGCCTTTGATGCGACCGGCAAACTCTATGCGGATGACTATTCTAATGACCGTTTAGGCACTCTTAATCTGGCAACGGGCGCTTATACGAATATTGGGGCTATAGGAGTTTCGTCGAGCAACTTTCACGGTGTCTTGGCCTTCAGCAATGGAACACTTTACGACGCTGTCTCGCAGCAGTTGTTTTCACTCAACACATTAACGGGTGCAGGAACTGCGATAGGCAGCTCTAATAGTCTCCATCAGGGAATGGCACTGTTTGATGCGGGGAATGTGTTGTATGGCATAGGATCGGATAAAAATCTTTATTCGATCAATACTGCAACTGCTGGCTTGACCAATCTAGGGGCCATCACCGGCGCCAATCTGCCCGGTAGTTTTTATGCCGCAACCGCCGGGACGACCTCGAATAACGTGCCGGAGCCTTCAAGCCTTGCCTTGTTCGCCATCGGTGCCTTGGTGATGGGTTGGGGACGCAAGCGTTCAAATGCTGTTGTTTAAAAACCAATAAAAAGGCCGACTCGGTTTTGAAAACCGAGTCGGCCTTTATTCGATGATTACGAAGCGGTTTGGAAGTTAAGCGCCCGGCCTTGCCGCCCGTTCGCTTTCCAACCATTCTCGAACTAAGGCATTGACCCGTCTTTGCCAACCCTTGCCACTAGCCCTTAGTGCCGTCAGCACATCGGCATCCAAGCGGATGGTCACGGGTATCTTTAAAGGGACATTTTGTGATTCGCGCAACTTGCGCCCTTCTGCCAATGCTTCACGCACAGCAGGATAACCGCCTTCCTTTATGACCACTGCGTTTTGCCAAAAAGCTTTCTCGTCGTCAGGCAAAGCCGTCCGATCTTCGCCGGGTGCGGCGGCGATCACCTTTTCCCACTCTTCCGGGCTAACGGGAAAGCCCTTTGGCAAAGCGTTTGATTTCATGTTTTTCGGCCTTACGCAGACTAATGACGTGGAGATCATTGCCGCGCTCCGTATAAGTCATATGAATGACAATGCCGTCGAGAAAACCGAGTACGTTAATTCGCAACTCGCCATAAGGTTCACGGTCATCGTCCCAAGCAACCACTGGGCCATCGAACACCGCCTCGCAACCGATGAAGTCCAGCCCATGGTCTATCAAGTTGCGCTGCCGTTTCGCCTCGTCCCAAGTAGTCATAAACAGATTTTTGCTCTCGTTCCCACACTCCTGCGTGGGAATGCCTGTCCTGGCACTCCAGCGCCGCATCGCCGACCGCAGGAGCGGTCAAGAAGGGTTCCCACGCTGGAGCGCCAAAGCCATTAACTTAAGGATTCTCGGAGCGCCAAGCCCCAGCTTGGCCTTGGGTTGGCCGACGCCAAGCTGGGGCTTGGCGCTCCATCAATGTCCGTTTTCGCATTTGAGGCAAAGCTCGGCTTTCTTAACTTAATGGCTTTGACGCTGGAGCGCGGGAACCAGATCGGAGCTAGAATTCCCCGCATTATTACGCTTCGCTTCATGCGGGCTACATTTTGTTCGTGCCTTTCGTGTTTTTCGTGGACGATTCTTTTGGTGGATTCATTATTGGAAATCACCTTACTGGAAAAACTTGGCGGCCAATGGCATGACCTCCGCCGCAACGACTAGGGCAAGCATCCATTGCACCAAGGTTAATTTTCCGTTCAATTCGGCTTTCATTTCCCTTACCTGCCCCTCCATCCGTTCAATATCCCGTTTGGTGGCTAGTTCGGCTTCACCCGATGCATCCTTGAACGCTTCGGCGATGCCTTCGGCCTGTTTTTCCTCAAAGCCCGACTCTTGTAGCTTGCGGACGAATTTGAGTGTGTCGAATGTAATGCTTGCCATTGGTTTCCCTCGGTTGTCGCTGTTGAAAATTTTACCATCAAAAAGATAGGTTCACCCGATTTTTTCCAGGCATTCCCGAAACCTCCTCCCCGTCAAATTATCCGGCAAACTGGACAAATCACTGCACACAGCCAAATCCATCCGATAAATTCCATTCTCATATGCGCCCACCGCGCCTAGCCTGCCCAGCCAATGGCTCATGGCCGTGTTTTCAGGAAGAATGAAACCTCTCAGCACATCAATGCCTTTGATGCTTGCCATCCGCTGACACGGCCACTCACACATCTTGCCCAACACCCAAAACCCCGCAAGCCTGCCGCATCTCCCCAACCAAATCGGCATGGGCCTTGAAATCGCCAAGCAAAGGGTCATCCAGGCTGTAAACCGGGCAGGATCGCCCTGCGCCCTTGAGCTGGAAATCACCGGCATGGACAAAAGGCCATTGCTGCCGCACACCTTGCACCACAGACTCGCTCAACGCCAAAGGCTTGCCGATTTCACGGGTCAACGCCTCCAAACGGGCGGCCATGTTCACCGTGCCGCCTAGCACGGTGTAGTCCATTTTCACCGAAGAACCAAAATTGCCCTCGATGACCGTACCCGCGGCCACGCCAAAGCCACAGTAAAGGAATTTCATCAAATGGCAGTCGTGGGTCTTCCCGCGCATGTCTCTGACCCGGCGCAGCACCTCCAAGCAGGCGGCGATGGCTTCGTCAGCTTGACCTTGTTCGAAATAGGCGATGGCACAATCGCCCACATATTTCGCCACCACGCCGCCGTGTTCGGCGATGGTTATCGAGCAGACTTCAAGGAAGGCATTGACCACATCGGCGACTTGCTCCACCGGGAATAGATCGGACAGATAGGAAAACCCGACCATGTCGCAAAATAACACGATCTTTTCCGTCTTTCGGGGCGGTACGGACAGTGGGTTGATGCCCTCGGTGAGAAATTGAAGTACGCTAGGTTGGGTGTAACGCTCGATGATGCGATGAGACTCGGCAATGTTTTGCAGCATGTCGCGGATGGCTTGCAAAATCAAGTCCCCTGACCCGGCCAGGCGGATGGTCCGCATCGACCATTTGGGGAAGTGTCGTTCGGCGATTTCAGTCTCAGCCTTCAAGATATGCAAGTCCCTGTGCCGAGGGTCGCGCCGGATGCGTTCTATCACTTTGGCAATGGCATCCTCATCCCCTTCCAGCACTTGGAAAAAGTAGTCATGCACCGAAATCAGCACCCCGGTGATGCCCACTTCCCGGTTGTTCCTGGCCGAGACTTGGCCGATGCCATCGATTTCTTCCTCGGTCATATGACGATTGACCGTACTAATATAGATGATTCTTTTCATAAAACCTGCTTCGCTCGATTCCGGTAATATACTGTTTCAATCGTAGCATACTCCACAGAATTTCGGCACGGAAGGCAATCGTTTTTTTTTTTGGAGCCGGGAAAACTTGATGGCGAAAGCTTGGCACCCTGCCTATGCAAGCGCTTACATTTGCGCACAGGCCAATTCAATCGTAAAATCCTTCGTTTGGCTAAAGAGGGGAACCTGATGCGAATAGACCAAGAAGCACTTACTTTTGACGATGTTCTCCTGATTCCCGCGTATTCCAACATTCTTCCCCGCGATGTGAACCTGGGAACCCGCCTCACTCGTAAGATCGGCCTCAACATTCCTTTGGTGTCCGCCGCGATGGACACCGTCACCGAGGCGCGGCTGGCGATTGCCATGGCCCAAGAAGGGGGCATCGGCATCATCCACAAAAACATGGCGGCAGAACGTCAGGCTTACGAAGTCAGCGCGGTGAAGAAATTTGAAAGCGGTGTCATCAAAGATCCCATCACCGTGCCGCCGACGATTAGCATCCGCGAAGTGATAGCCTTGACCCGCGCCCACCGCATTTCCGGGGTTCCCGTCGTGGACAAGGGCGAATTGGTGGGCATCGTCACCAGCCGCGACCTGCGGTTTTCAACCCAACTCGAAGAACCCATCACCAAAATTATGACGCCCAAGGATCGTTTGATCACGGTGTTGGAAGGTGCGGGCCAGGAAGAAGCCATCCGCCTGCTGCACAAGCACCGCATTGAGAAGGTCCTAGTGGTCAATCACAAGTTCGAACTGCGCGGCATGATTACCGTCAAAGACATCCAGAAAGCCAAGGATTACCCGCAAGCCTGCAAGGACGAGTTGGAGCGTCTGCGCGTAGGTGCGGGGGTGGGCACAGGGGCAGGCACCGAGGAACGGGTCGAAGCGTTGGCGGCTGCCGGCGTGGACGTGATTGTCGTCGATACCGCCCACGGCCATTCCCAAGGCGTGTTGGACCGGGTGCGATGGGTCAAGCAAAACTTCCCGCATATCCAAGTCATCGGCGGCAATATCGCCACCGCCGCTGCCGCTTTAGCCTTGGTCGAAGCCGGGGCGGACGCGGTGAAAGTGGGCATAGGGCCAGGTTCCATCTGCACCACCCGCATCGTCGCCGGCGTGGGCGTGCCGCAAATCACCGCCGTTGCCAATGTGGCGAATGCCTTGGCGGGGACGGGCGTTCCGCTGATTGCCGATGGCGGCATCCGCTATTCCGGCGATATTTCCAAGGCTTTGGCGGCGGGTGCTTATACCGTCATGCTCGGCGGCTTGTTTGCCGGCACCGAGGAAGCGCCGGGCGAGGTCGAACTGTACCAAGGCCGCTCCTACAAATCCTATCGGGGCATGGGTTCTCTGGGTGCAATGGCGCAGCAGCAAGGCTCCAGCGACCGCTATTTCCAAGACACCACCGAAGCCGAAAAGCTGGTGCCGGAAGGCATCGAAGGCCGCGTTCCCTACAAGGGCAGCATGATCGCCATCATCAACCAGTTGATCGGCGGCGTGCGGGCGGCGATGGGTTACACGGGTTGCGGCACCATAGACGAGTTGCGCACCACCGCCCGCTTCGTCCGCATCACCTCGGCGGGCATCCGGGAAAGCCATGTGCATGATGTGACGATTACCAAGGAAGCACCGAATTATCGGTTGGATTGATAATTTTAGATTTCCCCCGGTTATAATGCTTGCATCTGTATTTTTGCTGAAAAAAAAACTCCATGTTGACAAGAATCAAGCTACAAGGATTTAAGAGTTTTGCCGATATGGAGGTCAGTTTTGGCCCCTTCACATGCATTGCGGGTGCCAATGGCGTTGGTAAATCAAACCTGTTCGATGCCATTCAATTCTTACGCGACTTAACCGAATTCTCAATTATAGATGCCGCACAGAGAGTTCGAGACCCTGCTGGAAGAACCGGGGATATACGTGCCATTTTCATGCAAGGAAAATCACCGCTCCCAGATGTCAAAATTGAAGCCGACTTCATTGTTCCAGACCAAGTTTATGATGATTTTAATCGGCTAGCTTTACCCACTGCAACCTTCCTTCGCTATGAATTGGAATTTCGGTATGTTGAAAGTGGAGCAAAGGCTTCAGAGCGCATTGATCTTGTCCATGAAAGTCTAACTTACATTCCAAAAAGCGAGGTGAAAAAAAAACTCGGGTTTTACTCTTCGAATTCTTTTCGCGATTCCGTTATTAAAAATAAACGTCGTGGCACCCCTTTTATATCTACAGAAAAAAAAGGTGTTAATTCGACCATTCAACTACATCAAGATGGTGGTTCTAAAGGTCCTCAATTTCGTGTACCTGCCGCTGGTTCACCCAATGGCTCCCGCAAGACACTTGTAGGTGGTATAAATACAAATGATTATCCAACCGTACTGGCTGCACGTCGTGAAATGGAGAAATGGACTCTCCTTCAACTGGAACCTTCTGCACTGAGGCAGCCCGATGGTTTTTTGGACGATCCTCATGTAGCTTCAAACGGTGCCCACATGGCAGCGACACTGCTGCGTCTTGGTGTCGAAACCGAAGTTTCTAATCGACTTTCCGATCTATTGGATGATGTTGGTTCAGTATCCGTTGTTCGTGATGAAAGTCGTAGAACATATACACTACAAGTCAATGGAAGAAATGGGATTATTCACCCTGCCCGTTCACTATCCGATGGCACACTCAGATTTTTAGCTCTTGCGATTCTTTCTGCTGATCCAGAATCAGGCCGATTATTGTGTTTAGAAGAACCTGAGAATGGCATACATCCCTCAAGGATACCAGCAATTCTCCAACTCTTGCGTGAAATGGCAGTAGATACCAAACGATCTGTCACTACCCAAACAATAATCCCGCCGATGGATGACAAATTGATGTCTTGTTCTGATAGTAGCACATTCACTCAGGGGCAATTAGAGTTACCTATTAATGAAGCAACAGATATTGAAAACCCATTACGGCAAATTATAATCAACACTCACTCTCCCTTGGTTGTTTCCCAACTTGATATCAATGACTTGCTCATGGCGCAGATAAATAGACATAGGGGAATTTCTCAAACAATGTTTCAATGCGTTTCAACATCTTGGCGGGAGAAACAAAACTCAACTGACGCTATTCCGCTAGGAATTTTGTTAGCTTATGTCAGCGAAGCTCCCAGAATAGATTCCGAACCTGATCTCGTCCAGCTTCAGGATAACACCCCAAAAACAACCGTCCGAGAGTACGCACAAAAACAACAAACAGATTTATTTGATACGGGGAATTGTGAGTGACTCAACTTCGCTATACCCTTGTTGCGGACGGAAGCTCTGATAGAACATTGATTCCCATAATAAATTGGTTGTTCGACCGCGCTGATATATTATACCAGCCTCAATTTGCTGTTGGCTTACCACCCGCCAGCGATGGGCTAAAACTCCGAGTCAACACTGCGGTTAAGCTTTTTCCTTGTGATCTACTTTTCGTCCATAGGGATGCAGAAAAAATATCTTTCAGTGAACGTGTCAGCGAAATCCAAGAGCAACTCAAAGATATAAATAAAAACTTCTTGCCAATAGTACCAGTGCGTATGACGGAGGCTTGGTTATTATCCTCCGAAGCCGCAATAAGAATGGCTGCTGGCAATCCGAATGGTACAATACCGCTCGACCTACCCCCTTGCCGTGAATGGGAAAATAAACCTAACCCCAAAGAAATACTTTTCAAAGCTCTGCGGGACGCTAGCAATCTTCAAGGTCGCCGCCTAAGAGGCTTCTCCGAAGAGAAGGCCCGTCATAGAGTCTCTGAACTCACTGAAGACTTTGCTCATCTTGAACATTTGGAAGCTTTTGCTCGGCTCAGGGATGATGTAGATGCATTTATCAATACATGGAAACAAAGACCAATTTGCGACTAGGTTTTGCTGGTTCCCAAACTTCAGAGACTGTGAAAGTATTTGATTTTTGTCCATTTCAGTATCAAAAAATCAATGGGGTGGAATCGAAAAATTGCCGTTTTGGGCAATACTTTCACAGTCTCTGGAGCTTGGGAACGAGAGCAACTTATCAACCCTCACCCTAGCCCTCTCCCGGAGGGAGAGGGAATTGGAAACATTATGACCGACATACACTCCCACAAAATCCTCATCCTAGACTTCGGTTCCCAATACACCCAACTGATTGCCCGGCGCGTCCGTGAAATCGGCGTGTATTGCGAAATCCACCCATGGGATTGCAACGAAGACTATATCCGCTCATTCAACCCGCGTGGAATTATTCTCTCCGGCGGGCCGGAAACCGTCACCGAGGCCGACACGCCCCGCGCCCCGCAGATCGTGTTTGAACTGGGTTCGCCGGTCTTAGGCATCTGCTACGGTATGCAGACCATGGCGGAACAACTCGGCGGCAAGGTCGAACCCGCATCCCATCGCGAATTCGGCTATGCCCAAGTGCGGGCTAGAGGCCATTCGATTTTATTGCGGAATATCGAAGACCACGCCAGCCCGGAAGGTTACGGACTGCTTGATGTGTGGATGAGCCACGGTGATCAAGTGACCGTTCTGCCGCACGGCTTCAAGCTGATTGCCAGCACCGAAACCGCCCCTTTCGCCGGCATGGCCGACGAGGAGAGGCGTTTCTACGCACTGCAATTCCACCCGGAGGTCACCCACACCCGACAGGGCAAGCGCATCATCGAGCGTTTCGTGCGTGGCATCTGTGACTGTAATGCCTTGTGGACCGCCCGCAATATCATCGATGAGAGCATCGGCCAGATTCGACGCCAAGTCGGCAACGGGCAGGTCATCCTTGGGCTTTCCGGGGGTGTCGATTCATCCGTCGTCGCCGCCTTGCTGCACGAGGCCATCGGCGACCAGCTTACCTGTGTGTTTGTGGACACCGGGCTGTTGCGTCTGCACGAGGGCGACCAGGTGATGGCAAATTTCGCCGAACACATGGGGGTCAAAGTCATCCGCGTCAACGCCTCGGACCGTTATTTTGACGCGCTCAAGGGAGTGGCAGACCCTGAGCAGAAGCGCAAAATCATCGGCGGGCTGTTCATCGAAATTTTCGATCAGGAAGCCGCCAAGCTGGCCGATGCGCAATGGCTGGCCCAAGGTACGATTTACCCGGATGTGATTGAGTCTGCCGGCTCCAAAACCGGCAAGGCCCATGTCATCAAGTCACACCATAATGTCGGCGGCTTGCCAAAGAATATGAAGCTCAAACTGATCGAGCCGTTGCGGGAATTATTCAAGGACGAGGTGCGCGAAATTGGCTTGGAGTTGGGGCTGCCATCGGCAATGGTCCATCGCCACCCCTTCCCCGGCCCTGGCCTAGGTGTGCGCATTCTGGGCGAAGTGAAAAAAGAATACGCCGAACTGCTGCGCCGGGCCGACGCGGTATTTATCGAGGAATTGTACCGTCACGGGCTTTATGAAAAAACCAGCCAGGCGTTCGCGGTGTTCCTGCCGGTGCGCTCGGTGGGTGTGATGGGAGACGGACGCCGCTACGATTACGTGGTCGCGTTGCGGGCGGTGGAAACCGTGGATTTTATGACGGCTCATTGGGCGCACCTGCCCTATGAATTCCTCGATCTGGTCTCCCGCCGCATCATCAACGAGATTCCTGGCATCTCCCGCGTGGTCTATGATATTTCAGGCAAGCCGCCGGCGACGATAGAGTGGGAGTGATGCCTTGATTGATGAAATCGTTTATTCTAACATTCTGAAAAATGAGAGATGTACCATGCAAACGCTATCAGCCAGACCCAGAAACTATAAGATCATTCCAGTTGAAGTTTTTCTAAATCTGTCGGAGTTAGAGAAGCAAAATATACGTCGCGTCAAAATTCTTGCACCTGACATGGATGATAATGACTTTGGATACATGCAGGTTTATTATAAGCATCCTATCTATGAAATCGAGGTTGACTGATGACAAGCAAGCAGGACGACAGTCTGCCATCGGCCATCAAACCAGAAACCCTGACGCCAGAGCTATTGGAGCAGCTTTTGCAAAATCAGGCAAAAGAACTTGAGCTTCGCTATAACGAACTTAGCCTAAAAAAGCAGGAAGATAACAATTGTTTTGAATTTGCAAAAGCAGCTCTTTCAGCAAAAACATCGGATCGCAAGGATGAGCGTGAAAATGATTTGCAACTCCAAAAGACGCGGCTAATATTTGCTAGTGTTATCACTCTGGTTATTACGACTTTAATAATTTATGCGCTTTCCATTGGCAAGGACAACTTTGCAATGGAGTTGATTAAGGCTGTGATATTTATTCTGAGTGGTGGTGTGGGTGGATTTGCGATAGGTAAAAGTTCCCACAAGGATGTCAGCAAAGAGAAAAAATCACGAAATCGAGAAGATATGGAATAATCTCGATTAAGCAATCGGATATGTTTCATGGATTGCTCCTTGATGATGAAGCCTGGATGAGTTGTGCGTTGGAACTAGCCTGCCAAGCCGAACAAGCGGGCGAGGTGCCAGTGGGTGCGGTACTGGTCAAGGAAGGGTTATGCATAGCCGAAGGCTGGAATTGCCCAATCGCCAGCAACGATGCCACGGCCCATGCCGAAATCGTCGCCCTGAGGGCTGGCGGGCTGGCATTGAATAATTACCGCCTCGTTGACACTACTCTCTATGTGACGCTGGAACCCTGCGCCATGTGCATGGCTGCCATCGTCCATGCCCGTGTCAAACGGCTGGTATTCGGGGCGTTTGACCCCAAGCGGGGAGCGGTATGCAATGCCTTGCAACTGGCCGATGCCGAATTTCTAAACCACAAGGTGGAATGGATGGGGGGGGTTTTGGAGGGGGAATGTTCCCTTTTGCTGAAAGCGTTTTTTCGTCGCAGAAGATAATACAGATAACATCCCTCCAAGGGATGTTATCTGTGGTTTGGCCGACAGTGGTACTATTTTTTACCAGAGACAAAAGTCTCAATCTTGGCAGACTTCTTCAACTCTTCAATATGTTGTTGCAGCTTCTGCCCAATCAACATAGTGCGTATCTGCTCCTTGATATCGTCAAACGCTGGCGGCGCTTGTTTGCGCACATCCTCGCGCTGGATGACGTGCCATCCAAATTTGGTCTTTACCGGTGCCGGGGAGGTTTCCCCGTTTTTCAACGAAGCCACCGCGCTGCTAAATTCAGGAAGCATCTGCCCTGGGTTGAACCAACCCAAATCGCCGCCGTTCTGCTGGGCGCTTGGGTCTTTCGAGTGCTTCTTTGCCAGATCGGCAAATTTGGCACCCTTTTTCAAGCTGGCCAACACTTCCTTTGCCTGTGTGTCGGTTTCCACCAGAATATGCCTGGCTTTGAACTCGGTCAGTTCCGCCCCCGCTATCTTGGCATCGTATTCTTTGCGGCATTCAGCGTCGGTAACCACTATCCCCTTGCGAAAGCTGTCTATCGCCGCCTGTGCCAGCGCATCCCGAGAGACGTTTTCCAACCGCCCAATGACAGCGGGACTCTTCTGTAGGTTCTGCCTTTCCGCATCTTGGCGCAACAACTCACGACTGACCAGGGAATCGACCGCCTTGTCTTCGGAAACATTCTGATCGGGGTTTTGCTTGCCGATTTCACTCATCAGGTTGTTTAGGGCATTCTTGCTGATGGGCTTGCCGTTGACCACGGCCACTGCGTTTTCCACATTTGCCGTGCCTGCATCCTTGTCGGCGGACGCGGCACTTTTGCCCCCTGTGATGCCGCATCCAACCAACAGTGCGGATGTCAGCACGACAGCACCAATAAGACAGGTTTTCTTCATGGACTATGATCCTTGTGAGAGCTATTGCTTGGCCGGTTTGGGCGCTGGCGCAACAGCCGGTGCGGCAGGACTGACGGGCTTGTTAACCACTGGGGCAGGTTGGGGCGGCGGAGCGACAACCTGGGGATTGACCGCTGGCGGGGGTGTCGGGGCAGTGGATTGAGGGGATGCCGCTGGAGCGGGTGCAGGCGTTGCGGTCGGTAGGGACAAGCGTTCAATCTTTGCGGAGGCTTTCAAATCTTCGACATGCTTCTGCAATTTTTGTCCAACCAACGCGCTACGGAACTGTTCCTTCACTGCATCGTAGGGAGGCGGTGTCTGTTCGCGGGAATCCTCGCGCTGAATGACGTGCCAGCCGAATTGGCTTTTGACCGGTGCCGTAGTGGTGTCGTTATTTTTCAGGGCGGACACGGCGGCGGTAAACTCTGGGACCATCTGTTGACCGTTGAACCAACCCAATTCACCACCGTTTTGTTTGGCACTAGGGTCTTTCGACATCTTTTTTGCCAATTCATCGAATTTTGCACCCTTAGCCAGCTTGGCTAGGACATCTTTGGCGGCATCTTCGGTTTCAAGGAGAATGTGACGAGCCTTGTACTCGGTGCCCTTCATGGCTGCAATACGGGTGTCATATTCCTTTTTGAGTTCCTCTTCGGTCACGGCAGCATTTTTGCGGAAATTCTCCACACTCGCCTGGACCAAGATTTCACGGGCAGCATTCTCCACCTTCATGGCGATTGAAGGATCCTTGGCAAAATTCTGCTTTTCCGCCTCTTGCCGCAGCAACTCACGGGCGATCAGGCCATCAACCACCTTGTCCTCGGGGATGCTCTGTCCGCCGCCACGCTGAGCCATTTCAGACATGATGGACTGTAAAAAGGCCCGGCTGATCGGTTGGCCGTTGACGATGACCACGACGGTTTCCGCCGTCGGTTTGGCGTCAACCAGACTGGATGAGGGGGATGGGCTTGACGACGAACTCTTTTGGGCAGTGTCGGATGGATTGTTGCAACCAGCAAACACAAGTAGACTGGCAACTGCGGTGGCACAAAGGGCATGTTTTTTCATTCAGTAATCCTAATTTAAATTAAGGGGTAAGTTGTTCGAATTCGTCCGGGGTGTAAGCTTTAATGCTGAGTGCGTGGATTTCCGTCCGCATCATGTCTCCCAATGCCTCATACACCAGTTGATGACGCCGGACCAAGGTTTTTCCTTCAAAGGCGCTACTGACAATTGTCGCATAAAAATGGCCTCCGCCACTCTCTCTGGCACCTGCATGTCCGGCATGGCTTTGGCTGTCGTCATGAAGTTCGAGCTTGGCCGGGGCAAGCGCTTCGTTAAGTAATTGTTGAATTGTTTCGGTACGGGGTGACATTAGTATACCTTCTTGAAAGGTTTGACAGTGACGCAGGAATGGACACCGGCAACTTGATAAGGATCGGATGCGGCCCATTCGCAAGCCACTGCCAAGCTCGGGAATTCTGCCACAATAAGGCTGCCGGTGAAACCTGCAGGGCCCGGGTCTTCGGCATCCACCGCCGGGTGCGGGCCGGCCAACAGCAGACGTCCCTCGTCTTGCAGCGCTTGTAGCCTTTGCAAATGCGCCGGGCGGGTTTGCTTGCGCAGTTCCAGGCTATTTGGGTTGTCTTCTGCAACAATGGCGTAGAGCAATGCTCATTCCTCCTCGGAGTTGATTTCTGGCAAGTGCCGTGATAGATAAAATGATTGCAATACCACGAACAAGAAAGTCAGCCCCAACATCCCGAACATCTTGAAGTTGACCCAAGTGTCGGTAGTGAAGTAAGACATGACGTAATAGTTTATCCCGCCTATGAGAAAGAAAAAGAACGTCCAACTCAAATTCAGCGTTCGCCAAATCGGGGTCGGCATAGTTAGATTCCCACCCATCATCCGCTCGATCATGGTCTTGTCACCCAGCCATTGACTGGCGAGGAACACAAAGCCAAATAGCCAGTTGACGACGGTTGGCTTCCATTTGATGAATTGCTCGTCCTTCAAATATAGCGTCAAACCGCCGAAAATCAATATGACACCGAGAGTCACTAGGTGCATGGTTTCGAATTTGCGGGTCTTCAACCACGCGACAAGGACTTGGACGATGCTGGCCACGATGGCCACGCTGGTGGCCACATAAATATCAAAAACCTTGTAGGCGATGAAAAAAAGCAGAATAGGGAAAAAGTCGAAAAGCAGCTTCATGGTGGTTAGTGATGACTGTGTGGTTAAGTTTTGCGGTCAAGGTGGATGCGCCTTCGACGCAGGACTTTCCGTAGGCGGTCTTGGAAAAATGAAAACAACCTAGTGCATTACACGCGCATCGGTTTAACATAGTTCCCATTTTAACCATTATCCACTTAAAATTCACTCCAAATCAACGAAAACAGTAAACATTCCAAGGTGAAAATGAACGAACAAACTATGATCGAACTGGAAGCGGCTGCATTTCGACATCTCCTTACCCATTTGCGAGCGCGAACCGATGTGCAAAATATCGACTTGATGATCCTGGCCGGCTTCTGCCGCAACTGCCTTGCCAAATGGTACAGTGCCGCAGCCAACGAGCGCGGATTGGATGTGGACTATGCATCCGCACAAGAAGCCATCTACGGAATGCCCTATGCCGAATGGAAGCAAAAATTTCAAACCGAAGCCACACCGGAACAATTGGCTGCGATGGCGGAAATTCAGCGGCATGTCGGATAACAAAATGACATTGCCAGATTTACCCGGCTGGCGTTAAAATCCGCAGAGAATGAAGGAGTGAACCCATGCCCATCTCCCAGAAAAACCGCCCCATCAAAGTGTCCACGCCCTTGGGCGAGGACGTGCTGCTGTTTTACCGGATGCACGGAACGGAGAGACTCGGCGGGTTGTTCGAGTACGAACTCGACCTACTCAGCGAGAACGCCTCGATAGACCCGGACAAGCTGCTCGGCGAGAACGTCACGGTGGGCGTGAGCCTGCCCGAGGGTGAATGGCGTTACTTCAACGGCTACGTCGCCAAGTTCGGCCAGCACGACATGAAAACGGCAAGCACCACCTCGTCCTCGCCGACTCCCCCTCCGCCCACGACAAGTTCCCCGGTTATGAGAAAATCCCCTACCACCCCGAAACCGGCGGCACCGACAAGACCCGCGCCGACCACATCCACGAATGGACGGTGGGGAGGGAAGTCCAGCCCGGCGCCCATGCGCTGACCGACTACGACTTCAAGAAGCCCAAGGCCGACCTGCGGGTCAAGTCCATCATCAAAATGCCCCATGCCCACGCGGGCTACGAGCAATTCGACTACCCCGGCCGCTATGTCGAAATCGGCAACGGCGAAAACCTTGTCCGCAGCCGCATGGAACAGCGCCGCGCCGAATTCGAGGGCTGCACCGGCCACGGCAACGCCCGTGGCTT
>CAIODU010000039.1 GCA_903857165.1 uncultured Methylococcaceae bacterium | reverse complement strand
GGTTTCCTGCACCAGCACGACCTTGCCGGACAGTGCCGCCAGGCCGGTGTCACGCGCCTGTTCCATGGCGGCCCGCCTGACCGGCTCGGAGAACATGTCGAAACCGAAGGCGCGCAGGTTGCGGTCGCGGAAGGGTTCGAGATAGACGATGGAGGTGTAGACGGCGCGTTCGCCGGGAGGGCGCACGGTGTAGTCGGGGAATCCTTCGCCGCGAATGCGGGTGACATGTGCGGCTAGTTGATATGGGGGGATGACTTGGGCAAACCCGACCCCCTGCACGCCGGGAACACTTCCGCCCGCTTGCAGCCCCTCGACGTAAGCCCGCCACTCGTGACGCTCCACCGCTTTTGAAGCGGCAAACAGGGCTGCGCCGCCGCGCAGGATCAGCGCGTAGGCACCCAGGCGCTCTTGGATTTTGAGGGTGACTTGGTCGCTGGCAAAGGCGAATTGCCTCACCGCATCGTGTTCGATGCCCTGCTTGACCTGGAGGCTGGCGAAAACCGTCGCCAGCAGGCCGATGCCGATCGCGACCCATGCAGGCCAGGTTTTACGCGATAGAGTGGATTTCAGCATGAGGCAAGGGGGCTCCACCGAAAAGTCTGTCTGCGCCCGCCACGGCAATATTGATTGTGTTTACACAAATGGATGAATATCTACCCTGTTCTTGGTTACTGACTGATGTTACAAACGAGTATTTAAGCCGGATAACGATGGAGCGTCAAAGCTTGCTTTGACTGGCAAGGCTTGCCTTGCCTTTCCAATCTCGAGTCAAAGCAAGCTTTGACGCTCCGGCCCCAAGTAACATCAGCCGGGTTATCCTTCGGTATTATTTTCCACCCAGCGTTCGCCATCCCTGATCGACTCCTTTTTCCAAAACGGGGCGGTGTGTTTGAGTTCCTCGATGATGTGGCGGCAGGCTTCAAACGCCGCGCCACGGTGCATAGCCCAAGCCGCGACGAGGACAATGGCATCATTGGGTTTTATTTCACCTACCCGGTGGATGACCAACACATCAATCAACGCCCAACGGGCTTGTGTTTCCGCCACGATTTGCCCCAAACGTAGCTCGGTCATGCCCGGATAATGTTCCAGGGTCATCTGCGTGACGGCATCGCCCAAATTCAAGTCGCGCATCGTGCCGACGAAGACCGACGTGGCACCGTAACGCCCCGCCGCTTCACCCATGGACTGCTGATAGGCATCCATTTCCGCATAAGGCGAGAACTCGGTTTGGCATAAAATGACGGTCATCCCATCCCTCCGGTCACGGGCGGGAAAAACGCCACTTCATCCCCGTCCCGCACCGTGGCCAGCGGTTCGGCGTATTCCAAATTGATCGCGCAGAGGAGGTGGTCGGGCAAAGGCTGCCCGGTACTGACGACTCTCCAAACGTCGGCAACCGTGGCAATGTCTTCGTACACCAAGGTGTCCTCGACACGGCCCATTTTTTCCCGCAGACTGGCGAAATAGCGTACTCTTATCGTCATTTCATGTCCCGTTTCATAGTCGGTTTGATTGATGAAAAACTTAACTAATCAGCGTCAAGAGGTATCACATCCTTGATAACTGATAAGATAAATGCCTACAGTGGCCCCATCGGGGACCATCAACCCATTGGCATTAATGCAACGTTAAGGGATGCCATCCCCTATTTACCATTGAAACCGCTGCACACGACATGATTTCAAACATATCCGCCGGTTGGTTGGAAGATGCCGACAATCTTATCCCATCCCCCAATTGCAATGACAGGATCAATCCTGACGATATTTCCTTGATCGTCGTGCATTGTATCAGCCTGCCCCCCGGTGAGTTCGGCGGTGAGTGGATAGACCGGCTGTTCACCAACACCCTGCCTGCGGATGCGCACCCATACTTCGGGGGCATCCACCCTCTGCGCGTGGCGGCCCATGTGCTCATCCGCCGCGATGGGGCAGTCACTCAATATGTGCCTTTCCATCGACGCGCCTTCCACGCGGGCGTATCAAGTTATTGCGGCAGGGAGACATGCAATGATTTTTCCATCGGCATTGAATTGGAGGGTACGGAAACCATCGAATATACGCAAGCCCAATATGACCGGCTGGCCGCTGTCATCCAGGCTCTGCTGGCCCATTATCCGACACTTTCACGCGAGGCGATCACCGGCCATTGCGACATTGCCCCAGGACGGAAAACCGATCCTGGCCCGTCTTTTGATTGGGGGCGATTATTTTGCCTGCTGGATGAAAAAATGGATGACGCCAAGCTAGGCGGCAGGGGCGGGGGGAGCCAGAATGAAGACGGAAAGCGATAACCCGTGCCTGCTTGAGCGACGGACTCGAAAAGAGGGCGTTGCTCTTGCCCTTAGCTTTTGATGTTGCTTTTCTTTAGGCAACAAAAAAGCCCACACATAGTAGGCTTTATGTTGTGAATTTTTTACTTCCTATGCTGCTTTTTTATGGGTTTCTGCTAAACCAGAGCAATAGCTACGATGGTAAACTTTATTAAACTCACTACCCATGGCAGCAGCACTTTTTTCTGCGGCGAACTGAATAGCCTGTGTGAGAGTAGCCTCATTCCTCTTGAATGCTACATAGAGTGGCGACAAGATTGAGACGGTGGCGTTCATTATTCTTCTCCAGTTTAATGGTCATCAGTTGCGCGAAACACAAGCCATCTGCCTTCGATGGAAACGTCTACGCCTTTGATAGTGCCAATTGTTGCGATTGTTGACAAAACATCGTGCATTCCTTGAAGGAATGTGACTAACGCTTCAGTTCGGCCAAACACCTTGAAAGTGTCTGCTCTTCTGGCTCGCTTAGCTAAAGATAGTATACCTAAAAGCGCAGCAATAAACACCTTTAAGCGATTTTCAGTGTTGCACTCCGTGTCTGGGAACACGTCTATTGCCGGTGAAAGGTGAATATCCATCAATTTAACCCAAGTCGCTGCCCCGACCTTTGATTGAACGATTTGTACAAGTGCCCACACATCGTCCCCATCTTTAACTGACTGATATATCGGAACATTTAGTCTGTCCCCCAAGTCACCCCATGATTTACCTAATGAAATTACATCGAACAATTGCGAACACTCAGCACGGAAAACCTCATGGTTGTCTTCTGGAATTAGGCCGAGCCAAGCATTTTTTACAAGCTCAAGCTTTTCTTCTGTAAGCTCATCTAACTGAAAGTTTTTCATTAACAAGCCATTTTATGATTAAACGGCAAATTATACTGTTATTTTTATATTTGACGCAATATTGAAGATGTCGCCTAACCCACCTAGGTCTGTGTACGGCGGGCCGCCAACACCACATCAATCAACAACATGCCCACGCCTATCGTGATGGCGGAGTCGGCGACGTTGAAGGCGGGGAAGTGCCAGTGTTGATAAAACGCATCAAGAAAGTCGATCACATAGCCATAACTGATGCGGTCTATCAGATTGCCCAGTGCGCCGCCCAGCACCAGCGCCCAAGCGGCGGCTTCCCATGGCCTGTCTTTGGGCAGGTTTTTAAGCCAATAAGCGATGGCAATGCTGGCGGACACGGACAACATTATGAAAAACCAGCGCTGCCAGCCCCCGGCCTGGGCCAGGAAACTAAAGGCCGCGCCGGTGTTGCGCACATAGGTCAACTGAAAGAATGGAATCAGCGGTATGCTTTCGTACAATTGCATCGAATGATCGACTAACAATTTGCTAGTCTGATCCAAAACAATGACCAGCGCCGTCAACCAAAGCCATTTCAACATAGCCTATTCCCATTACGGTCACGGATAACATCCCTTGAAGGGATGTTATCCGTGTTTTCATGGCAACCCCGGCGCACTTCCAAGATGGAAAAGGAGTAAGGTGTCGCTTTACATCCGCAGTTATCCATAATTTTATCTTTAGGCATATAACCGTTTCTCGCCCGCGCCTTCCACATTCTCCACGCACCGCCCGCACAGTTCGGGATGGCCGGCGTGGGTTCCCACATCAACACGGTGATGCCAGCAGCGTACACATTTGGTCTTGTCGCTGGCGCGTAGCCTCAATTCAAGCCCTTCGATTTCGGTGGGAAGCTTGTCGGCATGTTCCGGGCTTTCCGGAAACACCTTCGCGTAAGAGGTGATGAAGACGAAGCGCAGTTCATCTTCCAAGGGCGACAAGCGGGCCAGCACATCCGCCGAACAATAAAGCTCCACCTCGGCATCCAGCGAGGAGCCGATTGCGTTGCGGATGCGCAGCACTTCCAGTTCCTTGCTCACCGCTTCGCGGACTTGCAAGACAAAATCCCAAAACTCACGGTTCATCAGGCTGCTTTCGGTTAGCGGGTGAAGCCCTTCGTACCACGTTGACAGGAACACCGACTCCGGCCTGTCGCCCGGCAGGAAACGCCAGATTTCATCACTGGTGAAGCTGAGTATGGGGGCCAACCAGCGGGTCAGCGCCTCGGCAATATGGTACATCGCCGTTTGTGCCGAGCGTCTCGCCAAACTGCCGCCCTTGCAGGTGTACTGCCGGTCCTTGGTGACATCCAGGTAAAAACTGCCCAAGTCCACCGAACAGAAATGGTGGACCTTCTGGTAAACCAAGTTGAACTGGTAAGTCGCATAGGCGTTGATGACTTCTTCTTGCAATTGCCAAGCGCGATCCACCGCCCAACGGTCCAGTGGCAATAGCTGTTCCGCCGCGACAAGGTCTTGCGCCGGGTCAAAGCCATTAAGATTGGCCAGCAGATAACGGGCGGTGTTGCGCAAGCGGCGGTACACGTCGGCGGTGCGCTTGAGGATTTCATCGGAAACGGACATCTCCGCCCGGTAATCCGTGGCGGCCACCCACAGGCGCAGGACGTCCGCGCCCAGGTTCTTCACCACCTTTTGCGGGGCGACCACATTGCCCTTGGATTTGGACATCTTCTTGCCTTGGGCATCCACCGTGAAGCCATGGGTCAGCACGGCGCGGTAAGGGGCCACGCCGTTCATCGCCACCGATGACAGTAGCGAGGACTGGAACCAGCCTCGATGCTGGTCGGAGCCTTCCAGATAAAGATCGGCGGGGAATGCCAAGTCGTCGCGACGTTTCAATACGCAGGCATGGGTCACGCCGGAATCAAGCCAGACATCCAAGGTGTCGCTCATCTTGCTGTAGTGATCGGCATCCGCGCCCAGCAGTTCTTTTGCGTCAAGATCAAACCAAGCGTCAATGCCCTTCTGCTCCACCCGCAGGGCGACCTGTTCGATCAGGTTCATTGCGTCCGGGTGAATATCCCCTGTCTGCTTGTGGATAAATAAGGCAATCGGCACGCCCCAAGTGCGTTGGCGAGACACGCACCAGTCGGGACGGTTGCCCACCATGCCCTCGATGCGCGCCTGCCCCCAATCGGGAATCCATTGAACCTGCTTGATTTCTTGCAGCGTTTTAGCCCTCAGCCCGTTCTTGTCCATGCCGATGAACCATTGCGGGGTGGCGCGGAAAATCACCGGGGTTTTGTGCCGCCAACAGTGGGGGTAACTGTGTTCGATGCTCTCGACATGCAACAAGTTGCCATAGTCCTTGAGCACTTCCACCACTTGCGGGTTGGCGGTCAGCACATGCTGGTCGGCAAAAAACGGGGTGCCGGGGAGGAAAACCCCGTCATCCCCCACTGGATTGTCAACCAGCAAGGCATATTTCAAGCCGACGACATAGTCTTCCTGGCCGTGTCCGGGGGCGGTGTGCACCGCGCCAGTACCTGCCTCCAACGTGACATGGTCGCCCAGAATCACCGGCACGTCCCGTTCCAGGAACGGATGCCGAAGCAGCAAACCTTCCAACGCAGAACCCTTGCAATAGGCTACAACGCGGTAATTCCCGGCACCGATGCGCCCCAAGGTGTCCTTCATCAGTGCCTCGGCCAGAATGAGCCTCTCGCCGGCCTCCTCCAATTGCACCACGGCATAGTCCAGTTCCGGGTTCAGCGCCACCGCTTGGTTGGCGGGGAGAGTCCAAGGCGTCGTGGTCCAGATGACCACGGAGAGGGGCCCTGTGCCAAGATGGCCTTCGGCGGTATGGCAACGCTGCAAAGCCCCCACTTCATCGACAACCCGAAAGCGCACATCAATCGCCAATGAGCGTTTGTTCTCATATTCCACTTCGGCCTCCGCCAAAGCCGATCCGCAATCGGTACACCAATGGACCGGTTTGGCACCCTTGGTCAGATGGCCTTTGGCGTAGATAGTGCCCAAAGCGCGGATGATGTCGGCCTCGAACTTGAAATCCATGGTCAGATACGGGTTCCCCCAATCGCCAAAGACACCCAGGCGGATGAATTCGTCGCGCTGCACATCCACCTGCCCGGCGGCATATTGCCGGCAGGCACGGCGGAATTCGGCAGGATCGACCTGCAACCCGGCTTTGCCCATTTTCTTCTCCACCATCAGCTCAATGGGTAGGCCATGGCAATCCCAGCCAGGCACGAAGGGCGCGTCAAAACCCGACAGCCCCTTGCTTTTGACAATAATGTCTTTTAACACCTTGTTGACGGCGTGGCCGATATGGATTTCGCCGTTGGCGTAAGGCGGGCCATCATGCAGAATGAACCTTGGACGGCCTTGGCAAACCTCGCGAATTTTCCTGTAGAGGGCTTTTTCCTTCCAGCTTGCAAGCTGCCCCGGCTCACGCTGGGACAAATTGCCTTTCATTGGAAAATCAGTGGTGGGAAGGTTGAGTGTGGCTTTGTAGTCCATGGTTTTAGGTATGAATGGCTGAATACTTAAGGATAGAGGTTGGCAAAATAGGCTCGCGCCTGATCGGCATCTCTTGCAATCTGTTCGCGCAAAGCCGTAACGTCTTGAAAACGCCGCTCTTCACGCAGTTTTTGATGAAAATGGACCTCGACAAGATGTCCATAAATGTCACCTTCGAAATCAAACAAGTGGGTTTCCAATTGCATCTTGCGGCGACCGTCCACGGTGGGGCGCGAGCCGACATTCGCCACGCCGTGCAATGGGCACTCAGTGACACCGTGCATTGTAACGGCAAACACGCCTTGCAATGGAGTCTTTTTACGCATCAGGCCAATGTTTGCCGTGGGGAAACCCAGTTGACGGCCCAGCTTGGCACCTTGGCAAACCCGGCCGATGATGGAATAAGGCCGTCCAAGGAACGAGGACGCATCGGCCATGTTGCCGCCGGCCAAGGCATGGCGGATCAAGGTGCTGCTTACCCTCGCCCCGCCTTCTTGCACCGAACCTGTGTCGGCCACGTCGAAGCCGCTTGACGCACCCGTTTTCTGTAGCAGGGCAAAGTTACCACGCCGATTCTTGCCGAAGCGGAAATCGTCGCCCACCACTAGATATTTCACCCGCAGACCCTCCACCAGCACGGTTTGAATGAATTCTTCGGGGGAGCAGTCGGCCAGTTGCCGGTCAAAATGCAAGGCCAACACCTCATCCACTGGCAACCGATTCAACTGGGTCAGCTTTTCCCGGAATCTGGACAACCTTGGGGGAGCCTGTTCCGGGTCGAAATATTCCCTAGGCTGGGGTTCAAACAAAATGACCACGGTCGGCAAACCGAGCCGGCGGCCTTGGGCGGCCAAACCCTCAATCACCGCCCTGTGACCTAGGTGAACGCCATCGAAATTACCAATCGTTGCCACGCATCCTTGACCTGGAAATAGCAGATGCCTTAACCCCCTCGCCAAGTGCATGGCTTTAAATAGCCTCCTTGGACGATAGATGGGAACGGCGCAAACCGCAAGCCCCCAGCGTTGCAAAATAAACCGCGCCACCCACTCCAACCCACACCATGAGCCATGCGACCCTCTCATGGGCGCTCCAAGTTTGCCACGGCAAACCGGCAGTGAAATGCACAAGCAACACGCCCAAACCCACGTTGGCAACCAACAGCCTTGCCAGAAAGGCAAGCCAACCCGCGCGCGGTTGAAAAACACCGTCTTTGAGCAATGCATGCAACAACAACCCGGCATTGAGCAAAGCCGCCAGTGCCGTGGACAAGGCCAGCGCGGCGTGTCCGTAGCCCACCCCCGCCGAAGGTATCACCAAGAGCAAGGAAAAAACAAGATTGGCGACCATCGAATAAACACCATGGCGAACCGGTGTGCCAAGGTCATGGCGCGCATTGAAGCCCGAGGCTAGGATTTTGACGGCAATGAAACCGACCAGGCCAGTGGAATAGGTCATCAAGCTGCGCCCCGCCATCGTCACATCGCGGGAACCGAATTCGTCATATTGGAATAACGTGGACATCAAGGGTTCCGCCAAGGCCATCAACCCGACCGTGGCGGGCAAGCCGATTAACAGCACCCAGCGCAGCCCCCAATCCAGCGCATGGGAAAACCCCGCCGCGTCCTTTCTGGCATGTTTTTTTGCCAATTGCGGCAAAATCGCCGTACCCATGGCGACCCCGAAAATCCCCAAGGGGAACTCCACCAGGCGGTCGGAATAATACAACCAAGAAACGCTTCCGCTCATTAGGAAGGAGGCGATCAAGGTATCGACCAACAGGTTCACCTGGGTGACGGAAACGCCAAAAATCGCCGGTGCCATCCGTTTCAGCAGACGCCGCACATCGGCGTCGGCCAAGGCGACTCGCGGCCTGGGCAACAAGCCGGCCGCCATCAATGCGGGAATTTGCAAGGCCAATTGAGCAATGCCGGCCAACAGCACCCCCCAAGCCAAGGCCGTGACCGGCACCGGCAACTGCGGCGCCAGCCAGAGGGCTGCGGCAATCATGCTTACATTCAATAAGGCGGGCGTGATGGCGGGAATGGCAAACCGCCCATGGGCATTCAGTATGCCGCCGGCAAACGCGGTCAGGGTCACAAAGAACAAATACGGGAAAGTGATTCGCAGCATGGCACTGCTTAAGTCGAACTGCCCGTCCTGGCCCAAAAAGCCGGGCGCGAAGATCAAGATCAACAAAGGCGCGGCGATGACACCCGCCAATGAGGCCAGTAATACAATGAGTGCCAGCGAGCCGGAAGCCCGGTCTAAAAACAGCTTCATGCCCGCACGGTCGCTATTTTCCCGGTAATCCGACAGCATCGGCACGAAGGCTTGGGCAAACGAACCCTCGGCAAACAGCCTACGCAGAAAATTGGGAATTCTGAAGGCGACAAAGAAGGCATCGGTGGCTGCATCCGCGCCAAAATAGCGGGCGATCACCATATCTCGGATAAAACCTAGAATCCGCGACACCAGCGTCATCATGCCCACCGTAGCCGTCGATTTGATTAACTGCCTGCTCAGACGCGCTCCCCCTTGTTCTTAAATATTCGCAAAAAAGAGCCTAGTATAAGTTTTCATGCAAGCCTCGCCTAGCAGTTTCCAATGATGACCTTGACATTGGCACTCCATATGGCAGAAAATAACCTTTTTTCAATTTCGCCATCAACGTTTGGGGCTTTACCTTGGCTAATATCAAATCCGCAAAAAAACGCGTCCTTACTTCGGAAAAGAACCGCATCCAGAATGCAGCGGCCCGCAGTCGGCTGCGCACCTACATCAAGAAAGTTCTGCACGCGGTTGCCACGGGCGATGTCGAAAAAGCCCAAGCCGCTTTCCGCGAAGCCACCCCGGTGATTGACTCCTCGGTCAACAAGGGTCTTATCCACAGGAATAAAGCCGCTCGCAGCAAAAGCCGCTTGAGCGCCCGCATCAAGGCGCTGGGCCAGAAGGCAGCGGCCTAAATCCATTCCTGTCGAGACCAGCGGTGGCCTTCGTGCTGCCGCTGGTTTTCTTTTGTCTGCGGAAAATAGCCATGACCGATGAAGAATTGAAAACACTGGTGGCAAGCATCGCTGTCTCGCAACAGGAAACGGCCAGACAAATGCTGGAAACCGACCGGAGAATGCAGGAAACCGACCGGCAAATGCAGGAAACTGACCGGCAAATGCAGGAAACGGGCAGGAAAATGCAGGAAACCGACCGGCACATGAAGGAGGCTGCGCGGGATATCGTAGAATTGGGTAAACAAATCGGCGGCTTGGGGAAGAAATTCGGCAGTTTCACCGAAGGCTTGGCTTTGCCGTCCATGACCAAGATATTGTCCGAGCGTTTCGGCATGGAAGTGATCAGCCCTAGCGTCCGCGTGAAGAAACCGGAAGGGAACATGGAGATCGACGTGCTGGCCTATGCCAACAGCGAAGTCAACGAAGCCTACGTGGTGGAAGTGAAGAGCCATGTACGCGAAGAGGCCATCGACCAATTGCGGTCAATATTGGAACGCTTCCGCCGTTTCTTCCCAGAACACAAAGACAAAGCGGTTTATGGCATCTTGGCGGCAGTCGATTTGTCCGACGAATTAAAGGAGCGCATTTTAAAGGCCGGCTTTTATGTCGCCCGCATTCATGATGAAGTGTTCGAGTTGGATGTGCCGGCGAATTTCAAGCCGAAAGCCTATTAGCTGATGATGGCAAACTCAAGATTTGCTTACCTATAAGCTTGAAACACCGAGGTAAAACCGATGACCGATGAAGAACTGAAAACACTGGTGGCAAGCTTGGCTGTCTCGCAACAGGAAACAGCCAGACAAATGCAGGAAACCGACCGGCAAATGCTGGAAACGGGCAGGAAAATGCAGGAAACCGACCGGCACATGAAGGAGGCTGCGCGGGATATCGTAGAATTGGGTAAACAAATCGGCGGCTTGGGGAAAAAATTCGGCAGTTTCACCGAAGGTTTGGCTTTGCCGTCCATGACCAAGATATTGTCCGAGCGTTTCGGCATGGAAGTGATCAGCCCTAGCGTCCGCGTGAAGAAACCGGAAGGGAACATGGAGATTGACGTGCTGGCCTATGCCAACAGCGAAGTCAACGAAGCCTACGTGGTGGAAGTGAAGAGCCATGTACGCGAAGAGGCCATCGACCAATTGCGGTCAATATTGGAACGCTTCCGCCGTTTCTTCCCGGAACACAAAGACAAAGCGGTTTATGGCATCTTGGCGGCAGTCGATTTGTCCGACGAATTAAAGGAGCGCATTTTAAAGGCTGGCTTTTACGTCGCCCGCATTCATGATGAAGTGTTCGAGTTGGATGTGCCGGCGAATTTTAAGCCGAAAGCCTATTAACCATGGCGGACTAAGGGTGAAACAGGTCTTCATTAGTTATCGGCATGTCAAACCCGACGAAGACTTGGCGCTGGCCCTTGAGCAAGCATTGACCGGGGCAGGATTCCCGGTTTTCATTGACCGCAATATGCTGTTGGGAACCGAATGGCAGGCGGAAATCGAACGGCAGCTTCGGGCGGCGACATTTTTTGTCGTATTGCTGTCCGCAGAGTCCATCCGCAGCGACATGGTCAGGGAGGAAATCAGGCTCGCCCACGAACTGAAACAACAGGGCAGCCTCCGCATCCTGCCCATCCGCGTCGATTATACCGGTGCCTTGCCTTACGACCTTGGCGGTTACCTCAACCCTCTCCAGTATGCCATTTGGGATGCGGGCAAACCGCCAGGGGAAATTGTCGCCGCCATTCGCCTTGCCATTGAGGGCGCGAAGGAACTGCCCCATGAGGGCCAGTCGGGTGACGGGGGCGATACCCAAAGCGACATCCAGCAACTGCATGAAGCCACGGAACAGCGGGGTGCGCCGCTACCGCAGGTCGATCCGCGTGTGCTTGATCTCGCCATGGAACGCGGGGCCATGCACTGCGAATCGCCGTTCTATGTGCGTCGCCCTGCCGACGACGCAATGGACCGCCAATTGCGGTGCCGGGGAACCACAACCATCGTCAGGGGCGCACGGCAAATGGGCAAGAGTTCGCTGCTGATCCGTGCCGCCGCCCAGGCGCGGGATCAAGGGCGCCAGGTTTGCTATATCGACTTGCAGGGGATTGACGAAACCCGGTTAAGCAGCCTCGAAACTGTGTTGGGCTATTTGATACATCGGCTGGCAAGGGATTTAAAGACAGCGGCCAAACCGAAGGATTACTGGGACGAATACCTAGGCCCCAAGGACAGCGCCACGGATTTCATCGAATACGGGGTTTTGGACGATGCGGATAAATCGGTGGTCTTGTTATTGGACGAAGCCGACCGGGTGTTCCAATTCCCCTATCGCAACGACTTTTTCGCTTTGTTGCGGTTTTGGACCAACCGGCGGGCGGATAAACCCTGTTGGAACCGCTTTGATCTGGTGGTCGCCCATTCCACCGACCCGGTATTGTGGATTGACGACATCAACCAATCACCGTTCAATGTCGGTTATTCCATCGTGATGAACGACTTCGATAGCCTGCAATTTGCCGGCCTCAGCCGGCGTTACCCATTGAACCTTTCCGCCACCGACTTGCAGCATTTGCTCGACCTCGTCGGCGGACACCCTTATCTGGCGCGTCAGGCGCTCTATGTGCTGGCATCCACCCCAATCACGCTGGACGGACTGAAACGCCTCGCCATCCGGCCGGACGGGCCTTTTGGCGACCACTTGCGGCGTTTGGCCGGCCTGTTGCTCCGGCGCGAGCCGCTAAGGCAAGCCGTGCTGCAAATCCTCAGGGGGAAGCCCTGCGAGGATGAAGACAGCTTCCAAAGGCTGTTTGCCGCCGGCTTGGTCACGGGCGCGTCGCGGCACGAAGCGCGTTTACGCTGCCGTTTGTATGCAGACTACTTCAAGGCCACGTTATGAGGATTACGATCCGTAGGGCGGCAACCCTTTGCCGCCGACAACTTGCCAAGCCTATTTGCCGGCATGGGGACGCCGGCCTCCTTCTATGAACAATATTGAAACCGACCCTCCAACCGGCAACGGTTTTTTCCAAACCGGCGGCACGCTGAAGGCGGACGCGCCCAGTTACATCGAACGCCCCGCCGACCAAGAATTGCACCAAAGCCTATTGGCCGGGGACTATTGCTATGTGCTGACACCCCGGCAGATGGGCAAATCCAGCCTGATGACGAAAACCGCCGCCCGCTTGCGTGGGGAGGGTGTCCATGTCGCCGTGGTCGATTTGTCCGGCATCGGCGGGGATGCCGGGTCGATGACTGCCGACCAGTGGTATTACGGCCTGGCGAACCGTCTGCTGCGTGAATTGGACATTCAGTTGTCTTTGGGCGGCTGGTGGCAAAGCCTGGCCCAATCCCCCCCCTTGTCCCGGCTGATGGATTTTTTCGAGGATGTCATTCTTGGCCAGTTGCAAGGCCAAGTGGTGGTGTTCGTCGATGAAATCGACACCACCATCAAGCTGCCTTTCAGCGATGATTTTTTTGCCGCGATCCGCGCTTGTTTCAATGCCCGCGCCAACAAAGCGCCGTTCAGCCGTTTAAGCTTTGTGCTGCTCGGCGTCGCCAGCCCCACGGAGTTGATCCGCGATGCCGCCCGCACCCCGTTCAACATCGGCAAACGCATCGACTTGGCCGATTTCACCGAAGCAGAGGCAAGCTTATTCCTGCGGGGGTTCGGCGCGCCCTCTCCCCCGGCCCCCGATGTTGTTGAATTAAGCCGTCATTCCGGCATGGACCGCCGGAATCCAGATTGCATGGACGCTTCCAAGCCCCGCCATCCTTGGAGCCTAGGTTCCGGCGCTCCCTGCCGGAACGACGGGGAAACCCTTGATTCAACCGCTTTGAATGCCGGGCGGCTGCTCAAGAGGATACTGTACTGGACCGGCGGCCACCCGTTTCTGACGCAACGGCTTTGTGTGCAGGTGCAGAGTGTCGATAGTTCCAGTAGCCCGGATGAAGCGAAGCGCAATCCGGGTTTTGCAGACTTTTCACCCCGGATTACGCCGGAGGCTCCATCCGGGCTACGGCTTGGTGTGCAGGCGCAAGCAGAAACCCCCGAGGCACAAGTGGACCGCATCGTGGCGGCGGAATTCTTAGGGGTTGGGCGCAGAACTCAGGATGAGCATTTGAAAGTCATCAACGACCGCATCACCCAAACCGGTGCCCATCGCCCCGCTTTGTTGAAACTGTATGCCAAGGTATTGAAAGGCAAGCCAGTCCAAGACCAACCGCAATCGCCGCTTCATTCCGCGCTAAAGCTCTCCGGGCTGGTGAAAACGGACGGGCAGGGTCAACTGGTGGTGCGCAACCTGATTTACCGTCAGGTGTTCGATGCGCGTTGGGTCAGGCGGTTGCGTCCGACCCGCTGGAAGCAAAATACGGTGTTGGGCGTGGTGCTGGCATCCGCCATTGGGTTCGGCTGGTGGACGGGCGCCAAACAGCTTACCCTGCGCTCTGGCGGGTCCGTCGTGCTGGCAAGCTTGGGCCTTCCCTTTCCCGAGCCGGAAATGGTCGAGATTCCGGCCGACAGCTTTAGCATGGGTTCCCCGGATACTGAAAAAGACCGCCAACCGGATGAAAGCCCGCAACATAAGGTCGTTATTGCCAAGCCCTTCCGCCTGGGCAAATACGAGGTGACGTTTGACGAATATGATGTGTTCGCCTTGTTAATCAAAAACGATGGGGGCTGCACCGATGGGCATGAAGTGACGTGGGCGCAGGACGAGGGTTGGGGACGGGGCAAACGCCCAGTGATCAATGTCAGTTGGCAAGATGCCCAGTGTTATGCCGAGTGGCTGTCGCGCAAGACGAAGAAAGCCTATCGTTTGCCGACCGAAGCGGAATGGGAATATGCCGCGCGGGCGACGACGGAAACCCCAAGGCCGTGGCCGGGTGAGTTGGAGGCGGCTTGCCGGTATGCCAATGTGTTCGACCAAGGCAGTGTCGGGGAGATTAAGAAGCGCTATTCCTATGCAACTTGGGAATCGTTCCCCTGTTCCGATGGCTATGCGTTCACCGCACCGGTGGGGAAGTTTAAGCCTAATATTTTTGAATTGCATGACATGCTCGGCAACGTCTGGGAATGGGTGGCCGATTGTTATCATGATACCTACCAAAATGCGCCGGTTGACGGCAAATCTTGGGATGATGGCATGAAATGTGCTAGTAATCGCCGGGTGTTGCGCGGTGGCTCGTGG
>CAIODU010000038.1 GCA_903857165.1 uncultured Methylococcaceae bacterium | reverse complement strand
TACCAAAAGAATTGTCCACGAAAAACACGAAAAGCACGAACGAATCTTGCTTTTGTTCGTGCTTTTCGTGTCTTTCGTGGACTCTATTTTTTCCTACGGATCAGATTCTTGACGGTATGTTCTTTGTTGTAAATCACCTAAGTGTTTGAAAAAGGCTTGATGGCGACCCATGGATTCACATCCTTGTGACTGGATTCCGGCATCCATGCCGGAATGACGGTGTTTTCCGGTTTTGGTCAACAGCCAGTAGGGCGGCAACCCTTTGCCGCCAACAGTTTCAGCAAACTTGCGTAACATCACTCACCGGTTGACCAGCCCCTTTTCAATGGCATAAGCGGTCAATTCTGCCGAATTGTGCAGATCGAGCTTCTTCATAAGGCTGTTCCGGTGGTTTCCCACGGTTTTTATGCTGAGATGCAGATACTCGGCTATTTGCCGGTTTTTGTACCCTTCGGCAATCAACTTGAGCAGTTGCCTTTCCCGCTGCGTTAGAGTTTCCATAGAACTACCGGCAGGGTTGGGCTTTGCACCACTCACATAACCATTGATGACTTTGCCGGAAACCGCAGGGCTGATGTAAAACATTCCCGTCAATACACTCTTGATGGCGAACATAAGCTCGGCGCGGCTTGCGGTTTTCAAGATTTATCCATTGGCACCCCCCAGCAAGGCCGAAAGGACGTATTCCTCGGCATTATGCGAGGTCAGCATCAGAAACTTGAGCGCCGGGTGTCTTTTCTTAATTTCCTGCATGCTTTCCAATCCATTTAGCTTGGGCATCGAAATATCCAGCAGGATGAGATCGAGCGGGTGCGATCTGGCACATTGGATGAGTTCAAGCCCGTCTGCCGCCTCGCACACGACTTCGATCTTCTCATCGGGTTCAACTAGCATCCGCAATCCCTCCCTCACGATGGCGTGATCCTCTGCAATGCAAATCCGATATTTAGGTTTCATGGCCGACAGTCTCTTTTATGTTACAACACCTCCGCCAGATTTCCCTTTTCCTCCAGCCAAACCTTGCGGTCCCCGGCCCTCTTCTTGGCCAGCAGCATGTCCAAGTGCTGGTCGGTTTCAACCCCATCCTCCAAACTGAGCTGGATCAGGCGGCGGGTGTCAGGGTTCATCGTGGTTTCCCTTAACTGCGACGGGTTCATCTCCCCCAAGCCCTTAAACCGCTGGACATTGACCTTCCCTTTGATTTTCTCCGCCTCGATCCGATCCAACACGCCCTTCTTTTCTGCATCGTCGAGGGCGTAATAAACCGCTTTACCCACGTCGATGCGGTACAACGGCGGCATCGCCACAAAGACGTGGCCGGCGATGACCAAGGGCCGGAAATGGCGCACGAACAGGGCGCACAACAAAGTGGCAATGTGGTTGCCGTCAGAATCGGCATCGGCGAGTATGCAGATTTTGCCATAGCGGATATTGCCAATGTCCGCCGAACCGGGGTCCACACCCAAGGCCAAGGCGATGTCATGGACTTCCTGCGATGCCAAGACGCTGTCGGATTCCACTTCCCAAGTGTTGAGGATTTTGCCGCGCAACGGCATGATGGCCTGAAACTCCCGTTCACGGGCCTGTTTGGCGGAACCGCCTGCGGAGTCGCCTTCCACCAAAAACAGTTCGGTTAGGCGGGTGTCCTGCGAGGCGCAATCGGCCAACTTGCCGGGCAAGGCCGGGCCGGAGGTGACTTTCTTGCGCACCACTTGGCGACTGGCTTTCAGCCGCTTCTGCGCGCTCTCGATAATCAACGCGGCAATGCTCTCGCCCGTCGCGGGGTGCTGGTTCAGCCAGAGGCTGAAAGCGTCTTTGACCACGCCGGAGACGAAGGCCACGCATTCACGCGAACTTAAGCGCTCCTTGGTTTGACCGGAGAACTGCGGTTCCTGCAACTTGACCGAAAGCACGAACTGGCATTTTTCCCAGACATCTTCCGGCGCGATCTTGACACCCCTTGGCAATAAATTGCGGAAATCACAGAATTCGCGAATCGCCTCCGTCAAGCCAGCGCGCAGGCCATTGACATGGGTGCCGCCCTGCGGGGTGGGCACTAAGTTGACATAACTTTCCGTCACCACTTCCTTGACTTCATCGGCCCAGACCAAGGCCCATTCGGCGGCTTCGCCAGCGGCTTCCATGTTGCCGATGAAGGGTTGCAAGGGGGTGCATTCGACATGGCCGATCTGGTCCAGCAGGTATTCGGGCAGGCCATTTTCGTAATACCACACCGTTTCCTCGGCAGTGGCCTCCTCGTTGAGGCTAATGCGCAAACCCGGACACAACACGGCCTTGGCCCGCAAAAGATGTTTCATCCGTGACATGGATAACTTCGGTGTGTCGAAATAACGCGCTTCCGGCCAGAAGCGGACGACGGAGCCCGTGTCACGCACTTTGCAAGTGCCTATTTCAGCCAATTCGGAGGTTTTGTCGCCTTGGGCGTAACTCATCGCATAGATTTTCCCGCCTCGGCGGATTTCCACTTCCAACTTCGCCGACAAGGCATTGACCACCGACACGCCGACACCGTGCAGGCCGCCGGAGAAGCGGTAGTTCTTGTGGGAAAACTTGCCACCGGCATGGAGTTTGGTGAGGATCACCTCGACACCGGAAATGCCTTCATCCGGGTGGATGTCCACCGGCATCCCGCGCCCGTCGTCACGCACCTCGATGCCCCCGTCGGCGAGGAGCCTGACCTCGATGGATTTGGCGAAGCCGGACAATGCCTCGTCCACGCTGTTGTCGATGACCTCTTGGGCCAAGTGGTTGGGGCGGGTCGTGTCGGTGTACATGCCCGGACGCTTGCGCACCGGGTCCAAGCCGCTCAGCACTTCAATGGCGGAGGCATCGTATTGGTTGTTCATAGGGGAGTCGATACTAAGGGAAAGAGGGGGCTTAAGCCCGTGAGGGATTATATCCCAAACGGCCAGGCGAAAGGGCGTGGGTTGGCTGGAACGGCGGGTTGCCATCTTTCATCGCTTACCGGGTTCATTGCCAATCTTGATGGGGATGGGTGCAAGCAATGGCGACAATGATCATACTGACGCTTGCCCGAAGTAGCCTGGTTATCGGACAATGCTGGTTGATAAATCAAGGAGAACCCTAATGAACGCCGTCTTGAATCCTAGCTTGTATGAACAACTGATGACTTTGCCTGAGCATGTCACTGGCGAAATCCTCAATGGCGAGTTGTATGCCATGCCGCGTCCCACGGGTCGCCACGGCTTGGCTGAACGCGGGTTGAGTGGCAACTTGATTAATCCATTCGATTTTGGCCGAGGCGGGCCGGGAGGTTGGTGGATCATCCAAGAGCCGGAGGTGCATTTCATCCGTGATGTGGAAGTCGCGGTGCCGGATTTGGCCGGCTGGCGGCGCGAGCGGATGCCGTCCATCCCGGAAGGACACCGTTTTGAGGTGGCCCCCGATTGGGTGTGCGAAATCCTGTCGCCTTCCACGGCGAAGAAAGACCGCACGGTGAAACTGCCCCTCTATGCCCGTTATGGTGTGGCGCATGTTTGGATTGTGGACCCGGCGGCGCAAACCTTGGAGGCATTTGAATTGCGCGCAGGCCGGTGGACGCTCATCGCCACGTTGAAGGAAGACGACCCGGTCGCCGTCCCGCCGTTTGCTGCGGTTGGGTTTTCATTGGCGGATTTGTGGGCATGACGATTGGCTAAGGTGATTCCTGAGAAAGAACATCCCATCAAGAATCTGATCCGAAGGCAAAAATATAGAGTCCACGAAAGGCACGAAAAGCGCGAAAGGCACGAAAAGCACGAAAGGCACGAACAAAAGCATGTCTTGTTCGTGCCTTTCGTGGACGATTCTTTTCCGCTCGTTCCCAAGCTCCAGCTTCACTGCCATTAAGTTAAGCCGTCATACCGGCATGGACCGCCGGTATCCAGATTGCAGGGACGCCCCCAAGCCCGCGCCATCCCTGGAGCCTGGGTTCCGGCGGTCCATGCCGGAACGACGATGTTTTGTTAACTTAATGG
>CAIODU010000037.1 GCA_903857165.1 uncultured Methylococcaceae bacterium | reverse complement strand
TGCGACCATTCGACCAGCAGATGCTTGGCGAAGCGGGCGCGGGCTTGCTCGATGGTATAGAGCTTTTCAGCGGTGAGCCGCATTTGACCGGCAAAGTCGTCCATGCCAAGGCTGCCCTCGACCACGAGCAGCGCGTCTTTGGCAATGCAGTCGCGAAATTGTTCATAGACTTCGGAAAATACCGCCACTTCCAACCGCCCGGTACGATCATCCAAGGTGGCAAAACTCATGCGTTTCCCGTTTTTGTTCTGTTTGGTGCGCATTTCCACCACCAGTCCGGCCACGGTGGCACGTTGTTCGTTGCCACGCCGGAAACCGCCGTTGCCGAAACTGTCGCTGTCCACGCTTAGATTGCCCAGGCGCGCAGTAATGAAATTGACCAGTTCATGTTCATACTGGGCAATGGGGTGGCCAGTGAGGTAAAGCCCCAAGGTGGCTTTTTCATTCGCCAGCCTTTGGTTCTCCGGCCAAGCTTCGACAGATTCACGGGGCTTTGACGTTTCGTCCCGAGCCATGGGTTCATCCGGCAGGCCGAACAGGTCGTCCTGGCCTGCGGCGACCTGGGCATTATGCTGTTCTGCCGCCTTTAGCGCATCGCCCAAGTCAGCCATGTGCTGGGCGCGGTTGGGGTTGAAAGAATCCAGCGCCCCGGCATGGATTAGCGCCTCCAAAACCCGGCGGTTGGCTTTGCGCAGGTCGATGCGCTTGCACAGGTCGAACAAATCTTTAAAGGGTCCGTTGTTGCTTCGCTCGCTGATGAGGTCGTCAACCGCATTTTCGCCCACGCCTTTGAGTGCGCCCAATCCGTAAATAATCCCGCCGCCCTCCCGCACGGTGAAGCGAAACTCGGACTGGTTGATGTCGGGCGGGGCGATGGCCAGTTTCATATCCCGGCATTCCTCGATCAGCACCACCACCTTGTCAGTGTTGTCCATATCGGCGGATAGCACCGCCGCCATGAATTCCGATGGGTAGTGGGCCTTCAGCCAGGCGGTCTGGTAAGAAACCAAGGCATAGGCGGCGGAGTGCGACTTGTTGAAGCCGTATTCGGCAAATTTTTCCATCAGGTCGAAGATATAGGTGGCAGTGGCTTCCTGCACCCCCCGCCCGGTCGCGCCGTTGACGAAGATTTCACGTTGTTTGGCCATTTCCGCCGGCTTTTTCTTGCCCATGGCCCGGCGCAGCAGGTCGGCCCCCCCCAAGGTGTAACCCGCCATGACTTGGGCGATCTGCATGACTTGCTCTTGGTAGACGATCACGCCGTAGGTGGGTTTTAAAACGACCTCCAAGCTGGGATGGGGGTAATCCACCTTGGCCTTGCCATGCTTGCGGTTGACAAAATCATCGACCATGCCCGATTGCAAAGGGCCGGGGCGGAACAAGGCGACCAGTGCGATAATGTCTTCGAAACAGTCGGGCAGCAAGCGCCCGATCAATTCCTTCATGCCGCGTGATTCAAGTTGGAACACCGCCGTGGTGGCTTTGCGTTTGAGCAAGGCATAGGTGGCCGGGTCGTTGCGCGGGATGAAGTCGATCCCCACAGGTGCTTCGCCAGTTGCCTTGCGCCTCCGGTTGATGGTTGCCAAGGCCCAGTCGATGATGGTCAAGGTGCGCAAGCCCAGAAAGTCGAACTTGACCAAGCCCACTGCCTCCACATCGTCCTTGTCGAACTGGGTGACCAGATTGTCGCCGCCCTGCTCGCAATACAAAGGGGCAAAGTCGATGAGCCTGGAGGGGGCAATGACGACGCCGCCGGCATGTTTGCCAGCGTTGCGGGTGATGCCTTCAAGCTTTTGCCCCAAATCGATGAGCGCCTTGATGTCTTCGTCACTCTTGTAAAGTGCGCTTAAGTCTTCGCTGTCGATGAGTGCTTTTTCAAGGGTGATGCCCAGTTCAAAGGGGATCAGTTTGGCGATGCGATCCACGAAACCATACGGATGGCCCAACACACGGCCCACGTCGCGCACCACCGCCTTGGCCGCCATGCTGCCATAGGTGATGATCTGCGACACACGGTCGCGGCCATAATGTTCGGCGACATAATTGATCACCTCGTCACGGCGTTCCATGCAAAAGTCCACGTCGAAGTCAGGCATGGACACGCGTTCCGGGTTGAGGAAACGCTCGAACAACAATTCAAATTCCATGGGGTCAAGGTCGGTGATCCGTAGCGCATAAGCCACCAGGGACCCGGCCCCGGAACCGCGGCCCGGACCCACCGGGATGCCATTGTCCTTGGCCCACTGGATGAAGTCGGCCACGATCAGGAAATAACCCGGAAAGCGCATTTGGTTGATGACGCCGATTTCATCTTCCAACCGGTCGAGGTAAGGCTGGCGTTTTTCCGCCGACGCATCCGGCATCAGCACGGCCAGGCGTCGCTCCAAGCCTTTGCGCGATTCCTCGGCAAAGAAGCCCTCGACCGTCATGGCATCCGGCACCGGGAAATTCGGCAGGAAGTTTTCCCCCAGGGTTAATTCAAGCGAACAGCGCTTGGCAATTTCCACGGTGTTTTCCAAGGCTTCCGGCAAATCGTGGAATAGCTCGGCCATTTCCCCGGGGCTGCGCAAATATTGCCGGTCGGTGTAGTCTTTGGGGCGGCGAGGGTCATCCAGAACCCTTCCCTGATTGATGCAGACCCTTGCCTCGTGGGCGTAGAATTCATCCGGCGTGAGGAAGCGCACGTCATTGGTGGCGACCGGAGGTGCGTTGAATTCGACGGCCAAGTCCACCGCCGCCTCAATATATTCCTCTTCCTGCGTGCGGTCAGTCCTTTGCAATTCCAAGTAAAAGCGCTGGTCGAAAACCCTTAACCAGCGTTCCAATTCGCGGCGGGCATCATCCGTCTGGCCGGCCAGCAAGGCACGGCCAATGCGGCCTTCGCGTCCGCCGGACAGGGCGATGAGTCCGGCATTGGATGCTTCCAACCAGTCTGCCATCAACATGGGGATGCCTTGGCGCTGGTTGTCTTGGTAGGCGCGTGAAATGAGTTCGGTAAGGGCGCGATAACCTTCCAGGTTTTGCGTCAGTAGGGTCAAACGGTGGGGGCTGGCCGGCTCGGTCTCGTTGTAAATCCACACGTCGGAACCGACGATGGGCTTGACGCCCTCGGCCATCGCCGCCTTATAAAATTTGACTAGGGCAAACAAGTTGGACTGGTCGGTGACCGCCACGGCGGGCATGCCCATCTTGGCGACCTGTTTGGCCAAGGGTTTGATGCGGACCAGGCCATCGACCAACGAATATTCGGTATGCAGACGTAAATGGACAAATTGGGCAGACATGATGAAATCGTTGAACACAAAATAAAGGCACTCTCGCAACGGGAGGGGGCAAGGGTGGGAAGGCCGAAGTGTCATTAATAGCTGATATTACGCACCGTAGAAGGCCGGAATAAGCCTAGTAAATCCCCCTAACCCCCCTTTGAAAAAGGGGGCGGGGGGATTTCTTGCGGGCGTTTCCGGCATAAGCACCCGGACGAGTGCGGCTTGCTTCGCAATCCTACGATCGCTGCGTAACGACCCCGCTCAGCCGCCCGCCGCGCAACAGATGCCGGAACAATGAAGCCAGACGTTGACGCAGGTCGGCTGGAACGGCGGGTGGGCAGAGAGACAATGCCGGGAACACATGGATTTTGCTCTTTTTATGCATCCGGCGCAATACGCGGAGTACCGCCATTACGCCTTACGAGTTTGACGGACAGGATACACAAGCTGGAGTTCTCGTCGTTATACACAAGTCCCGCCAAACCGAAAATGCCGTCATTCCAGCAGGGATGCAGGAATCCAGTGCCATGGACGGTAACTCGCCGTTATGTAAGTGTTTGATTCAAGATACACATCAACCCGCAGATTCACCTCCC
>CAIODU010000036.1 GCA_903857165.1 uncultured Methylococcaceae bacterium | reverse complement strand
GACTCAACGACGGCGCTGAGTTGCTATCAGTGGTCTTGACTTCCCAGACCTTGACCTCGCCCGTGGTGCTGTTGCGCCCAATCAAATCGACCCCGTGGCCTGAGTTGTTTTGCACGGCCACGACCTCGTCGAAGCCTTGTTCGGCCATGTCCGTACCCGCCAGCCATTCGCCGCACTTGCCCTTCTCGCGGGTTTTGCTGCCCAAGACCTTGAACCCGTCCTTGCCTTTCTTGCCACCGCCCGCACCCGTTTCCGTCTGCGGTTGGGTGTCGCCGTTGTGGATGTCCTTTTTGACCGTGCCCTTCTTCCCCGGCAACATTCCTTTCAGCTTGTTGATCTTCTTCGCCAGCATGTTCTCGGCGAAGGCCAGCGCGAGCGCCGTCATGTCGGGCAGTTCGCCGGTCAGGACGAAGTCCGCCGCAGCATCGAGGACGGTGGCGCCGGCCTCGGTGACGCCGCCGACGGTGGCCGCGCCCGCTCCGACGGCGGTGGCGGCCCCGCCAATCACTTCCATCCCGGCGGCCACGGGCGCGCCCACGCCGGTCGCCGCCACCGCGCCCCCGGCCAGCATGGTGCCTTCGCCTAAGGCGGTGGCCTTCATGCCCTTGTCCATCGCGTCGCCGGCGAAGTCGTGCAGCGGCCCGGCGATGTTTTTCTGGTAGTATTCCGCGCCCGGTTTGGCGGCTTCCCTGGCCTTTGCGAGGGCTTCTTGGGCTTGCTGATAATAACTTTTTTCCGCCTCGGTCTCCAGTCGGACCGGCGGGTTGACGGTCTCGGCGGTCGGTTTTTCCGTGGTGTCGGGCGCGGGCGTGGTGAGGTAGATGCCGGGGCAGTTGCCGTTGTTCAGGGTGCAGGGGTCGCCCTCGCGGACGACGCGCCTGCCGCCCACATGGACCGAGGAGGATGCGCCGGTCGGTTTGACTTCGCCGTTGACGGTGCCGCTTTTCACCCCGCCGGCGCTCCCGGCCTCGTCGCCGGTGCAGCGGGGCTGGGTGGTCTGATCCAGCACGTAGGCGGGTTCGCCGTTGAAGCGGACGCTGTTGACGGTGCCGGTGCTGGCGCTTAAGTCTTGGCTGACGGGATAGGGCAGTGGCGGTGTCGCCGCGCCCACCGGGGTCTTGTTGATCGAGGGCGCGGTGGAGACGGCCTTGAAGCTGCCGCTTTTGCGCGCGCCGAGCGGGTTAGCCATGGTTCACATCGCCCTGGAAATCCTATCGCGCAAATCCGGGGGCGGGTTTGAATTAAGGTATTTCGTCCCGTCCCTTGTCAACCGGCGGCCGCCGGACGAGGTTTCGATCAAGCCAAGCCGCGCTAGGTATTCGGTGGCCTCGTTGAAATCCCTTCTGTCCGCCAGACCTAAGCCTTGCATCAGTGTTACTTCTGATGCTGTGATGTGGAGTTTCAGATAGTTCAGATAGCGCCACGCCAGATCATCCAAGCCGTTGCCGTCTATTCCCTGCCCTTGGTAAAATGCCGCGATGTTGTCGCAGGTCATCAACTCAGCAACTTGGCGTAAAGTCGGGACATCGCTTTGCGACTCCATCGCCTGATGGAAAAAATGCGGGCGCAATATTTCGCTCAAATCCCTAACGCTGCGCCTAGGGCTGCAACGAGTCCTCGCGGCAATTTCATAGCAGGATTCCTTGGGCAACTCGCTGCCATCCAAGCACTCCTTGCCGTGCAGCCAGACAATCCCGGCCAACTCATGCAAGGTGTAAGGCCGCAACGATGTCTTATCCGGGCGACTTTGAAAGGCTTCGGACAGTTTGCCTTGGTCAGTGGTTGCCAGCAGGAAAATCACTGGGTTGAAGTCATACAGTCTGCCGTCTATTGTGGTCGTCCGCCGGTCGTCCATCGCGCTTAGCAAGGTGGTTGCCGCCAAGATGCCGATGCCATGCACCTCATCAATAAAGACCAAACTAGGCGCAATTGCCAATGTGCCTCCAGTGGAATCGTCAGGCACCAAACCTTCCCGGCGCAAGCGTTCCAATAAGTCGGCGGGCTTGCGCAAATCCGCGCCATTGCAAAACACTGGCTCACGATTCAGCAGTAATTCGCCAATCTTCCGGGCCAAGGTGCTTTTGCCTACCCCGGCAGGGCCAACTAACAGCTTGTCGGAAAAACGCTGGCCCATGGTTTTTGCAAACACCGCTTGTTTAACCAATAAATCAACTTCCCTGTATTGTCCAATCATCCCTAATTGATTGACGGCGGGAGGCCATTGCTTGTCTGATTGGGCTGGATGGGCTGCCGGGGTTGCGCCGCTTGTCGTTCCAGTGGCAGACGGTATGGGTTGCTTGGGTGTCCAAGATTGGGTGGCAACAGTGGCAACCGGTTTAGCGGGAGGGTTTACCGGAATAACTTCGTTTTTAATATCTCCCTCATTCTCGGCAACACTGGGGATTGGGACAGTTTTTGTATCGACTTCCCACGCCAGCAATTCTTCGACATCCTGCTCGCCCAATGTCCGATGTAATAATGGCCAAGGTTCGGATGCCAGTTTTTCCTCCACCCCGCCCGCCGTCGCCCGACGCAGCATCACGCTGACCACGCAACCACTTAATTGAACCGTGGGCGTGGGTTTGTCTTCCTGTGGAAACAACGCCGCCAGCCAAGCCCCATAGCGTTTGCGGTTGTTTCTATCCATTGCCGCATCACCCGAACGTGCCAATGCGGCACGAACCAACGTATGCTTGAGCATTTCGCAACGGGGGATGGACAAGGGCGAACTTTGCGCCGAAGCTGCCGCCGCCAACCCATCTTGCAAGGCTTCCAGAGTATGCTGTATTTGTGTAACCGCCTCGGCATGGCGGGTCGATTCGTTGTTAAGATGGTCGCCATCCGAGGTTTTGACCTCAGCGGCTATCATCGAAAATTCCCCGTTTGCCGGGTCGCGCCACAAAACCAACAAGTCGCAACGTTCGCCCGAAATCTGCGAACCGGTCCGCAGCCAAAGACGGGCCAAGGGGTGATCGACCGACATGACTAATGCGCCGGGATGGCGGCGTTGAAAATCCCATGCCGCCAACAACAAGCCGACAAAGCCGGTGACTTTTTTTGTGTCTGGCGATCCATCCTGTCTTTTAATGATTTCAAGCAATCCGCTGCCCAACAGCCTGGCCCCCTTGTGAAGAAGCCTTGTCATGTGTTCCGGGGTCACGGTCAAATTGCACCTGGCAAACGCCGGTCGGATCAATCGCGCCAAGGCATTGAAGTCGCGAGTGGCAAGAAAGGTATCGCGCATCCCTGAGCGCCGTTCCCAGATGCGAACCGATTCCATGCCAGCCTCTGGGGGCAAAGCCCGGTCTGCAAGAAACAGCCAACTCGCTGCCGGTCTTTCACCCCGGAGTATAATATCAGTGGTTTTCGCCAAGGATTCAGCATCAGCATAAGCATGGGGAGTCGCGTCGCGCTGGTGGCCTTCCAATTCGTTCATCAGCAGCAAAAACTCACTGAACGGCGACTCGCCGGGTTGCGGCCGTAATTCGATATTCCCCAAATGTTGATCTATCTGAATTTCATAGCGCACACAAAATGGACTCATGGGCAGATTTTTACGCGCCCCCCGTGAACGTAGCCGAATGGTTGACTCGTCGAAAATCGCCGCGACATGACAGGGGCGCTTGCGAATCATTTCAACAATGTCATGCAATTCTGGCTCACTGGTTAGGCAGCTTTCCTCGATGTGCAGCCTAAGCCGCCCGGAAGCGACTTGCTCCTGAACCTCATCCTCCTTGCGGGTGTCACCGAAACTCAGCGCAGCACGGAGGCGGTCGGCATGTTGGCTGGTGGCATAAATGGATGCATCCACAGCAGAAAGTTTCTGACCACCGCGATAGCGAGGGTCTTTCAATAGCTTGACCAGTTCCAACAACAACGCTTCCGGGCGAGGCGGATTCACCAATGCCACTCGAAGAGGAAAAGGATGGTTGGGATGAAGCAATATATATTGATCTAGGGCTTTACTAAGTTCGGCAGTGCCATCCGAACCAGAACAGGCATTGATGAGATTTTCAAACACAGGTAGACCGGCGAAATCATTGCTGCTGGTTAATGGCAGCAATTGATTCAAACCCCGTCCATTCGGCACACTGCCTAAACGAACCACGGACAGGAATTGTTCCGGGCGTTCCAATTCCTTTCGCAATAATTTTCGGTCGTTCTCTCCTAAACTGGTGCTTTGTGCAAGTCCACGCAATAAAGTAGACAGCCGTTCGTTTCGCCATAGGTGTAATGGATGGGTAGGCAGCAATACAGCTTTGGCGGCAAACTTGCCGTTCGGCAAACGGACGCGAACCTGAACGATGTCCAGCGAAAGCAACAGTTCCAACACGGCTCCTGCCCAAGCGGAGCTATGCGAGACCATGACCCGATAGTTTTCTTGAACTTCGCGGTACAGTTCCGCCGCCAAGCTCAAATATCGGCGAACCGATTCCAGCACTTGGGGCCTGCCATCCAACCAAGAGCGAGCATGGTAAATCAGCTTGCCCAAATGCGGCAGCAATGTGGCGCGAACCGCTTGGAATTCCCGCCAGGTATCAGCCAGACAGGTTTTCTTCCCCGCCAATTCAGGCAAATCCTTGTCCCAGTCGGTCAGCATAGCCTCCAATCCAACCACCTCACCCTCAAAAACATAGGCTTCGTTTGGCTGAACAAATAAAGGGGAATAACTGGCAGAATTCCGCAAAGCCGTGCGTAAATCGGTTTCCGTTGTGTCTAAAAATCCACCCCAATGTGACTCGTTGCAGAAAGCATAAATCCATTCCAGCATGTCACGATCAATCGATTCCTTTATGGGTATCTCTTTATGATTGGATGGCAGCGTGGCTGCAATTTCGATTTCTGGAGTGGGATCGTGCTCGTAGTCCTCCCAAACTTTCTCAATAGCATCGGCGATAGCTGACAAATCCTCTTCGCGACCTTCAACCAGCGCATCGGCGGCCTCGTCTGTCCATTTTGGCGGCGCAGGATCGGGTTTAGGAACAGGGTCGGTATCAGAATCGGGAAGTTCCTGTTCATCTTTCGGTGGTCTGACTACAAGTCGCGCAGTATTAAGACTAAGTTTTCCTTCTTTTCCACTCTGAATGGCTGTTAAATACTCCTGAACCGCTTGCACTGCATCGGTTATCTCTTTACGCCGTGTCGCATTTTGATAAAGGCGCGGCAAACTATGCAATTTGGAGGAACGCAGAGTCCTTACTTGTTGAGTTGTTTCAATATTCAAGGAAAGACGATTACTCAAGTCGTTAGCCTCAAATAATTCTCTGTCCATCAACAGTCCTAAAGCTGGCAATGCCAACAAGGGAGCCTGGTTACCTGCCTCGGATCGCAAGGCATCCCAACGAGCCAAAAATTCGGCACACGATTCTAGCGAAAGCAGCAATTCCAATTCTGGACTGATCCATAGCTCGTTTAATAAATTTCTATGTACTTCTGGGGAACCTGGAAAACGGATTGACAAATTTTCCTTTGCGTTTTCAAGCAGTGCGCGGGCAAGTTCGGCACTTGCTGGCCTAGCGTAATGGCCCAAGGTATGGACCCCTGCGTTATAATTTCCGGCCAATGCAATAGTGCGGGGATGCTGTTCACGGTTGTTGCGCCACTCAGCCGCAATATGCAGATCATCGGCAAATTCCCGGATGCTGGATAAACCTATGCGGTGGGCGATGGCTTGAATTTCGGTAGCATTTACACCTAATCCACAAATCGCGATACTAAACTTCTCAAGTAGCGAGGGCTTATCGTCTTGCTCTGGAAGGTCGTCTGACAATTGACGGAGGAAGGTTTCAACATCAATTGATGGCAGTCCTTCACGTATAAAATCATTTTCTTGTTCAATCTTGCTGTGAATCCAACACGCCAAAGCGATAGAAATATATTCGGAAGTAGTCATTCGACAGTGCTGCTATATAATTTGATCTGGAGTCAAAGAAAAATAAACCAACCCATCAGATGGCTCCCATGCAAAGCCTAAACTAACCGCAAGTTGCAAGAATCCTTCTCGATTTGCGCGTAGGTCAGCGTCTTCATCTAAAGGGCTGTAGCCATGTTTTCTTAAAATGTCATGATCTTTTGGTAACAAGCCAAAAATTAACCGCCAATGACAACGTAGTCGTTCAGCGACTTCTTCCATAGTGATGATTTCTCCCGGTTTTAAAATACTCAGAAGCAATACTTTCATTGTGTCAGGAACCGCACGGAAAAACTTTTTAGCATTAGCGCTTCTTGGCTGTACCCAACCAATTCGTTGTGAGAAATCACGAAAATGGTCTTCAAGGTCTTTAGTGGTTTTAGCTTCCTTTTCCTCAAATAATAAAATAATTTCTTCTGTATCTAACGCATGAGCATTCATATCAAGCCAAAGCCTTAAACTACGCCCGAATAGCCCTACTTGTCTTGCGTAGCAAGCCATTGCTTGAGTGCGTATTCTTGGCCTTATTTCGCCAGAAAGATCGCTAAAGAATATACTTTCATCGGCATCAACAATATGACGTATCTGATAAACAAGTAGCCATGAGCCTACGCCAATAATGAGCTTCCTTACAGCGCAAGGTGATGGACGGGCTTGGATATTTTGGGCAAGCAAGAGCAAAGACTCCGTTTGCAGTTCCATTAAATGGCTGGCTTTTGTCAGTTTTGATAAAGATGGATTGCCACAAAGTTCCTCTGCTTGACTTGTCCAGTCAAATTCATCTGGCTCAAGTAGAGGGGAACCCAAGGTAGCCTCTGGCCCATTCGCATTCATAGCAATCTCTTGAGCTAACTTTAGAAATTGGCGTCCTGTTTCGGAATGGTTCAACACTAGCCAAACAAATGCGCCGGAATTTCCATGTCTCTTAGATAGGTTGCTTAGGTAGGAGAGTGTCGGCGCACTATAATCACAACCAAAGGTTGAATATGGTTGAAATGCCGCAGACGCAGCCCCAGGTTTATCATTTGAAAATGTGGCACTAAGATGATTTCGTAAAGTTTTAAAATCTTCAATACTGACTAATTCCGATAATAAATCTGATTTTTTTAGTATTGGATAAAGATTTTCTGCTACATATTCATCACCGGGGCGCTTTTCAGCCGCTTTAGGGTTTATTGATTTGTTTAGCCACTCTAATCTACGGTAGCGTGGATACAAGCATAAAAGAAAGCTTGTGGCAAAATGCACAGGTTCCATACGATCAAGGGCATGATAACCTATAGACTCCCGACTCAATTGACTTATAGTCATGTTCATTTATATTATCAATCAAAAGTGCTTTGGCTAAGTTAAATTAGAAATACGCTCATAGCGCCTTCCATCTTGGCTGATTTCAATTTCCAATAATTCTCTTCGCTCAAGATGCGCTGAAAGAATTCTACGCTCAAAGTTACCCGGTATGGAATGCAAGGCTTCGAGAAAAGCATCAAGCCTGAAAAGGTCATGTTCAGCAAGCAGTTTTCTAGCTATACCACGTCGAAGTTTTTGCAAAGTTAGATATAATGGGAAATCGAGGCGTAGGTTAGCGACTGCGCCAGTATTACCAATATATCGAAGAATAAGATGGTCTGGCCTATATTCAGGAAATGCAGCTTTCAGTCGCTTTGGTATTTTTGGTTGCAATAACCTAAATTCAACTTCTGGGATATGTCTATTGGCAAGAAAAATACGACTTGGTTGCTCTTGGAACCTATGTCCATTCCATAGATAAATGCTATCTTCACATCCCGGAAAGCTAATAGGGCAATATGCGCGATTGATTGCTTTAATAATTCTTCTTTTTATCAAAGAATCATCATCATGGTGCTTTTTTAATTCGGCTCGAAACTCGCTGGCATCCGCATCCTCTAATTCAAAGCAAGCCATGCCTTCTGGATGCTCAAAGCAAAATGCCCGTTTAAGAGCTTTGAATTGTGTGCGATCAGGGCGCACTGCTGCATTTAATTGTGGCAATCCAAAATACCAATCTTGCAATTGATTTTCTTCAATTAAAGTATCCCATATCGGATGGCTAAATGAAGCAGGATCGACTAGTTGAAAATTTCTGCTTAATGAGAATCTTGGATCGTTCGCAAACAAGACCTCGTAATACAAACAACCTACACTATCAGATAGTGGAGGCTTTTTATCTTGTCTATATCCAACTATTATTCTAGCTAATAGAATCCATAGTTCTCTTATAGTGGCTCTTATCCCCATATCACATAGACGACCTAATAAATTAAATAATCGCTCTTGAACTTGCTTATTTCGAAGGTGTTTCAGGTTGTTTGCTAAACGTGGTGCAACCTCATGGGTAACTGTGTCCAAGTCACTATCTGTTAATAACCTTTCTAGCATTAATTTGGCAAAATCAGGATGTAACGGATTTCTTAAACTAAGATCAATTACTAAAAGTTTATCTTCACTATATTCATTATCATATTCTTGACCATAGCTAAGTCGATTGCGGCACTGGCGATCCAACTCCTCAACCAGTTCAGGCATTTCCGAACGACTAGCTACTCGAAGTAGGTGTAAAGGGTATTCATTTATGGCAATACAAAACGGTTTCTTAGCCGCAACTGCTTCGCGCCAACGATCTAGCACCGGAGCAATTGTATTTTTTCTCATTAGCGCGGTGGCATCTTCAATAACTACAGCACCGCAGTCACGCAATACAGGGGATAAGCGACGAAGTAAGTGGGTTTTACCATCGCCAGCATTTCCTGTTAAAAATATGCTTTTACCATTTTGTACCGAAATTTTGATAAAATCTTCAAGCGGTGTCGTAACATGGATGCGTAAAAAATCAACTTGGTCTATAGCTTCCGATGTTACAGCAGAACCAGATGATGCAATTTTTTTCCAAAAATCAAACCCTAGATTATTTACTTGCTGTTCTCGCACAGTAATTTCTCCTATCGATTCTGATCGCTCATATGAAAATGATGAATTATTTTCAGAAAGTTTATCTTGGGTTTGTATGCGGTCGCTTAATTTCCATGGTACTGAGGAAAGCAAAGAATCCATACTGGGAACGTGATGTAAACGTGATGACAACCACCTTTTTCGCCAAAAAGCTGTTATTCGTTGAGTCGCGTCACGAAAGTTTTCAGGGTTCAATAAATAATCTGGTAGATTAGCGTTACGGGCGTTTAAATATTCCCTCGCCTGTTCAGTCAATTCAGCCGAATAAATTAACCGCTGTCGATTATGAACCATTACTATGTTTGGAGGGAATCCAAGTTCCCTCAAACCGGTTACAAGTAATCTAAGTTTTGGACTTGGACCTTCACCAAATATACTATTTACATCACGGAATTCAAATTCTTGCTTGACGTATTTCTCCACTGCATCACGGGTTTCATCCAGAAATTGCAAGGTTCCGTAGCCGTTTGTTAAACCTATACGCTTATATTCTAATTTGGCTTGTTGCTGGCTTATAATATTTTCTGGTAAGCGAATGCGTTCATACTGGCTGCTACCATGTGCGTACAAGCTTGTTGTACCGAGATACACCAAGGTGCTATCCCGTTCGACATGGGCATTTTTCATTTGTGACGATATTACCGAAGGCCGCGAATAGATGCGTCGATAGTCGTCTGGTATTTCCGGGGAAAATAACAGCAGCGCGGCAAGCTTGCCGCCTAATAAATTATTATAAGGCGGTATCGCGCCACAAGTGCTAATTTCAAGCATATTGATACCGGCGTAACGGCTTTTTAGCGCAGAAAGCACGGTTTGCAGGGCAATTTCAACTTCATTACATTTTAGGGTTTCCACCAGCTTTTCCGGGTTAAGCAATCCTTCTTGACACTCAAGCAATGTCAATCGGGCATGGAGTAATTCGGCTAGCAGTGCGGCGCGTTTACGGGCAACAAGGTGTCGGCGAGCTTGTTGCATCACGGGATTAACGGCGGGCTTGCCTTCCAGACTCAGCATTTCATCAGACACGGGAGGTTGGTCATCGTCTGATTCCAATTCGGCGGTAAAAACCGGGCTATCGTTGTCAGTACGCATTCTTTCCAATTCACGCAAAGTTTCATCCCTCAAACGGTTGAAAGATTGTGCTTGTCGCCTAAGTTTGGCGACAATTTCATGCGTAGGTGATTCCACTTCGCTGGGTGTGACAAGTTGGCTAGTTTCAACGTCTGCCAATGCACCGGCAATTTGAGCTTGCATCCAAGTATATTCCTCAGCAAGACGGTTCGGTTCAGCAGCAAGCTTTAGGCGTTCGGTTAGAGCCTTAAAACTCCAACCCAGATGGTCTTCCCGTTCCGCCCCCATTTGCATCGCACAGTTATTGAGACCGATAATGCCCATCACCGCATGGCAGGGGTGGGCCGCATCGCGGACGAGGTAAAGCAATTGCCGACCCGGCGTGGAGAATTGGGGAATAGACCAGGTATAGCGGAAATAGCGCCAAATTTCGCGCAGTGAATGGCCTGTATATTCGTCTACCTCGTCACCTGTGGCGAGTTGTAGATAAGGATTTACCGCATCAATGAAAGGGTCGTCTACATCCAAACTCCGAGAGGAACGTAAACGAGCGTGAAGCTCCGCTCCGTCGGCAATTAACGCCATAATGGGTTTTTTACCACTTTTTGCATAAGGCTGTTCCATGCGTCGGACAAATTCACGCGCAGCAGGGCTGCCGAGTTGATTCTGCACCGTGGGTGCGAAGTACCCCATCGTTTTTTTCTTTTCAAGAAGAACTTGTTCCGGTGGTAAACTCCGGTGAGCGTGGTAACTTTCGGAAACCAATTCTATGCCATAACCCTGTTCTTGGATTTGCCAACCTAGCCGCGCCAAGTCAAGCAAAACTCTGACCGTGGCCTCGTAAGCGGCGGCTTGCTGTGTGGTTTGGCTTCTGATCCAGCGTATTTCTTCGTCTAGCAATGCTTGGAAATCGCCCGTGTTGCGCCGCTTGGCGTGGGCAATGGTTTTGGCAAGGGCAAGGAAGCGTTCGGCGCAAGTGCCTTCAAGTCGGGGGGATAAGGGGACAATCATCAGGTTTTTGTGGGTTGGGTTTCCGCGATTCCATGGTTTGGAATGGGGTAAAATAAAAATTCCAGTGGCTCATTATCGGCGAAGAAATGGCTTGACGAAAGATATTATCATCTTTTTAATTGCTCCCACGATCTTCATGGGAACAATGGTAAGGAGTCCGCATGGATATAAGGGCGGAATGGGCGGCACGCCGCCGTATTCCGCCGAACGGCTGGCGCATCGCACACGGCGCAATACTTGGGTGTGCCATTGCGCCCTGCGCGGGCTAGTAGGCATTCCCACACAGAGCGTCACTGCCATTAAGTTAAGCCTAGTGTGGGAGCCGCGCCCTCGCGGCGATTGGTTCAAGGAGCCATTCCTCGCCTGTTCTATCGCCGCGAGGGCGCGGCTCCCACAAAACCATATGCCGCCAATCTCCTTAACTTAATGGCAGTGACCTAGGACGTGGGAACGATGGCAATCAAGCGAAGCTGCCCGGATACTCCCGCTTGAATTTCCCGATGACTTGGTCCAACAGCGGCGTGTCGGGCTGCGGCAGCGGCACCGGCTGCGGCATCCGGGCCAGCGGCTGGTTCATCAAGGGGTGGTCGAAGCTGCCTGGGTTCGGCAGCCCTAGCCATTCGCGCACCCGCAGGAAGCTTAGAATTTCGTGGGGGAAAAGCATATAACCATAATCGTCGAATTCGGCGATCTCGTCGTGTTCGGTCTCGCGGGCCTCGCGCAGATGAAAGTCCGCCATCGCCGTGACGAACGACTGCACCGTATCGACATCAGGGGTGCGCCAATCGGCCAGCACGGCGGCATAGGGGCTCATGTCTTCGGGATAGGAATAAAGGGAAGTATCTAGGATCAATCCTTTGGCGGAACAGTATAGATGCAGAAGAAACCAGAAGTGCCTGTATAGGGAACCGGCTTCGTGTTCTTCATTATGCCGCAAATCCAGCAACGAAGTATCCAGCCCTTTTACCAACAAATGACCAATAGTGTTGGCATCGGTGCGCCATCCGCTCAGGATGTTTAACGAGAAGTTGAAGACGGCTTGGTCGAGCAATACCGAGCCTTTTTTACCTGCATCAGCAAATGCCGCCTCGAACTGCACAGCCGCCTTGGCGTACCGGGCGCACAGTGCGAACTCGTCCAAAGGGTAGCGGTCTTCGTTCAGTACTGCATTGATATATCGGTTGAAGTGCCAAGTTAACAGATGGTCGGTACGACTTGCCAACCGCCTGACCTTGCACTCACCTCGGAGGTACGACTGAAAGACCTCGATAGGATCGTCTTGGAACATTTCTATGCAAGTTTTGTTTTCAATCCACTCACTATAGTGGCATCCCAACTTTTTCATTAATTTAATTATTTGCTGATTCATCGAATAGATTCCGTCAAGGATTTATTTTCGTTTTTTCGGGTTCCACGTCTTTGATCGCGAGGGTCGATTAGGATGCTTCATGCAACCCTTATCCGGATCCTCCACAAAGACCTCTCGTTTCTCATAGTGAACGTTACCCTCGGCATCTTCAATCCAATCCATGGCTTTCTGGGCATTTTTCATCGCCTCCGGCACTTTTCCATAGTTACCTTGGCCCTCGACCGCTCTTTGAAGTCGGTTTTGCGTAAACTTCTCACCTCCCAACTTCGATTGATCCCGACTCAACGACGGCGCTGAGTTGCTATCAGTGGTCTTGACTTCCCAGACCTTGACCTCGCCCGTGGTGCTGTTGCGCCCAATCAAATCGACCCCGTGGCCTGAGTTGTTTTGCACGGCCACGACCTCGTCGAAGCCTTGTT
>CAIODU010000035.1 GCA_903857165.1 uncultured Methylococcaceae bacterium | reverse complement strand
GCGTAACAAGGACTGTAGGGCGGCAACCCTTTGCCGCCAACGATTTCAAAACTTAAACAACGTAATCAATTGGAATTAAAAACGCTGTAAAAGTCTTATTGTATAACAGTATTACATGCAGTGAAAGCGTTAGGAACAAGTTTATTGATAAATTTAGAGAATAAGACGCTTCCATCTGACGTTCTTAATACGATTGCAACATGGGAAGGAAACAACGTATTTATAGGAATCAAAGGTGGCAATGACTCCCTAAATGAAATGAGCAAAGAACAAATTAATAATAAGCAATTGGCAATAAGCAGAAAGAGGAATACAAAACAATGGATACCAGGCGATCAGTTTGTTGATATACTTAAGAGTAAGGGTTACTGAGTTTAAGCTTTACATCGTTCCCGCGCTCTGCGTCATCGTTGTACACAAGTTTTGGAGGCCCGTCATTCCGGCATGGAGCGCCGGAATCCAGATTACAGGGATGTGAAACTATGGGTTGATAAATCGCCTGATTCAAACACATTTGCAAGCGGCATGTTACCGTCCATGGCTTCTGGATACCGGCAATCCCTGCCGGAATGATGGAGTGAAAGGGAGTACGGCAAAAACTTTTAGAACTTCAACGTCACGCTAAAGCGGAACATCTGCGGTTCCACCGGATGCATGATGACGCCATTGACACCGTTGGGATTAATGTTGTTATTGACATCGCTTTGAGTGCGGTAGTTGTAGTTGTAGGCGATGTCGTAACGCTGGGAACCGAGCAGATTGAACGCTTCCAGTTCTAGTTTGTAGGCTTCCTGCTGATAGCCCACACCCATGCTCAACAGCGTGGTGTCGCCTGCGTTGACGGTATTGGACTCGTTCAGCGGCACGTCGCCGAAATGGCGCACCCTGGCGGTGCTGAAGAAACCATTAGTCAGGTCCACCACCGCGCCGGCGGTGATGACCCGGCGCACCGAGTTGGGGATACGGTTTTGATCGAGCGGCACGCCGGTGTAATTGGCGGCGGAGAAGGCGAAATCGGCATCCAGGGTGAGCCAGTCGGTCGGTTTGTAGTAATTGGTCCACTCCACACCGTAACGTTCGCTTTTGCCGGTCGGCTCGGTGGTCCCGGCATCGCCGACAAACACCAATTCGGAATCCATTTGCAGCCACCACACGGCCAAGGTGGTGTTAAGCCCTTTCACATATTGGCTGCGCATCCCGATTTCGGTGCCACGGGAACGCACCAACGGCGATACGGGAGCTACAGGGTCACCGGTGAGCGGATCGACTTTCAACACCGTGCCGCGGGCATCGTTGGAATGGTAGCCATAGCCTAAGTTGAGGAAGAATTCAGTGTCGGCCCAGGGACCGGCAATAAAGCTCAACTTTGGGCTGAAAATACCAGCATAACGGTTTCCGGAGTTTAACGGCTGGACGTGCGCATCCACATTAAAGTTGAAGAAATCTCCGCGCAAACCGGCGATGGTGCGGAATTTACTGAGCCAGTGGGTCTGGTTGCGGATGTACACGCCGCCTTGTGTTTCGCTGACATCGTCATTGCTGACGGGCTTGAATACTTGTCGGTTGATGCTGCGGTTCAGTGCCAATCCATTGATGCTGTCCTGGCGGATCAGGAAGCCTATGCTGTTGTCCGTCTCGAACCCGAACCAGTTGTTGAACCAAGTCTGCTCGCCGTTGACGCCCCCCACCCAGCGCCGCTCTTTCTGGTTAAGCTGGTCCCCTTGGACAGGATAGTCAAGGTAGCCGGTGAAGTTGGAATACAGGTCAAGATCGGAATAAAGGGCATAGGCGTTGAGTTCGTTCTTCCAAGAATCCCCCCGGCTCCAGAAATTGCCGGACAGGCTATAGCGATTGGTAACGCCGCCGTCACTGGGGTCGCCCGTGCCATAAGTATTAAACTCGCCGGCATTGACCGCGAGCAGTGGAATCTGGTTGGTGGCCGTCCATGAGTTATGATAAGCCTTGCCGTTGACGGACAAGCCCCAGTTGCCCTTGTCGATGGTGTAGCGCAACATGCCGTTAAACTTCTGGGTGTCCTCGGGCTGTTGCCAAACCCCCTTATAAAACGTCGTCTCGCCGCCATAGAGCAGTTCGCCATCGCCGAGTTTATTGGAATTGGCCGCGACGAGCCGGTAATAATCGTAACTGCCGCCAGTGAATTTGACGAAGCCCTTGTCCAGGGTGTGCATCGTGTGCATCCGCGCATAACCGGCGGAGGAGAAATTGCCCATGTCAGCATAATACGGGCCTTTGCCATATTCGACCTTGTCCATCAGTTCGGGGATGATGCTGTTGAGGTCGAGATAGCCCTGACCGTGGGCATGGGTGGGCATGTTCATCGGCACCCCGTCCAGAAAAACCGCGAAGTCCGTGCCGTGATCCAAGTTGAAGCCGCGCAGGAAATACTGGTTGGCCTTGCCCGATCCGCTGTGCTGGGTGGCGATCATGCCGGGCACGACCTCCATCAGTTCGCCGACCCGGGCAAGCGGGCGGTATTTGAACTCCGGCTGGCCCACCACGCCCTGCGAGGCGGAAGAGGCCATGCCGATCAAATCGGTGGCCCGGCCTTCCACTTCCACCGCTTCCAACTGCGCCGGTTCTTCCTCATCCCCTGCGGATTTGGGTTGCGGGTGGGAATGGGCCAGCAGACAATTGAGGCTGACTAATATGCCAAAACCAAAACTTACGCTTCTTTTATAAATATGCACTACGCATCCTAGTCACAAAGGGTTATGAAATTATCTTAAATCAGAGGTATTTGCCAATTGAATGGCTCTGGCCCGTTCAAACGCCCTGCCGCCATCCATGTTTTTTCGCCTACAGCCTTGTATATGTCTAAAAGGGCTTGTCTTGGCTAATTATTTACACGGGCAAAGCCTGACGGAACATCCATGTTACCGTCAGGCACGGGAAAGAGCTTTTTGCCGGTCTAAAGTTGTCCCTGTGTCATCTGCCCTTGTGTCAAAGAAAGACTTGCAGGGGCAACCCATTTAATCAACATTTGCTGGCCCACAGGCATTTCGTGATGCCAGCGCAACCTTTTGCCCAAGGGCAGTGGCTGTAACCGCTGTTACAGCTTGCCTTCCTTTTTGTAATAAGCGACTTCATCATCCTGGGAATCATGGGCTATTTTGCGCCCCCTCTTGGCCTGTTCCAGCGCTGCCGCCATGTCTTTCTTTTGGACGGCCTCAAGCCCTTTAGTGCAAGCGTCCGCAACATCCAGCATTCCAACGGGGGGATTGGTATACCTTCCACCGGCAAAGGTTACGCTGGTGATGAAACTTAATGCAACGATGCACAGCACACGAAACCTTGACTCTCCCGCCCCACTCGGGATCTATGGCCTGGTTGAAGTCGGCATCGAGAATATGCAGATGTGTTGACGCCGAAAAGCCTCCGAGTATGAATTGGCCGCCCACCTGACGGCCTGCGTTGGATGTGGATCAAATCGAACGGCTGAAGCAAAAAATGGTCCAGCTCCTGCTCCGGCGCAAGGCATTCCATGGCAGCCGCTACCGTGGGCGTTGGTTTCGGATGGCGGTCGACGCCAGCGGGGCGGGGAGTTACGACCATCAGCGCGACGAGCAGTGCCTGCCCCGCACCTCAAAGACCGGTAAAACCACCTACTTTCATTTGGTCTTGGAGGCCCGGCTGGTCACCCCGGACGGATTCAGCGTTTCCATTTGCCACCGAGTGGATTGAAAACCCCGAGGGCGGCGAATATGACAAACAAGATTGCAAGCGCAAGGGCTTCGCCCGCCTGGCGGCCACGTTGAAGGAAGCTTGCCCGCGCCTACCCATGCTGATACTCGCGGACGGGCTGTACCCCTCACTGCCATTAAGTTAAGCCGTCATACCGGCATGGATCGCCGGTATCCAGATTGCAGGGACGCCCCCAAGCCCGCGCCATCCCTGGAGCCTGGGTTCCGGCGATCCATGCCGGAACGACGATGTTTTGTTAACTTAATGGCAGTGGCTGTACCCCTAGGAAGGCTTTTTTGCCATCTGCCTGGGGAGCCGTATGCGGGAAAACCGCCCGTATGGTTCGGATGGAGGGGATGCGCGAGTCTTCCCTACCCTATCGGGTTGTCGATCAATAGTTTGGCTCGTAACGAGAATTGTCGGCCCACCACTTTTGCATGGTAAACTATACTTTATTTGGGGGCAAAATATGGGCATAGGTATCCTATTCGTTGTTTCAGCACCTTCAGGGGCAGGCAAGACCAGTTTAGTCAGAGAGCTTCGTGCACAAGTGGACGGTTTTTCTGTATCTGTTTCCCATACCACACGAGCTAGGCGGCCTGCTGAAATCGAAGGGTTGGATTATTTTTTCATCAGCCGCGAAACTTTCGAGGCAATGGCAGCCGATGGGGCATTTTTGGAATATGCCAAGGTTTTCGACAACTACTACGGCACCGCACGCAAAACAGTTGAAGCCGTCTTGTCCACTGGCAACGATGCAGTGCTTGAGATCGACTGGCAAGGCGCTAAACAAATCAAAAACCTGATACCCGATTGCCAAACCCTGTTTATTCTGCCACCTTCGCGCGAGGCGTTGTCACACCGCCTGCACGGGAGGGGACAAGACAACGAAGAAACCATCGCCCGCAGGATGTACGATGCCATAGCGGAAATGTCCCACTATGCCGATTACGATTATTTGATTATCAACGATGATTTCGACAAGGCCGTTGCGGACATGCGCAACATAGTCCTCGCCTGCCGCCTGAGGACACCCGTTCAATCCGCAAGACACCATCGCTTAATCGCCAACTTGCTGGGTTGAAGCCATTCCATGGCCCAAGGGGAAAATTTGGACTCATCATGAATGGAAGAATTATGCTATCGCTGATAGAATGAGAGGCTATATTTAATAACCGATAGTTATGCAGTTAGCACCTGTAGGGTGGCCTAGAGGCCGCTTCGGTGGATAAAGCGAAACTTGGGGCTTGCTTGGTGGCCTGAAGGCCGCCCTACGATAACCCAGAACCGTTGCTGCGTAACATCGGTCAAGTCAAAAGCCGCAATGAAACTGATGAGGAAGAAGGATGAAAAGCAATTTGTTGGTGGCTTGTCGGTTTGGTTTTGCGCTGCTGGTGTTTAGCGTTGCCGCGTCAGCCGATCTTGACATTGCACAAATTCCGCTGGCGAGCTGTCTGACCGATACGGCGTACCGGTCGGCCTCGGCAGTGGCGGTCGACCCGGTAGGCGGAATCATCTACCAAGCCAAATACAGGGCCACCGACTGGAGTGGGAAGTTATTGGCTTACAAAGTCGATTCGGCAACAGGCATCCCAGCTACAGTTGATCTCTGGGAAGCTGGAAGTGTCCTGCCGGACGATTATACTTTGCGCAGGCCCTATTCGTTTTTTTTCCCCAACGATGATTGTTTCGGTGGGTTATCATCATTATGCCCTGACCCGCTACTGACAGGCACCGTGTTTAAGTGGGCAAGCACTGCGACACTACCCGGACTGAGCAAATTACAGTACACTTTAATAAACTGGGGTCCTGCGCCTGGTTACCAGCAACAAATAAGCAAATATTTTGCCGGTTCAAGAGTGGATGAAAAACCTACCGGGGTTTTTAGGCAACGTTCGGTATTGTTAGGCGATTTGATCAATTCAGACCCTTGGTTCGTTGGGTCTGAGGATTTTAACTATTCCAGCTTGCCGGGTGCTGAAGGTACGTCCTATCAAGCCTTCCAAAACCAAAAAAGCCAACTGGTCGGGGGCAATGCACCGCGCCCGAGAATGGTGTATGTCGGTGGCAACGATGGCATGTTGCATGGCTTTGAGGCCGGCACATGGAATAGCTCAAACAATAAATTCGATACCGGGGATGGCACAGAGGTATTTTCTTTTCTTCCTGGCAATATTATCAATGGCAATCTCAAGTTGCGTTCAATTGACCCGCTTGCCGCACAAGACCATCGGTATTTGGTGGACGGCTCGCCTAGGGCGGGGGATGCTTATTTCTCCGATGCCTGGCATACGGTCTTGCTAGGCACGACCGGCGCAAGCCCATTAGACACGACTTCGGGCTGGGGAGGTCGAAGCATTTTTGCCTTGGATGTGACTAATCCCGGTGATTTTAGCAATACGGCCACCGGGGTCGGCAAGGTGCTATGGGAATTCACCGACAATTATTTTGTTTTTAAAAACTTGGGATTCGGGGCGGATTATTCCGATTTGGGCATGACTTTGGCCCAGCCCAGCCTAGCGAGGATGCAAAACGGCAAATGGGCCGTCATCGTCGGCAATGGCTACAACAGCAAAAACCAAAAGCCGGTCTTGTATCTATTGGACATCAGCTTGAAGCCGGATGACCCCAATTTCATCATCGCCAAAATCTCGCCCTGCGATGCCAACCCAAAACCAAGCGCTTGCCTAAACGTCAATAATGGCTTGTCGACACCGATTGCGGTGGATGTGGATTCCGACCGCAAGGTGGATTACATCTATGCCGGCGATCTGCAAGGGAATTTGTGGAAATTTGACGTGACAAGCTCCTCCAGCAGCACTTGGACAGTCGCCAATGGGGGCAATCCCTTGTTTATCGCCTGCGCCACCACGGATACAAAGTGTGAATATTCGAACCGCCAACCCATCACCGGCAAACCACAGGTCGGCAGTGTCAGCCCGGACCAAGCCAATGCCCTTTACGACGCAACCCAAACAGAACCCACGATATCGGTGATGGTGTATTTCGGCACCGGGAAATATTTAGGGCTCACTGATATTGACATGGCGGGTGACAGCAGTAAGCAACAACAAACTTTCTATGCCCTGTGGGATAAAAACACAGGGGTTGCGGACACCGATAAGATAGAAGGGCGCAGCAAGCTATTGCAGCAGGAGATATTGCCTGGCTCAATGACTAGGAAAATCACCCTGGCTGATAAAAGCCTGGACACTGAAACAGTGACCAACGTGCGGGCGACAACCAAAAATGCCGCGTGTTACCCAAAATCCTGCAACATCTCAACCACAATCCAACATAGGGGGTGGTATATGGATTTGACCACTCCATCAGCAAGCCCGAGCGAGCGTTCGGTCGGTTTTCCGTTGCTCATAAACGGCAACATCTTGTTCACCACATTTACTCCCCCCGCAGGATTTGACCCTAGGTCCATTCCTTGTACCACGCCATCGCCATCAAGTTGGCTCATGGAACTGGATGCCATCACCGGGTCTAGGCTGGACTCCTCGCCTTTTGATCTTTTCGGCGGCGTCGCCACGGTCCCTGCACCGGATGGCAGATTCAACAGTTTTGACATGGTGACGGTGACGGTGGGCACCGCCGAGGAGAAGATGGCACCCTCTGGCATTCAAAGCACCGTGGGCATTCTTAAAACGCCTGCAATCATACCCGGCAAAGGGGTAGTCAATAAATATCTAGGCGGGTCAACCGGTGACGCACCACAGAGGGTCACCGACCCCGGGGAGTCTCTAGGTCGGATTTCATGGCGGCAGTTACGTTAAACTGAGCGGGAAATTTTGCTGGGGATGACCGTATCCGGCCATTCCGTTTAGTCAAGCCATGTAGGAGCGGGCTTGCCCGCGACAGGATGTCGATATCCAATGAACAGGCACTTATCGGTCGCGGGCAAGCCCGCTCCTACATGTAAAGCACCGTCATTCCGGCATGGATGCCGGAATCCAGCGCCATGGACGGTGACATGTCGGTTGCGTAAGTGTTTGAAAAAGGCTTGATGGCGACCCCTAGATTCACATCCTTGTGACTGGATTCCGGCATCCATGCCGGAATGACGGGCATCTCACACTTTCACTGATGTAACGCACACGGGTCGCCGAGGCTCAGATGTAGGCCGGAATAAATCCGCGCCAGCGGTCGTTTCCGGCGAACCGATTATGCCGGAAACGCCCACGAACGGGCTTATTTCGGCCTACACGGTTTCGTAACATCAGTATCCGGGGCATTTCCAATAGGTTTTCCCCTTAATTTTTCTTTGAGTCGGGGATTTTCTTTAAGACAGGGATTTCCGGATCTGAGACATCGATAAGCCAGCTTTTCGCCTCTTTGCCCGATGTTATACCGGCTGTGGATTTTCTTGAGTCGGTTTTATGACTACCATATTTTATGGAGTTTGTACCGAATGGATCGAATCCGTATTCATTCCAATACTTTAATGCTCGCATAGGATTGCTGGATCTTAAAATTAAGCGGTGCAATATGTCCTGTGGTCCGACGTTCCTCGAATCCGCTGACAATATGGATGGAAGCCACCACACAGCCGATATTTCAGGCAGAGTTAACCAATTGGACAAGCTTCTTAACGACCCTACCATTTTTTTACCTCGCTTACTCTCTACCTTCCCCCCTGCATCAGCCGCTGCCACCTTCCCTTCCATCCCTGCATCAGCCATTGCCACCTTCCCTTCCTTCCCTGCATCAGCCACCGCTGCATCAGCCATTGCCACCTCCCCCCCTACATCAACTGCCCCCCCTGCATAAGCCATTGCCACATCCCCCCCTAATACCTCCCCCCCTACATCAGCCACTGCCTCCCCACTGACAATGCCATTTCCAGGAGGGTTCGCAACATAGCGAGGACCCAGTTTGGGTTCGATTTCCTGTGCTATGAAAGACCCAAATACGGGTAGGGGAGGGGGTATGATGACACCGCGAGCGAACCGACTGTCTACGCTGTAGTTATTGCCAGCATTAGCGTCATAGATCGTATATCCAGAATCGACATTCAATAGGCGGTCGCCTGCTTCCTTACTATTGAAACTTTGGCTTAACCGGCTAAGCGAATCACCCGGGAATAAACCAAGGTAAACCGGTGTCTTGCTGGATGATGTATTACCGTCATAAATCTTGCTGTCGGGAAGGGCGGACAGATATAAAGCGGCCGGAGTGATGCCGAGTATGCCGCTCACATAGCCGATAGTGTAATTGGTAGCCGTCTGGCCCCCCGGCGTGATCAGGTAACTGCCCACATTTCGCGCCCCTTGCGAAGTACCCGAATAGGTCAGCGTGCCGTTTAGCACACTGCTGTTTTCGCCTGACACAAAACCGCTATAGACAACGCCGTTGCCCCCGGAATACGACAAACCGTCATAGGTTTTGACTTGGCCATTGGCGGTCACCGTCAGGTTTGCCGGGTCGATGGTGAGGATGCCGTCGTTGAGGGCGGTGACGTTGTAATTGCCGTGTACGCCGACGCTGGTGTTGCCGATCCGGTAGGCGTTGACCGTGCCGGGCAGGTAGGTCCCCGCCCCGGTGGCCCCGTTGGCGACGCTGGCGACGGTGAAGTTGAGCAGGGCTTGGGCGTCCTCGCCGTTGGCCATGCCCGAACCGCCTACCGTGTACAGCGGCACCGGCACGGGGTTGGCGGTGTCGCCGTAGAACCTGGTCCCCGCCTCGTTGCTGCCCGCCGTCAGGCTGATATTACGTGGAAGGACAATGAAGTTGCCATTGAAATAGGTGATAGTGTAATTGTTGGGGTCGAAACTGCCTACGGCGCTTCCAGGTGTGATGATGATGGGAAAGTTTCCCACGTTGGCAAGGGCTGGTGCCCCGGTGCTGGTCAGTTGCACGGTGTCGATGGTATCGCCATTTGCCAGTCCGACCTGAGTGAACTCGGTACCCGTAAAAATGAACTCAGCCCCGTAGGTCTTGATTTGATTCTTGGCCGTCAGATCCAGCACCAAACTTGTCGTGCTTACCGTCATGTTGCCTGGAAGGTAGGCGATGGTGTAATTACTTGGGGTGAACGTACCCCCTGAGGCACTTCCTGGAGTGATGTTTATCGGATAATTCCCGACATCGGCGGAAGCGGGTGCGCCAGCGCTAGCAAGGGTTACAGTGCCAATGGTTTCATTGTTTTGCAAACCGGTCGGGGTAAATTCCTTACCAGTGAAAGTAAAGGGAGTGCCGAATACCTTGGATTGGTTATTGGCTGTCAGCGTCAGGCTTGCCGGGGTGATGGTGCTGCCGGTGTTGACCACGTCATTCAAGTAGATGCCAGTGCCGTTAGTGCTGATGGTGTAGTTGCCGGTCATGTCGGCGTTGCTGGCATCGCGGATGGAGGCTGCGCCGAGGGTGGAGTAAACCGTCTTGTTGGCGGTGCCGACGTTCTTGTTGTCGTAGGCGAAGCTGAAGGCCGAGGCTTGGAGGGTGTCGCCCGAACCCAGCGCCACGTTGGCGCTGACCGCCGGGGCCGTGCCGACGATGTCGGTCAGGCCGTTGTAGGTCTTGCCCGCAGCAGAGGCGGACAGCGTGACCGCCAGTTTGCCGATGTCCCCTTTCATGTCATCCGGGTTTTGCCCATAGCCATAAACCCGGATCAAGCCGTTGACTACCGTCGCCGTGCCGGGGCTGGCATCGAAAATGCTTATACCCGTCGCTACATTCTTATTGGCATAGGTGCCAGTGGCGGGAAGGTGGCTGACGGACCAGCTTGACACCGTGTCGCTGTCGATCATACCCGTGGCGGTGAAATTGATGGGCAGTAGGTTCGCGGTTGTGGTGCCATCATACTCTTTGTTGACACCTGTCAGCGTGGGAGTCAATGCCGGTGCCCTAGTGTAGAGGAAGCCGCTGTTGTTGCCGGTTTCTGCTGGCGTAGTGCCATAGGGGGCGTTGTATTGTTTGAATTGATAGTTTAGGTCATTGATCTTCTGGCCCGGATGGGTGGGGTCAGTGGAATAGACGAGAAAGCGCTTGGATCCGGCATGGGTCAGGCTGATCGCTGTCGCGCCGAAGTTGTTGATGAAGTCGCGGCCCGAAGCCAGCACTACGGCATCGCCTGCGGCAGCGGAGATAATTTGCCCGGTTGTCAGTGCCAACGTGATGTCATTCGCACCCGTCGTTTGCAGGGTGGACGTACCCGTTGTGGTAAGGCCGTTAGTGGCGAGGTGGCTTGGAGGATCACTGGAGGCGTTCACGCTGCCGACTGTCAGCGCGGCGTTGTTGACTAGATTCACGCTGCCAGTATTGCCGGCGAGTGTGCCGATCTGGTTGGCGGCATGGCGTAGCATGTAAGTGGTATCCGAACCCAGCAATTCCAAACCGGCAACGACGAAAGGACTCACCGGCCCTTGGGTAAAGCCTAGCGGATCGGTGGTGTTGATGCCGAAGTTATGGTCGCCGCTAACACCACCGCCGAGGCTGATAGTGCCGCTGCCAGACGAGAGCGTGGCATTGCCGTTAAGCGTGACCGCGCTGTTATAGGTTTGATTGGCGTTGCTGGTGCTGATGTTGCCACCCAGATCGAAGTTGGTCAGGCCGCTGGTGGCAAAGCTGGCGCTGCCGCTCAAGGCAATGGCGTTGCCGGAAACTGTGTAAGGCGCGCTGGGGTCAGTCAGGGTGGTGCCGCGCGCCGTAATCAGATCGGCCGTGCCCATCGTGCCGGTAGCGCTGGTGGCGCTCACCGTATTGGGAGTCAGGTTGAGGTTGAGCAGGTTGTTGCCGTCGGATTTACGCACCGCGCCGGTGGGGGTAGGCGCGGCGTTCTGGTAAACCAGCACGCTGTTGCCGTTGGCAATGCCGCCGGGAGTGGCCGCAGGGGCATTCAGGGCGTAGTAGTAAAAGCCGTTGGCACCGGTGCTGGCCGTGGGCTGGTCACGGTAGGTGGCGGCAAATTGATCCAGCGATTGCCCGTTGCGCAGGGCTTTGAT
>CAIODU010000034.1 GCA_903857165.1 uncultured Methylococcaceae bacterium | reverse complement strand
GCGAAGCCTATGTGGGCTATTGGTGCTTTGAGGCGGCGCTGGTCGCCATGCTATGGAAAATCGACGATAGCACTTTTGCTGAACATCCGCATTACCCGGTTGATTTGGTGCGACATTACCGGACGCAAGCCGGGTAGGTGAGAGGCAGTCTGCGGGCGCAAATAGCGTACTCGCGTATTGCGCCGAAGGGCAAAGCCTACACAGGCGGCGGAATACCGCCTATTCCGCCCTTACGGCCTGTATTCCCACGCAGAGCGCTCATCGTTATATGCAAAGTCCCAAGGAACGGGAAAACGTCGTCATTCCGGTCAGGGATGCCGGAATCCAGGGCTTTAAGGACGGTAACTTGCCGCTTGTACAAGTGTTTGAATCAGGTGAGTTGCCAGCCCGCAGATTCACGTCCCTGTGACTGGATTCCGGCATCCATGCCGGAATGACGGGTCTCTCTTACACTTGTGTGTAACGACGAACGCAGAGGGCCACTGCCATTAAGTTAACAAAACATCGTCGTTCCGGCATGGACCGCCGGAACCCAGGCTCCAGGGATGGCACGGGCTTGGGGGCGTCCCTGCAATCTGGATACCGGCGGTCCATGCCGGTATGACGGCTTAACTTAATGGCAGTGACGCGGAGCGTGGGAACGATGGCATGCATCAGATTCGCTAAAATCAGTGAGATAGGCGACAATATTTGTTTTGTGCTGTCGATATTTCAATGCTGAGTGGCAAGAGAGGGCATTCATGGTGCGGCTGACGGAGCAGGAAAAACAGGAAATCTTACGCTTTTTGGAGGCGGGGAAACCTCTGCCGGATAAATACCGTTTCCTGCTGTTTGATGAGAAACGCGAAGTCGAGCTGGTTTGGAACGGCAAAACCAATGAAGTGTGCAATGTCGTGCTGCCGTTTCAAGTCATCGAGCAGGTGGACGAGCCACGCGCAGAGAAAGATACGCGGATACAGGCCGATCTGTTCGACATGGATTCCCGTGGTCGCCAACTCAAAGGCTGGACGAATAAGCTGATTTGGGGCGACAACAAGCTGATCCTTTCCAGCCTTAAAAACGGCCCGCTACGGGAGGAAATCGAAAGTCAAGGCGGCATCAAGCTGATATACATTGACCCGCCCTTCGACGTGGGCGCGGATTTTAGCATGGATATTGAAATCGGCCCTTCGACAGGCTCAGGACAAGCTAACACGTTCACGAAAAAACCCAACATACTCGAAGAAATCGCCTACCGTGATACATGGGGTAGGGGCGCGGATTCTTTCATCAGTATGATTTACGAACGGCTGGTGTTGATGCGGGATTTATTGGCGGAAGATGGGAGTATTTATGTGCATTGTGATTGGAGAGTAAACAGTTATATTCGATTGGTATTAGATGAAGTTTTTGGACGAAATTCGTTTAGAAACGAGATTGTTTGGCATTATGGGCAAAGGACAGAACCAAGACAGAAACAATTTGATAAAAAGCATGACACATTATTTTTTTATGCAAAGCCTGATTCAAAGTTAATTGTAAATACGCAGGAATGGACAAGAGGGGATTTTATAGATCATCGGCACGATGTGATGATTGATGAAGAAACCGGTCGCGAATATATTCTAGCTGATGGTGGAAAGGGTCACCCACGTTATAAAAGGTATGTAGAGGAAGTAATTTTAAGAGGCAAGCCTATAGATAGTGTATGGGATATTCAAATATTGAATTCTTCCGCAAAAGAACGAATGGGGTATCCCACCCAAAAACCCGAAGCTCTCCTAGATCGCATCATCAAAGCCTCTTCCAACGAAGGCGACCTGATAGCTGATTTCTTCTGCGGTTCCGGCACGACGGCGGCAGTTGCCGAGAAACTAGGCCGCAAATGGATCACCACGGATTTAGGCAAGTTTGCCATCCACACCACGCGCAAGCGCCTAATAAGCGTACAGCGTCATCTAAAAACTGAAGATAAGAACTACCGCGCCTTTGAAATACTGAATCTGGGCAAGTATGAACGCCAGCATTACATCGGCGTGAACCCCAATCTGCGCGAGGCGGAACAGCAGAAGCAATTGGAGGAAAAGGAGGTGGCTTTCCTTGAATTGATTCTGCAGGCGTATCGCGCCGAAAAAACCGACGGGTTTCAAACTTTCCACGGCAAGAAAGCCGGCCGGTTGGTGGCGGTCGGGCCGGTGAATCTGCCGGTCACGCGGCTGTTTGTCGAGGAAATCATTTTGGAATGCCGCAAGAAGCACATCACCCGCGTGGACATTCTGGGTTTCGAGTTCGAGATGGGCTTGTTCCCCAATGTATTGGATGAAGCCAAGGCCAAGGGCATCGACATAGCCCCGAAATACATCCCCGCCGATGTATTTGATAAACGGGCAGTGGAAAAGAACCAAGTCGTATTTCATGATGTGTCGTTCATTGAAGTCAAGCCCCACATCCGCCCTGGGAGCACGGGCGTCTCGCCCGCCATTGCGGTGGAATTGACCGACTTTTCGGTGTTTTATTCGCAAGATTCCATCGCCCATGCCGAATCCAACCTGAAAGACAAGCAAAGCAAGATCGTGGTCGAGAAAGGCCAGATTGTGAAAGTCAGCAAGGATAAGGACGGCATTGTCAGCCGCGAAACGCTAACCAAAAACTGGACGGACTGGATTGATTATTGGTCGGTGGATTTTGACTTTGAGAGCAAGCGGGAGATTATCCGTGTGCCTTTAAATCCCCCCCAACCCCCCTTTGAAAAAGGGGGGAGTGAAGCACATGACTTTGATACAGGCGGGGGCAAAGCACAGGGCTTAGACACGGGCGGGAATTTTTCAGAACCCCCCTTTGGAAAAGGGGGGCAGGGGGGATTTGAAGAAATATGGACGGGCGATTACATCTTTGAAAACGAATGGCAGTCCTTCCGCACCAAAAAAGACCGTTCGCTGGAATTGAAAAGTGTCTATCAAGAAGTCATGCCGGGGCGGCGTAAAATTGCCGTCAAAGTGGTGGATATATTCGGCAATGATACGATGACTATTATTGAGGTGAATCTATGACCGTCCAAGCGCAAATGGTTGAAACCGTGTTGAGCGACTATCCCGACACCCAAGCCATTTATCTATTCGGCTCATGGGGGACGGAAGACGAATGGCCGAGTAGCGATGTGGACATGGCGGCGTTGTTGCCCCCACTACGGGCCAAGGCGGTGGATTTTTGGGGCTGGAATGATTTGGCGATGCGCTTGGGCAGCATTACCCACAAATCGGTGGATTTACTGAATGTAAGAAGGGTATCCACGGTATTCCAAAAAGAGGTCATCATGGCAGACCGGCGTATTTTCTGTGCGGATGAATACGCGGCAGATGAATTTGAAATGCTCACTTTATCGTTTTATCAAAAATTGAATCAAGAGCGGGCTGAGGTATTGGCAGAAGGTTTGCGTAGCGGACGGTTCTATAAATGATTAACGAGACTATCCTGAACAAAAAAATCAGTGTCGAGCGTTGTATTGTTCAAGTTGAAAAGTATTATGCCATGCCAAGTGACACCCCTTTTCATGAAAATTATCTCATTCAAGATGCCATTGCAATGAATTTGCAGCGCATGGGCGAACTGGCGATTGATATTGCCAATTACCTCATCAAAAAGAAAAAGCTCGGTCTCCCGCAAGACAGTGCCGATGCTTTTGAGTTGTTGCACCGCGCCGGTCTGATTTCTAAAGAATTGATGAACAATATGAAGGGCATGGTGGGTTTCCGAAATATAGTGGTGCATGAATATCAGAAATTGGATTTGGACATCATGGTGGATGTGATTGAACACCATCTCAATGAGCCTTTGGAATTTGCCAATCTAGCTTTGCGTATCATGGAGTAAATCATGGCACTACATAAAGACTTCCCGTCCGACCCCCATGCCATTTTAGACCCGGCCATCCGCTGGTTTCCCGCCGATGAAGCCTTGCGGGAAACCAGCATGGATAAACTAATGCCTCCCCTAGTGCCGGAGTTGCGCAAGCAAGTGAAGGCTTGGCGGGACAGCGGTTATGCCAAAGCCACAGACACCAGCCGAAGCCTGTTAAATTGGTGGTTTGACACGCCGCATTTATTGACACTCTCCCCCAATGGGCGGGGGGAAAACAGGGCGGAATTCCAGTATTACTTCGCCCAACGGGAAGCCTTGGAAACCATTATCTACCTGTATGACGTGGTCGGGGTTAAGGATAAATACGACCTGATGCGCTTTGATTGTTCAGGTGCGGTGTCGAGCGGAATGTTCGACGAGTCTTGGCGGCGGTTCGTCATCAAGATGGCAACTGGCGCGGGCAAAACCAAGGTGATGAGCTTGGTTTTGGCATGGAGTTATTTTCACAAGCTGTACGAGCCGGCATCCGAACTGTCCCGCAATTTCCTCGTCATCACACCCAACATCATTGTGCTGGATCGCATCCATAAGGATTTCGCCGGGCTGCGTATTTTCTTTGCCGACCCGGTATTGCCCGATAATGGGTTTGACGGGCAGAACTGGCGGGATGACTTCCAACTGACTTTGCACCTTCAGGACGAGGTGCGCATCACCCGCCCCGTCGGCAATATTTTTCTGACCAATATTCATCGAGTCTATGCGGGCAATGATATTCCGCCTTCGCCGGATGATGACAACACGATGGATTATTTTTTAGGCAAGCGGCCCACGGGGGCGACGACAGATTCCAAAGTGGACTTGGGGATGATTGTTCGCGACATTGACGAGTTGGCGGTGTTGAACGATGAGGCGCACCACATCCACGACAATCGGCTGGCGTGGTTCAAATCCATCGAGGACATTCACAACCGGCTTAAACAAAAAGGGGCGAACCTATCCCTACAGGTGGATGTGACCGCCACGCCGAAACATAACAACGGCGCAATCTTTGTGCAAACCGTGACCGACTACCCTCTGGTCGAGGCGATTTCGCAGAATGTCGTGAAGCATCCGGTGCTGCCCGACGCGGCCAGCCGTGCCAAATTGGTGGAACGCCAGAGTGCCAAATACACCGAGAAATATGCCGACTACATCAACCTAGGCGTGGTCGAGTGGCGCAAGGCTTATGCCGTTCATGAAAAAATGGGCAAGAAGGCCATCCTGTTCGTGATGACCGACGACACCAAGAATTGCGACGACGTGGCGGACTATTTGAAGGGCAATTACTCGGATTTAGCCGGGAAAGAGGATGTGCTGGTCATCCACACCAAAAATAATGGCGAGATTTCCGAGGCGGCTTCTGGCAAGGGCAGGGATGAATTGGAAAGGCTGCGCAAGCAAGCCAATGATATTGACAGCCAAGACAGCCCATACAAAGCCATTGTTTCCGTGATGATGTTGAAAGAAGGCTGGGACGTGCGCAACGTCACCACCATCGTAGGACTGCGCGCCTATGCGGCGGCAAGCAACATCCTGCCCGAGCAAACCTTGGGACGAGGTTTGCGCAAGATGTATCCGAGTGGCGTGGAAGAATATGTGAGCGTGATCGGCACGGATGCATTCATGGAGTTCGTGGAATCCATTAAAGCCGAGGGCGTGGTGTTGGATCACAAGCCCATGGGTGAGGGCAGCCAGCCGAAAACGCCGCTGGTGATTGAGATTGACAAAGACAGCGACAAGAAAGACTTAGCCGCGCTCGATATTGAGATTCCGATTTTGTCTCCGCGCACTTATCGTGACTATAAGAATCTGGTTGAATTGACTATTGAAGTCCTAATCGACAAAGTACCCTATAAAGTATTCAGCGAAGAGGAGCAACGGGAAATCGTCTTTAAGGACATCACCACGGGCGAAGTCACGCATACCACCCTTCTCGACACGGCGGGCATTGCCGATTATCGCAGCGTGATTGGCTATTTCGCACAAACGATCATGAAGGATTTGCGCTTGGTGAGTGGCTATGATGTGCTTTATGGCAAGGCCAAAGCTTTCGTGCAAGATCAGTTGTTTGACCGTCCCGTTGAATTGGAAAACCCAAACACACTGCGCAATCTGTCGGAATTAGCCGCCACCCGAACGCTGATCGAGACCTTCAAGAAAGCCATTAATGCGCTGACGGTCAGGGACAAGGGCGATGCCGAAATTCGCGATAGCATAAAGCTTCGGCAAACCCGCCCGTTCATGACTAAGGACCAAGCTTATCTTATTCCAAAAAAAAGTATTTTCAACAAGATCATTGGCGATAGTCATTTTGAGTTGTTGTTCGCCCGTTTTCTGGAAGACTGCGATGATGTGATCGCCTATGCCAAAAACTATCTGGCCGTGCATTTCAAACTGGACTATGTGAATGCGGACGGTGATATTTCCAACTATTACCCTGATTTTGTGGTGAAGGTATCGCTGAAGAGACTCTACATTGTCGAAACCAAGGGGCAGGCGGATTTGGATGTCCCCTTTAAAATGGCAAGACTAAGGCAATGGTGCGAAGACATCAACCCGCTTCAACCCGACGTGACCTACGACTTTGTTTATGTCGATCAAGAGAGCTTTGAGAAATATAAACCTGGGTCATTCCAAGAGTTGATCCAGACTTTCAGGGAATATAAAAACCAGACCTGATTACAGCAATTCTCATTATGAGCCAAAGTGCTGATAGACAACCCGTCATTCCGGCATCCATGCCGGAATGACGGCAATGGAGCCATAATGAGAATTGCTGTTGCCCCTGCCTGTCTGCGACAGGCGGTCAAAGCAAGCTTTGACGCTCCATGCGCTAATGCCATTGACGCAGAACATGGCAACGATGACAATTAGGCAGCGCTCAATTCCTTGACCAGAATCTTGGCGTTTCTCTGCGGATTGTACAGGGCCTGACGGGCGGGGGGCAGGCTGGCAACCTCGGCAAACTCGAAACCATGCTCCCTGAACCAATGGGTGGCTTGCGTGGTCAACACAAACAATGTCTCGATCCCCATACCCAGCGCCTTCCTCTCCAAATGTTGCAACAACCTTTGGCCCCGGTTTTCGCCCCGATATTCTTCGCGCAAGGCAAGACAAGCCAGCTCTCCGGAGGATGCCTCAGGATAGGGATGCAGTGCGGCGCAACCAAGGATCATGCCGTCCCGTTCGATGACGCTGTAATCGGAAATTTCCATTTCCAAATGCTCGCGTGAGCGCTTCACCAGTATGCCCTTGTTTTCCAATGGAATGATCAATTCCAGAATGCCACCCACATCCTTGATTCCGGCTTGGCGCAGGGTCTCGAACGGGGACAGGCTCACCAGCGTACCCAAGCCGTCGCGGGTAAACAATTCCAACAAAGTGGCCCCGTCGATACGTCGGTTGATTAAATGGGCGCGCTGCACTCCGCGCCTACAGGCATTAATTGCCGCTTTGAAGTGTGGAATGTATTCTTCTGCCAGCGATTGCTTGCCTTTTAGCAAGGTTTCCGCCTCATCTGTGGTGATTTGGCGGATCGGGCGCCCGTCGGCGAGATTGACGCAATCCTGCTCTGTCAATAACAAAAGCTTGTCGGCACGAAGCGCGACGGCAACGGAAGTGGCGACTTCCTCGGCGACGAGGTTGAATACCTCGCCGGTGGGCGAATAACCGATGGGGGAAACCAGCACCACATCACCTTGGGCCAATTGGGCGCGCATCCCCTCCGCATCGACCCGGCGCACCTCACCGGTATGGCCGAAATCCACCCCGTCACGGACACCCAAGGGCTTGGCGACGACAAAATTGCCGGAAGCGACACGGATTCTCGCCCCGGCCATGGGTGAGTTTGCCAAGCCCATGGACAGCAAGGCTTCAATCTCCACCCGCACCGTGCCGACGGCCTCCTTGACGCATTGCAAGGCGACGGCGTCGGTCACGCGCAAGCCGTTGACATAGCGCATTTGGCAACCCTTGGCCTGCAATCGACGCTCCACCTGGGGGCGGGCGCCATGCACCAACACCAGCCTGATGCCAAGGCTGTTAAGCAGCGCGAAATCATGCACTAAGTTGGCAAACAAACCATCGGCCAAGGCTTCGCCGCCGAAGGAAACGACAAAGGTCCGCCCACGGTGGGCATGGATGTAAGGGGAGGAATCCCTAAACCAGCGGACAAAGCAAGAATAGTCGGAGGTGTCATTCACTAACATGCATCTAGGGCTAATGGGTTAAAAACTTGGGAGTGATATAAAACTGGATAGGTCGAATTTAAAGCCTAGACGCACCGCGCTACTCCATCCTGTCCATCCCTTTAACGGAAGCCGGGATATAAATAATATTGTCCTGTATCTCAATAGTGCCACCCGGATATTTGGCATCGATTTCAATCAAACCCTCTTCGATTTCCCCGTTGGTGAAACCGGCCAAGTCCGACATGAATCGGTTGCGGATCATATCAAACCAGACGGCTTTATCAAGCGTAAAACGGTAAGGATGCACTCTGTAGGACGTTGCAAACCCACTGGTTTCCAGTTCCTGCATCAGCACTTCATGTTTCGGTTGTTTCTGCCGGAAGGCTTGTTTAGCCTTCTCGAACAAGGGAAGCGCGATAGCCTGCGGACGGGTCACGATCAGTATTCTCCCCTGTGCGGGCAGTTTATGCCGAAGATAACGCCACAGCACTTGGCGTGAAGGGATATGATGCACGACCTCTTTTAAAAGCACTTTGGAAAAGTCAATTTCCAGTTGCATGAATTCGCCGGCATCTGCACACACCGACTCGATCACCGGGATTTTTTGAGCTTCAAGAAACATTTTTCTTGAAGGTTCAATGCAGTATGCCTTGCGCAGATTAGAGGTTTCCAGCAGCAAACGGGTAGTTGCGCCCGTCCCCCCGCCAATGTCCGCCAAAACATCATCTTTGCCCAATTGCAATAATTCAATAATATTTTCCAGCATGCTTTTTTGGTATTGCCCGGAGAAATACCAAACTTTATTGTAGATGTCCGCAATCGTGTCGAAATGGTTAGTCATGATGATGTAAAGCGTTTTCCATATCTACTTGCCACTTATAAACTGTTGTTACGCACTGTACCACTGAAGCCCCTATGTAGGCCGGAATAAACCCGCCCAAGCGGGTGTTTCCGGCGAACTAAGCCGCACTTGTCCGGGTGCTTATGCCGGAAACGCCCGTGAACGGGCTTATTCCGGCTACGGCTGAAGCCCCTATGTAGGCCGGATCAACTCCACAGATCTTAGCCCCACATGACTTTGCCGTTCATTCGTTGCATAATAATACCATCCATAATGTCCGATCAGAAAGCAAACGACAGGCTAACATGTTGACTATCACCAAAGAGCAAATCGATGCGTTTAAAGAGGATGCCTTGCGACGCTTCAAGAAAAAAATGTTGGTTCGCGTCAAAGAAGTGGCCAGTGCCCATTTCCAGTTCAATGGCGAAGAGGCCGCCCGCAATCTGGTCGATTACGGGATGCAACGGGCGGGCGAACATGGCTTCACCGAACAAGACACCCTCCGATTATACCTTGATTTCACGGTGATTTACGGCTGCGATTTTGATGTTGACCCGCAATTGCCATGGGCCGCCAGGGTGCTGGGCAGCAAACGGGATGAAGACGAACTGATCAAGTCGCAAAGGCTTTATGTGTTGGGGCGGTCCTACGACCAAGAGGTGTCCGGCTTGGAGAACGAGCATGCCGATGAAGCGATGGCTTCGCTACGAAGTTTGCCGGTGCAAGGGTTCTTGACTCCGGGCATGGCGATCAAAGGCCAATTGTTTTGGATATTCCCGCGCAAGTTTGATTATCTGGGCGAGGAGGGCGTTGACGGTTTGCTGCAAAGAGGCAAGGAATTGGCGCAACAGTACGGGCTGGAGCCTGATTTGGGCGCTGCCGCGTTGGCAATACTGATGTTTCTGTTTGGTTGGGGCTTTTGCCAAGACCCGCAATACCCTTGGGCGACCGCGACGCTGAACGATCCGGCCTTGAACCCTGCCCAACGGCTGGAAGCCTTGTGCAAACAAACGCAGGATTATTTAACCTTTATTTATTTTGAATAGGAATCCTAGGCACGATTATGCGCAAAAAGTCTATCAGTTCCGTCAAACCCAAGCCCAGCGAAAAAGCCGACGACATCATTGCAAGATGCCCCAAGCCATCGGGCTTGGGCAATTACAGCGACGACCCGAAAATCAATTTGCTGTGCAATATATTTTGCGAAACGTTGCAAATGGGCGATGTTGAGAAGACCAAGGGCAAACCCTTCCAATTTTCCAAACAGGCGGAGAATCTTGCCAAAGAGGAGCGCTATGCCAAGCAATTCAGCAAATTTGGGATGAAGACCGAGCAAACCATCTTCGTGAAG
>CAIODU010000033.1 GCA_903857165.1 uncultured Methylococcaceae bacterium | reverse complement strand
TTTGATTATCATATTGATTTATTGAATGTTTTATAATGTATGCCTATTATACGAAGAGCTAGATTTTATTATATTGTTTTATTCAAATGATAAAGAATTGATTTGCGTTTAGTTTTTTTATTAAAAAATAGATTAAAAAGCAAGAGCCATGCGGCCCGGCTTCCTCTCCCTGAGCGGCAGCCCAACCCGGCGCTCAAGGGGACGCGGGGTTACGCTTTGGCCTGTTTCCCCCTAGTTTCGTCCGCCCGCGCCCCTTAGCTCGGGCGTTGGGCTTTTCGACACTTAGATCAACTTATTTCCTCAAATAAACAAAAGCACTTGGTGAAACATATGGATACGAATGAAGAGTTTGCTGATAAAGTTGTACCAACAACAACTAATGAGTCATGTCCAAAATGCGGAGAAATATTAGTTGTTTATGACTATGATAATGGTGCGTCTTTTTATTGTGAGAAATGTGGCTTTTTAGACGAATACGGATCTCCTTAGCAGACCAGTCTAACTATTTAACGTTGCCAAAGATTTATCTTAAAATTCTCATTTATCGACAGTTGCCCAAATGAAAGACCCGCATTTTATAGGTTACATTCCAGATTGGTTGCAACCATGGATAGCATTGTGTATTCTAGTGACTCCATTTGTTACATGGTTAATTACATGGCTATCTGAGAAAAAAACACAAAGAATGCAGGCGGAACAAAAAACTTTGATTTCCGAACAACTTACGAGACAAGGACGGCAAATAAACAATGCAATAAATGCGCTAGATTCAGCAAGTGTACAATATGGAGATTATATGACGGGTACGGAAGCATACACTAAGGCAGTATTATTAGTCAGAAACCAAATAGATGCTGACAACGGAAAATCAGCAGCCGTATTTAATATTAAATTTACGGTCGTTGGAATGAAGTTTTCATGGAATCTTGTAATTGAACCACTGTTTACACTCTTGGAACAATCCAATAAAGACTTGAGATTCTGTTTTCAAATACTCCTTGTGTCCCCAGACTTTATTCAAAGTCTTCCAATAACTGACGAAAATAAAGACGATTGGGCGGATCAGTCTCGTGGAAAAATAAATGCATTCGTGAGAAAAATAAATTATTTGGAAAAACTAGAATATGGGGATAGATTATCCGTGTCAATAAAACAGTATTTTTCTATCCCTCAATATCATGGATTTATAATAAATGACGACCACTTATATATAAGTAGAACGGACTGGATATTTGTAAATAACAAGCCACACAAATTGACGGTTGGTGAAAATAGATATAGGTACTTTAACAGGACTCCTATAGACGAACTCGAAGAGAGTAGCCCCAATAAAGAGATAAAAAACGAAAGAGTCGATTTATTTCTGCATTGGCACAATTTTTATTGGGAGACAAGCGGCGTTCCTATACTGCACTATAAAAATGGTAGTTGGATTACTAGGCCGCCAGAGATTACACGCAATATACTCTCCTAGGTCTGTAGGGCGGAACCATGGACGGGTTCCGCCGAATGTTATGGGTCGGTCGCCAGCATTCGGCGGATCATATTCCTGTATCCGCCCTACAACTCGTTACTTGTAGGTGGTTTAAGGCTGAAAGAGCGAAAAGCAAAGAGCAAGAGAGAGCCACTCTTTTCCAGTCCGCCGCCCAACCCGGCGCTCAAGGGGACGCGGGGTTATGCTTTGGCCTGTTTTCCCCTAGTTTTGTCCGCCCGCGCCCCTTAGCTTTGGCGTTAGGCTTTTTTGAGAAGAGATCATGGCAATCCCAATCCTCAGTGAAATTGAAAGACTTATTAACGAGCGCGGTTCTGCGGCTATACTGCAAAAGCATGTTTCGCTTTTGAAGGAGGAGCTTGCGCTGATTGATAAGAAGATAAAAGACCTTGAGTCTACGAATAGCAATCTTGTAAGTGAGAACAAACAACTCAATCATCAGGTTCAGATTATTCATGGAATTTCCTTGAATGAAAAACATACTTTAACATTGTTAGCAGTGGCTAGTAAATCTGGTTCAGAATTATCTTTGATAGCATCGTATAGCGGACTATCAAATGAAGAGACCTTAGATAAACTAAATTACTTGGAATCCTTGGGTATTATTAAAATTAATTACATAACACGCACTTGGAATGAACCGGATAAACCATTTCCTATATCAAAAAACCTAAACACATGGACGGTGACACCAAAAGGTCATGGATATATAAATTACAAAGGGCTTGCCGATAAAGTTACCTAACCAAGCCTAATTCGTAAGGCCGGATTCGGAGCGCAAGCGACAATCTGCCGTGAAACGGGGCAAAGAGCAAAAGCCGAGAACTCCCGGCATTGTCTCCTTGCCCACCAGCCTAACCCCGCGTTCGAGGGGGACGCGGGGTTATATTTTCGCTCACTTTTCTGGCTCCGTCCGCCCTCGCCCCTCAACGCGGTCGTTAGGCGCATCCTCATTGATTACATTTAGGTTCATAAATGACTATATCCTATGAATTAAAGTTTTTTGTTTCTACAAGTTTGGAACATATGCCTGAAGAAAGTGGTGTCTTTGTTATCTCACAAGAAATCAATGAGAATAATTATGATGCTTTATATGCAAAATATTCCGAAAACATGAAAGAATCCGCTATTGATATAACAAGACAAATTAGGCTGAACTTCGACGGCAATGAAGTTCTCCATTTTCTGTTCTGGAAAACCACTGACATTGAAAAGGGATTTTCAAAGGCTGTAGCACTGTCTCAGTATTGCAATTCCAGCAAACTACCTTATCCTCCCAAGGAGCATTAAACAGTTCTCTGCCACAACCAGAGCATTTATCAATCCTAAGTTGGGATTTACATTGACAATTAAAATTAAGATCAACAGCCTCAGCTTCGTTCTGGCCCGTGCGCCCAACCGGTCGCTCAAGCGGACACGGGTTCAAGTTTTCGGTGTTCATTCTAGTTCCTCCTGCCCGTGCCGCTTAGCTTGGCCGTTAGGCAACCAGAGAGAAGCCCCACCTATGAACTTACTTGAAGAACACAACCAGCTTTTACGAGAGAAGATAACGGCAATGCAGCAAGGTAGTGAAGCTGGCTTGGCCGAAATTTTTGATAATGATTGGGAAGCAATCGGAACCTCTGGTCAACGAAAAGAGCTTGGCCGCTTATTCAAGGCTGCCGTCTCCAATAAAGAATATCCTGAAATTCAGTGGGTGCGCATCGAAAACTCGGGTCGCTTCGATGTTTACCGAAAACTGTAATAGCCGGGTAGCCCAGCAGGGTAGGCAAACGACTCTATCGTTTGTCCACGCGAAATTTCTAAATTTTCACAGTGAATGTAAATTACCGGAGGAATTATGGAACTATCGGCAATATTAACCCAAGCTCCTGAGGGTGGTTATTTCGCTTTCAATCCTGAAACTGGAACAACCACTCAAGGTGAGACCCTTGAAGAAGCCTTAGCCAACCTGAGCGAAGCAACTGAACTGTACCTTGAAGAGTTCCCGCTAACATTTCATGCCCGCCCGTTATTAACAACTTTCCATGTGGCTGGACATGCCTAAACTCCCGGTCGTTTCGAGTGCGGAAGCGATAAGGGCTTTGGAACGGTTGGGGTTCTCGGTAGCCACGTAGGTCGGGCGCTTCTTTTTGCGCCCGACATTCGGTATTGTCGGGCAACGGAAAAGAGGTTGCCCGACCTACAGGGCTGGTGCATGGGGGGTAGACAATCAGGCCGGAATGTCGAGCGCAAAGAGATGCGCCGTATCTACAAGTCTCATAGCAATGCGAAGGCACGACCATCGGGCAGCCGGTAGCGGGAAAAATCGTTTACATCCACGGTCATGATTTCGGTGATTCCGCTTTCCACGGCAAGCCAGTACAAAGTGGCATCGGCAAAATCCATCTCGCGCTTATTCCGTTCCGTATACCGTTGCATCCATTTCACCCTATCGCCGAGGTGTCGGGGGTCGATAAGGATAAACCGCCGCGCCGCCCATCCCGATCCATTGCAGCATCTCGAATCGCTGGGTCGGCGGCAACAAGTAGGCCGCTTCCACAACGCAAGGCCAAGTCGTGACCAGATGCAATCCTTTTGGTGCCAGAGCGAGTACCAAGGCATCGAATCGGGCATGATGTTTATCGTCGGTGGCGAATAGGGCGACCAAGGGACCGCTATCAAGAAGCACGCTGCGCATGGAGTTTCGCCTTGAATTTTTCGCCGGTATGTTCCGATGCATGGGGATCGCCTATCGGTGCGCCGCTACGAACTTGCTGTAAAAGTTGATAAGGGTTTTTGAAGCCCAAAGCCTGTTCAAGCAGGTCTTTTACGAAATCGGACTCGGACATGCCGAGACGTTTGGCTTCCTGGGCAATGTGGGCCTCAAGAATGGGATCAATTTGGATCGACAAGTCCATGGTACGCTCCATTAGGCAGAAGTTTGATCAGGCAATGCATTAGTCGTTACAAAGTTGTTGATGGCGGTTTATTGCTTTGATTGAGCCAGCAATGCCTTGATCCGCTCATTTTCCTCTTGCAGTGATTGCTTTTCCTGCAAAGCCGCTTGTTTTTCCATCCTCTCCCGCTGCAAATCCTGTTGAGCCTGCTCCATATCATGCTGTATCCGCTCCGTACCATGCTGCATCCGCTCCATATCATGCTGCATCCGCTCCATATCATGCTGCATCCGCTCCATATCATGCTGTATCCGCTCCATATCACGCTGTCCCCGTTCCTTTTCTAGCTTAATCTTCTCCATTTCCCGCTGATCCTCCTCCCTTTCCACTTGAATAGTTCGCTGCTCACGTAAATAGTTTTGCCGCGCCTGATAGGCGTGATAGTCGCGTTCTTTCTCGGAAAATAGTTTCAGGGTGTTCATGGCTTGCCTCATTTCAGTCGTGTTCATCCAATCCGGTAGCGCCGAGTCGTCCAATTGCTCGCCTTCTTTGAAGAACTGTAGCCAGCGTTGTTCCTCGGTTTCAATCCGCTCCGCCGTGACAATTTCAGTTCCAGCAGATGGATGCCGCCCAAATCCGCCAAAGTGCGGCCTAGGCGGTTTTGCAGTTTATACTCATGGGCGTATTCGGTTTCACCGGGCAGCAGATTTTCCGCCAGCAACCAAATGCTGTACACCGGCTTTAACAGGCTGTAATCATTGCCACTTTGGAGTTGCTGGCTGATGATGTCGCACCATGTGTAAACCATCCGCTCCGGCAAATGGCGATAGGTCAATAACTGGATTTCAATCTGGTAAAGCCTTCCTTCGCTGTCCTTGGCTTTGACATCCACCACGCTCAGTTTGTCGTCCAGAAATTCCTTGTCGTTGTATGGATTGAGAATCTCTGCTCCGGTTATCGGCGCGGTCAAGTCGGTGGCTAATATCGCGTTAAGGAAGTGGATGAGCAGATTGCGGTTTTCCTCCGCGCCGAGCAATGCCTTGAATACGCAATCTATTTTTGGGTCTATGCGGTGTTTCATGGTGGGTTATTTTAGCAAACCGTAAAGATTGGCGTATGTAGGATGTGCCGACGAAGGAGGCGCGTCTTCCGCGATTCCATCTCTCACCCGATTGATGGGCTTCGCAAGCTCAGCCCCAAAGCCATTAACTTAACAATTTTTCCGTTCGCCCTGAGCCTGTCGAAGGGTGGACGGAAAAACCCAAATCATTGACGTTTAAGCCGTTCATGGTTCGACAGGCTCACCACGAACGGCTTAAGTTAATGGCTTCGCAAGCTCAGCCCATCCTACGGCCCTAAAACGGAAGAGGATCGTCAAAACCGTCGTCCGCCCCAGATGTCTCTTCGCGGCGGGCATCCATGGTGGAAGGTTTATCCTTCGCCACGGATCGGTTTTTTGTAGCCTGAGGTTTCGGCTGGTATTTCGGTTGCAGGGGAAGCACGGCGTTGGCCGTCACTTGCAGGCTAGGGCGGGCCTCTTCGTCTTTCATATAGACTTTAGGCATCGCCTTGCCTTGCAGGCTTACGGCATCGCCCGCATTCAGCCGCAACAATTCCCCCTGCGCCAAATCGTCAAAGCAGATCACATTCGCCCAGACGGTTTGCCCGTCTTGTTCGACGCGCACCGTGCAGGTGACATACTGATTGCCGTTCTGGCTGGTGCGCGCGACGGCATCCTTGTGAAGAACGCCGGTCAATAAAACGTGTATGCTCATGCCGTTGCCAGTTTCAGTCTATCTTCACCGATGTTTTTTGCAAAGCCGGGTCCACCCGCACACTGGGTTCCGCCTTACTGGCCGACGCAGGATTGTGCCCGGTTTGCGGGTGATCCGACGCCTTGTTTTCACCGGCAGGGTCGCCATTGCCCGCTTCAACTTTAGGCGTTACGACAGGCGATGTCCCATACACGGTGACCGGCACGCCTAGCGCAGCCCAATGGAACAGCCAACCGGCATCCTCGGGTGAGTTCGGCCAGCGCCGGTTCAGGTCTTTGGTCGACATGTTGACGCACCCATGGCTTGCCGTGTGGCCGAAGCCATTGTGCCAAAACGCACCATGGAAGGCGTAGTCATTGTGGAAGAATTGCGTATAGGGAACATTGTCAACCTGATAATAACCGTGCTGGCCAGGACGGACATTGGCGTTGCTGCGCATGGTTTTATGCCGATAGCGGTCATAGATATAAAAATTGCCGGTCACCGTGGGTGTTTTGCTTTTGCCGGTGCTGACTTTGAAAGTGCGCACCACTTCGCCGTTTTCCACTGCTTCCATGCGTTGCTTGTCAAGGTATACGAAAATCCGCCGGTCTGAGCCAATGGTGAACCGGTCAGCCATGGGTTTTTCCAAAGTCCCGCCCCGGGTACTCCGAAGCCCTTGCGGGTCAATGCTCACTTCGACGGTGCTGGATGCCGGCCAGCCGGGTTGGGGGGTGAACCGCAGGCTTTTCTTGCCTTGCCGCTCCCATTTGCCGGACACTGCTTGGCCGTTCCCGGTGCTAAGCTTGATGTGTTGACCCGGATTGGTGCCTTCGGCGAGGGGTTCGCTGAAGTCCACCAGCATAGGCAAGGCCAACCCCAAGTTGCTTTGTCCTTTGAGGTTGGTTTCGGCGGTTAGCGGTGGCGCGGTGGTCAACTCCAATTTGAACGGTGGCAATGGCACGCCTGTGGACGTATGCCAGTCAACCTGCACGGGGTAGGTGTGATCCTGGGCATAGTCGCTGGCGACCAATTTCACCGTCTTTCGACTGGCGTCCGCTTCCGTCTTAAGATGAATGCCGCTGGTGGTTTGTATTTCACCGACAGGTTGGTCGAATTGGAGCGTCACCGAAGAATCGGGGGACACCATCCGTAGGGCCGGGCCTTCCAGTTTGGGGATGGCCACCGTGGTGAAGGCAATTTCACTGGTTTTGCTTTGCCCAAACCAAGGCCGGACCACTGTGGCCGTCACTGTATGGCGGGTGCCAAATGCCAGGGGGGAGGGGAGGGTGACACTGCCTTGGTCGGTGGCCTCTGCAATCACCTTCCCCGTTTCGTCACGCATCTCAACCTTGGCAAGCCGGGCATTGAACCCCGTAGCTTCCACCGTGAGGGGTAGGCGTGGATCAACCATTTCCTTGCCGTCCAATGGCGGCATGTTCAAGCCGAAAGGCATTATTTGCCTGTGTACGTAGTCATTTAAGGGCAGTCCTATCGCGACGGCCACAACCCCCGACAAGAGCCACCGGAAGAGCGGCCTGACCGCGCCAAATTGATTTGCATTAGTCTTCAAGCTTCACCTCGCGCCCGCAATGGGGGTAAAAAAATTCCGGCGAGAGTCAATCAAATCTGCCGTGTTGAAAAAGCCTTAAAAGCCGTCCTTGACTCCCCTTGTTTGAGGCCTGGTAAGGGGTTTTGCCTCTACCCCTAGCCATCCCACAATGGATTACGAGAATCTATTTTACTACAGTGTGTCCATGGTTAAAAACTTTGATTTGCCGTCCAAACACAATTTTTTGCCAATTTGCGTTCCCCAACTGGAAAAATCCAGTGCAGGGATGTATTGTTACCGTTCGCGGCACTGCTTCCAGCCGGGATAGGCACGCTCGCTTCCCCGGTCTTACTTGGCAAGCGTTGGGTAGGCAGCACACTGTCATTCGAGTCGTCAATTGAGGTAGGTCGGATCATGAAAAATATTACACTGGTTGGCTGGTTGGGGGTTGCGGCACTTGTCGCTTGGTTCGCGTATAATCATACGCAAACCAAACCCTTGGAAGACTGCCAGCATTATGACAGCTTGGGGCGCGGCATCGGCTGCGAGGGTGCTGACCTTGCCGATATGTAAGCATTCCCCAAACCACCAACGAACAATCTTTTTGACCATACGCTATGAAATCGTTCACAAAAATTTTAGCCTGGGCGTTTATGGGCCTTTTGGCATCCTGTGGCGGGCACAAGTTGGATGGCAACACCGCCACAGCACCCGTTGGCAAGCAATCCCGCAACCATGACAACTTTAGGTATCTGCCCGTTCCCAGACTTTCCGGACAATGGACTGTCGAAGACGTGCTGCATGATTACGGCACTTATTCGGTAAAGAAGCTAAGTCCTTATTTCAAAAGGGCCAACGTTCCCTATCCACCCAGTGAAGTGATTTTTGTCGCCTTGAAACAAGAAAAAAAGATGGAGCTTTGGGCCAAGGGCGATGGTGAATTCCAGTTTATCCGTGACTACGACATACAGGCGGCAAGCGGAATATCGGGGCCAAAACTGCGTCAGGGCGACCGGCAGGTTCCCGAGGGTGTTTACCGGATCGTCAGTCTGAATCCGAACAGCCATTATCATTTGTCGATGAAGCTGGATTATCCCAATGAGTTCGACCTTTTCCATGCGGGCCAAGAAGGACGGTTTGATCCAGGCGGGGATATTTTCATCCACGGCAAGGCCGCCTCGATTGGTTGCTTGGCGATGGGCGATCAGGCCATTGAGGAGTTGTTCGTGTTGGCGGCGCAGGTGGGCAAGGAAAACGTCAAAGTCGTGATTGCCCCGCGTGACCCGAGGATTTTGCCGCTGGACACGGAGGCTGAATACCTGCCCGGATGGACGGGGGAATTGTACGACCAAATTGCCAGTGAAATCCAAGTGCTGTCGCCTCCGGTCAGCCTATCGAAAAACTCGGCATCGCCGCAGGGCAGCCCGCAATAAAATTTTCTTATTAACTGATGTTACGCATCGACCTAGGGCTGGAGCGTCAAAGCTTGCTTTGACAGGCAAAGCAAGTTTTGCCTTTCCAATCCCAAGTCAAAGCAAGCTTTGACGCTCCGTCGTGTTTGCGTTCATTCTGGCGTGTCGTTCACAACGAAAGCCCCACCCTTCTCCTTGCATCCAGGCAGTTTTCGCTGCCACGGGTGAACTCCCGGCAGGTGCTAGGACGGTCTTGGTAAATTGCACAGGCAAATGACTCGGTTGGTTTATGTCCGCCCGACAACGCAGCACAGCGGTTGCCGTTGCGCAGTAGCTTGCGCCGGGAGTCTTGGATGACAACCCGTTCGGGATGAAGCTTGTTGACGGGTTCGCGACTCGAAATTTCCACCGCATGGTAAGCCTCGCGGCAGCAGGCGCCGCAAGTTTGGCAATCCAATTCAATGGCCGGCTCGAAGCGCCAACAGGCCGGGGATTCGTCCGGCAGACGGACGTCGGGGGCATGGCGGCAGCGTCGTTTATGCCGCCCGACGAAATTCCAAGCACAATCGTTACAACTCAATCCAGCAAAATGCGCTGCCATGGGTGAATGGCCTGAAGGATGGGCTGCGGGCGGTTTTTGCACTGTTGACCATAGCGAGGGCAAGGATAGGGAGGGCGCAGCGGAAGCCAGTGGCCCGGATGGAATCATCCGTGGCGTTGCCGCCGCAATCGCCGCACTGGCCGCCAGCGCCCTATCAAGAGGGCTTGCCCAACGCGCTTGTGAAGCCCGGCATGCGGCCAGACGCGCCGCCACGCAACTGCGTTCACGCCGGCCGCCAAGCTCGGGCGCGGCGTAAAAAGGATCGGCGGACAAGGAATCCCAAAAACTCACCCTGAAATCAGTCGTCGGCGCGAAGAAATCCCGCAATCCGACTTGTCCAGCCAAATACGCCTGAAGCCTGAGAGTCGCGTGTTCGCGCCAAGGGTTCTTGCCGATGGCATAGCCAATCCCCCAATCCACTTTGCTTTCCCCGTCCTCGCCTTCGACCAGCGCGTGGCAGAGTTCATGGAGAATCATCTGCGCGATCGAATCGTCGGGGTCAAACATTTCATCGACGGCAATCAGCAGAGTGCCTCGCCCGTCGGTGGATGCATAGGCATCGGGCGTCCGCACGATGCGGAAGCCCACCGCCTCGGCGCAGTTGATCCAAACCCGCGACAGCGGATCATTATAGTAGTGAGTCGGTAGTCGGAGGAATTCGGTCATTTTCTACCATTATAGTTTTTAAGGTATGCATAAAATCGCTTGGGCAGCAATTCTCATTATGGGGCAAAGCCTTGAAGTATAAACCGTCATTCCTGCCGGGGAGCAAGAATCCAGTCACATGGATGTGAAGCTTTTGCTGGTTCCCAAGCTCCTGCTTGGTAACCCCTGACTTGCAAGCCCTAGCTTGCCATGACTCAGGAACTGGAGCTTCTAAAAACGCATTCCCAAGCAGGAGCTTGGGAACGAGCGAACCTAAGCGCAACCGCCGTGCCGCCGTACAGCACAAACCCAAGGGCCGCAACGGGTCGCAATTCGGGCCATAGCCGCCGCTGCGGAGGGGGGAGAATGTCCATGCAGGGTTTGAAGGTGCCGATTGCGGTCATGCGAACTTCCTGGAAGGCATGGACGGGGGGTCGTTGTCGGCATCGGCAAGCCCTAGACGGTAGTGCCAGTAGGCCCATGACCGTTCGTCGAACCAGCCGGCTTCGGCGTGGGTCAGCACACTGCGTAGCCTATCATCCCCAAGCATCCCGGCCAGCGCCTGCAGGTCGTCATAATCACCGATGTTCATGGTTTGGGCAATGACCCGTTCGGGCCGCTCCACGGCCTCGTCCGGCGTTTTCCACCAGATATACTTTGCGGCAACGGCTTCAACTTGTCTTTCTCAAGCTGCACCATAATAGTTACACTTCCGGCAACCGCCCCACCTCGACATCCGTTTCCCATAATTGCGAGATCAATTCTTTCGCGTTTTTTGGCGAACCGCTGGTCCAGAATTGTTCGGTGCCTAGGCGTTCACGGTGGGACAACTGGCCGATGGTTTCCAGGCGACGGCGCAGTTCGCGGGCTATCGCCTCGCCGGGGTCGATGAGGGTGACTTCAATACCAGCCATGGATCGTATCAACGGTGCCAAGAAAGGGTAATGGGTGCAGCCTAAAACTAAAGTATCCGCGCCTTTTTCCAATAATGGAAAGACAAACTTTTCCAATAAAGAACGGGTCATATCGCTGGACAAATCGCCAGCCTCGACTTGCTCGACAAGTCCGGGGCAAGGCTGGACCACAATGTCGGCATTGTCGCCGAACCGTGTCAGCAAGTTTAGAAAATTATCGCTGGAAACCGTCCGGCAGGTGGCTAATACACCGATGACACCGGATTTGGTTTTCTCGACGGCGGGCTTGACGGCGGGTTCCATTGCGACGATAGGCACGTTGAACCTCGCCCGCAATTGGGCGACGGCGGCGCTGGTCGCAGTATTGCAAGCAACAACGATGGCCTTGACCGGCTGATCGACGAGGAATTGGGCAATGGCGACAGATCGGGTTTCGATGTATTCAGCCTCCTTGTCTCCGTATGGCGCATGATTGGAATCCGCCACATAGAGCAAATCCTCATTGCATAATTCCTTGCGAATATCGCGCAGCACCGACAATCCGCCCACACCCGAATCGAAAACGCCGATGGGAAGTAACCTATTCATGACGGTTTAACATGGCTTAAGGTTTCCAAGAAGTCGCAAGTTCATAGTTATTCACCGCCTTTTCCCCCCATTCGGGCCATTTCGCCTAGGCATTGGGGCAGGGGCCAGGCTTTCCCTGCCCGGATGCGGTTTGTCCCCGCTTTCCCCGTGCATGAAGGAAGCCGGGTCTTCAATCGGCTCGAGATGGGTGACCACGATAATCTCGCCAACGGCTTGCCGGATGTCATTTTCAATGCGATCCAGCAGGTCGTGGCCGGCTTTCACCGTCATGTCGCCGTGAACCAGCACATGCACGGTCATGAAACGGTCCGCGCCGGCCTGGCGGGTGCGCAGGTCGTGAAATTCGACACCCTCCCGGCGATAGCGGTCAAGAATATCGTCAATGCTGGCGTTTTCCTCCTCCGGCAGGGTGGCGTCCAACAAGCCGTCGGTGGATCGGCGCATCAGCGTAAACCCGGACCAGATGATGTTGATGGCGACGCCAAAACCGATGATGGGATCCAATTGTTGCCAACCGGTGACCGTCACCAGGCCCAAGGCCAGCAACACGCCCCCGGAAGTCCACACGTCGGTCATCAAATGCTTGGCATCCGCCTCCAGCGTGATTGAGTTGTGGCGACGTCCCGCCTTGAGTAAAACCATAGCCACGGCCCAGTTGACCAACGCCGCCAAAGTTGAGACCCCCAAGCCAAAACCTAAGGATTGCAAGGGTTGGGGATGGAGCAACCGGTCATAGGCGGCAATGCCTATGCCGATGGCGGCGATGAGAATCAGCGCACCCTCCAGGCCGCTGGAAAAATATTCGGCCTTGCCATGGCCATAATGATGCTGGTCATCCGGGGGTTGGGCGGCCAGGCCTAGCATGGCCAGCGCCATAATCGCCGCCACCAAATTGACCACTGATTCCATGGCGTCGGACAGCAAACCCACCGAACCGGTCAGCCACCAGGCCCAAGTTTTCAGAGCGATGGTTACAATGGCAGCGGCGATGGACAGCCAAGCGTAGCGGGTCAACGACGACCGGGCTATTTTCGGTGCATTCTTGGCAGTTTCAAGTGGGTGTTTGGCCTGTGATTTTTTCTGCCATGCCATGCCGATGCGGACTAAGCCTTTTTCCATTTCAACCACCAAGAACAGCAGCATGCCGAAAGCAAATATGCGCTTCCAGGATTCGGAGTCAATGAAGGTGGTCTTGAATAAAGCCTGCATCGGAGGGGCGTAGGTGAATGCCAATTGCAGCACTACCAACAAAACTAGGGCGATCCACACATACCGGTTGCCAAACAGACTGCGTGTCGATAGGGATGAGGCATGAATGAAACGGCTGTTGAAAAGATAGAAAATTTCGCCTACTACTAAGGCGTTGACCGCCGCCGTGCGCGCCGTGGCCACCGTCGCACCCAAATGCTGTTCATACAGGAACAAGCCCAACAGGCCGCCGACCAGCAACAACGAGACGAAGAAAATGCGCCAGAGGAAAAAGCCGTTCAGCAATGCTTCTTTGGGATCGCGGGGCGGGCGCTTCATTACATCGTCTTCGGGCGGTTCGAACGACAGCGACAGCGACAGGGAAATGGCGGTGACCATGTTGACCCAGAGAATTTGCAACGGGGTGATGGGCAGGGGCAGGTCTAGCAAAATGCCCACCATGATGGCCCCAGCTTGGCCGAAACTGGTCGGCAGGATGTACATGATGGCCTTCTTCAGGTTGTCGTGGATGGTACGGCCTTCCTCCACGGCATGGACGATGGTGGCGAAATTGTCGTCGGCCAATACCATCACCGCCGCCTCTTTTGCCGCCTCCGTGCCTTTCATGCCCATCGCCACACCCACATCAGCGCGTTTGAGGGCAGGGGCGTCGTTCACTCCGTCGCCCGTCATGGCGACGATCCCCCCTTTGGATTGAAGTGCCTCGACCAAGCGCAATTTGTGTTCGGGGCTGGAACGGGCGAACACATCGGTCTGCCGTACCGCCCCGGCCAAAGCCCGGTCGGATAGTTTTTCGATCTCGATGCCCAGCAACGGCGATTTTCCAGCGCCTATATCCAGTTGCCCGGCAATGGCGTTGGCAGTCACCCCATGGTCGCCCGTGATCATTTTCACGCGAATGCCGGCTTGATGGCATTCGGCAATGGCGCGAACCGCCTCCTCGCGGGGCGGGTCGATCAAGCCACACAAGCCAAGCAAAACAAAGTCTTTGCCTAGGGAAGAAAAGTCCAAATGCTCAAGTTCAACTGGCGCGGATTTGACCGCCAGTGCCAAGACTCGTTGGCCCTTTTCTGCCATCGCCAAGACTTTGCCATGCCAAAAATCCACATCCAAAGCGTCATCGCCACCTTCTTCCCGTTGCCGCGAGCACATTTCCCGCACCGCCTCCGGCGCACCTTTGAGATAAATCAATCCGTGATCTGTTGGCCCGCGATTCAAGGTCGCCATGAAGCGGTGTTCGGACTCGAAGGGAATTGAATCGGTGCGTGGAAAATCAACGCGCACCGTTGCGATGTCCAAGCCGGACTTGATTCCAAAAGCCAGCAAAGCGCCCTCGGTGGGATCGCCTTGCAAAAATGCATTTCCGTCTTTCTGCGTCACAACTGCATCATTGCACAGCGCACTGGCGCGGGCCATTTCCAGCAAAATGGGATGTTCGGCGGCATGGGTTGTCTTGCCATCCGCCTTGAAGCCTCCTTTGCCCTCGTAACCGACTCCATCCACGGAAAAATCTGTGTCTGCCGTGGCAACCGAGCGGACAGCCATCTCATTACGCGTAAGCGTCCCGGTTTTGTCGGAACAGATTACCGACACCGAACCCAAGGTCTCCACCGCCGGCAAGTTCCTGACGATGGCATTGCGCCTTGCCATGCGCTGGACTCCCACCGCCAAAGTGATGGTGACGACGGCAGGCAAGCCTTCGGGGATTGCCGCCACGGCGATGCTCACCATCGCCATGAACATCTCTTCAATACTATATCCGCGAAAAGTCACGCCGAAGGCAAAGCTTGCCGCCGCCAGCAACAGAATCGCCACCGTCAGCCAGTTGCCGAATTGCGCAAGTTGCCGCTGCAACGGAGTGTCCAGGGAATCGACCTGATTCAACAAGGCGCTAATGTTGCCCAACTCGGTTTTCGTGGCGGTGGCTGCCACCACACCCTCGGCTTGTCCGTAAACCACCAAGGTTCCAGAAAATGCCATGCAGATGCGGTCGCCCGGCACGGCATTTTCCGCCACGGGATCGACCGATTTTTCCACCGGCTCGGACTCGCCGGTCAAGGCGGATTCGTCGATGCGCAGGTTTTTCACGTCCAATAGGCGCAAATCCGCCGGCACTTTGTCGCCCGATTGCAGGTAAACAATATCGCCGGGGGTGAGTTCCTCGGCGGGAATTGAAATCCGGCTGCCATCGCGCAATACCGTTGCGGAGAGGGAAAGCATGTTGCGGATGGCGTTCAACGCGCTCTCCGCCTTGCCTTCTTGGACAAAGCCGATGATGGCGTTGATGAGGACGACGCCGAAAATGACGGCGGCATCGACGTGGTCGCCGGTGAGCATCGCACCCGCCGCCGAGGCCAATAATACATAGATCAGCACATTATTAAATTGGCTGAAAAAGCGCAGCCATGGGCTGGGGCGTTTGGCTTGGGGGAGCACATTACGGCCGAACCGTTCGAGCCGGTGCCGTGCTTCCTCAGAGGATAAGCCTCTTTCCCTGTCACCCTCCAAGCCGGCTAGGGCTTGATCTGCGGGCAGGCTATGCCAGCGGCGTTCAGGTTCATCACGCTTTGGTTCTTCTTGCTTATTCCGTTTCGCCATCTGATTTTTCCTCTGTTAGATTCAGTGCCTTGCCAACCACCGCCGCCAATTCTTCCGTCAGTTGCAGGGAAAGTGCGGCGTTGCGGCCCACTTCGGACATTTTTTTCCAGGTTTTACGAACAATGCCGATCATTTTTTCCTCGTCGTGTTTTTCTGCAAACGCCGGAAAATAATGTTCAAGAAATACCAGGCAAGCCACGTCTTCCAATAACTGCACGTCGGGGTCGCGCTTGATGCCCTGTTTGCCCACCATCTTCCTGACCACGGCAATGCTTTCCTCTTCGTAACCGGCCTCACGCATTATCGCCTCGGCTTGGTCGGCATGGAAACGATAAAGAGAGGTGCGCCAACGCAAGTAGCCTTCACGCCCCGCCGGAAAATCTTCCCTCGGCACGGTCCAACGGCGGATATGCTGGGCGCGGGCGGCAATTTGCCGGGCTGCGGAAGGGGAAGGGTCTAGTTTCCACAGCCATTCTGTCATCCGATTCGAGTAAAGCAATTCTTTAGGGGTTTCCTTGCCTTGCCAAAATTCCCAAATAGGGTCTTCACTGTCGGCTTGGTCAATTGCCGCGATGGCTTTGCTTAGTCTGTCTTTGCTCATGGGTCATCCATTTAGTCACTGAAGTTACGCACTGTACCGCTGAAGCCACTAGGTAGGCCGGAATAAACCCGCTTTGGCGGGTGTTTCCGGCGAAGTAAGCCGCACTTGTCCGGGTGCTTATGCCGGAAACGGTCGCTGCACGACCTTATTCCGGCCTACGGCGCATAACATAAGTTGGCAAAAAGGGAGTTTGCACACTTGGTTAAGTCGCCCGTTCGGTTTATATTGTCCCCAGTCGTATCAATAAAGGAAAGCCCTCATTATGCTAGTCTTAGATCCCTGTGTATTTACCATCTTCGGCTCGACGGGTCATCTCTCCCGCACCAAGTTGTTGCCGTCGCTTTACCACCTCGAAGCAGAAAACAGGTTGCCCGCTGGCGTAGCCATTGTCTGCGTGGGCCGCAGGCCATGGAATGACGAGACTTGGCGCACTGAAGTCACCCGCTGGCTCGATGAACGCATCGGCGAAGGTCTGGATGCGGCTTGCCTTGAGCGCTTCCTGGCGAAGGTTTTCTATTTTCTCGGCGACATTGAGCAAGAAGAAACGTTTAGGCTACTCGGGGAATACTTGGGAAAAACCCCCTCCTTTCCAGCCAACTATGTTTTCTATCTTTCCTTGCCACCTGCCGAATACAAAATGGTGGCCCACCGGTTGGCCCTTAACGGGCTTAACAAAGAAGAAGCCGGTTGGCGCAGGCTGGTCATTGAAAAGCCTTTTGGCTATGACTTGGAAGATGCAAATTCCCTGGACCATAGTCTGCGCTTGGATTTCGCAGAAAACCAGTTGTACCGCATTGACCATTATCTGGGCAAGGAAACGGTGCAGAATGTGTTTGTGTTCCGCTTCGCCAACCTATTGTTGGAACCCTTGTGGAACAGGAATTACATTGACCATGTGCAGATCACCCACGGCGAAGTGGCGGGCATCGAGGATCGCGCCGAATTTTATGATAGCGCAGGGGCTTTGCGCGACATGATCCAAAGCCATCTGTTGCAACTGCTCACCCTAGTCGCCATGGAACCGCCGCCCAATTTGGATGCCGAGTCCATCCGCGACGAAAAGGTCAAAGTGCTTAAGTCGATCCGCCCCATCCCCAAAAGCGCCGTCCATGCCCATGCTTTCCGCGCCCAATATGGCCGGGGTCGGCTCGGCGATAAAAACCTACAGGGTTATTTGGAGGAAAAAGGCATACCTGAGAAAAGCACCACGGAAACCTATGCCGCCGTCAAGCTGTACATTGACAATTGGCGCTGGCGCAATGTGCCGTTTTATCTGCGCACCGGCAAGCGCATGGCGGAAAGCCACTCGATGATCAGCATCCGTTTCAAACATACGCCGCAGCAATTGTTCCGCGAAACCCAGATTCAGGAAATCGCCCCCAACTGGCTATTGCTTGGCATCCAGCCAGAACAGTGTATCCGTGCCGAGTTACAAGTGCGCGAACCCGGCATCGGCATGAGGACGCGCAAAACCCAGTTGGATGCCAGCACCTGTAGCACCAGCGCGGGAGGCTATCATCTCGATGCCTACGAGGCGTTGTTGCTGGACGTGATTGAAGGCGACCATTCCCAATTCCTGCGTTCCGACGAGGTCAACTGGGCTTGGCGCGTGGTCGATCCAATCTTGAAGGTCTGGGCGGTGGAGCGTGATTTCATCCCGACCTATCCGGCGGGTTCTTGGGGTCCGCAGGAATCCAACCGCCTGTTTGAGAAGGAAAGCCAGATTTGGCGGAATAATTTGGCGAGTGAATAAGCCATCAAAAAATCATGGTTCCCAGACAGTCAGCCCGTAGGTCGGCAACCCTTTGCCGACATGGGCGTAACCTCAGTTTTTAAATATCCTTGCCAGCAATGCCTGGAATTCCTCATCGGTGAAATCTGCTTCCGGGCCTAGGGACAGCAACCTCGCTTTCAGATCAGTTTCGGCAATCGCCATCGCTTGCAATAATCCAAAATAGTTGCCTAAAACCGTTTGCAAATGCGGGTGAATGTGTCCGGTGTTGCGAGTGAAGCTTAAATAAATCAACAAACCCCTGCGCATCAACGGCTCGGCTTCATCCAAACGCTTGGTGGCTTGCAACAACAAGGCGAGGTTGTTGAGACGGATGGCGACCTTAGGATGGTCTGGCCCGTAACTCTTTTCATCAATTTTCAACGCTCTGCGCATCAACGGCCAGCAATTCTCATTATGGCTCCATTGCCGTCATTCCGGCATGGATGCCGGAATCCAGTGCCACGGACGGTGACATGTCGGTTGCGTAAGTGTTTGAAAAAGGCTTGATGGTGACACCTGGATTCACATCCTTGTG
>CAIODU010000032.1 GCA_903857165.1 uncultured Methylococcaceae bacterium | reverse complement strand
TTGAAATCGTCTGGCGGAAAGTCAAGTACGAATGGATTCACCGTAGTGCCTATACCTCATTTGAAAGTTTATGGGATTCACTTTCACATATCTTTCCTGAAATTGGCAGAACATATAATATTAATTTTGCATAACTACTTAGAAGCACTTACGATCATCCAGAACACTTCGATGATGAAATTCGCGCTTACCGAACATCAGCCCGTTACATTCCAACACCCTTGGAATCTTTGCTGTTTGAAATGTCTGCCCACCGATGCACGATATGTCTTGCTCCAAGGGTTGAAATACATCATATAGATGAACTTGCGGAAGGAGGACAAACAACCTATGAAAACCTTATTGTCCTTTGTCCAAATTGTCACACTCGGGTACATATCGAAGGAGTACCCTCAAAGGCTGAACTAAAACATTATAAGTTAAAACAAGAGATTGCATATCAACTACCTATTCTTAGTCACCTTTTGCAACGGCAAGCCAACCATACGAGGCAAGCCGATTACCGTGCATACTATATTGGATTTTCTAGGTGCTGGCGACAGCGAAACGGATATTCTGGAGCAGTATCCCAGCTTGGAACCCAAAGATATTAGGGCTTGCCAACAGTTTGCTGCCGAGTTAATGAATTGAAAAATTGGTTGAGACCTATAAACTGGTTATTGTCAACCTAGACAAAATTGAGTATGTGGCTTGAGACAATAGAATCGCGCATCTCTCGGTTTTAACGGACATGATAAAATATCCAAAATGCAGATCCCAACAATCCTCCTCCCCAAGCCACAAAACCTTTTCCATCATCGTGCCGCCCGATCCCGGGAACTGGCCCTAACCCATGCCTCGCTGACGGGGTATCTAAACTTGATGGCGGAGTTGGCTGATGGCCAGCACAGTCTGTCGGAAAAACTCCCCGGTACGCCCCTTCCAGATTTTTACACAGAGCCACCGTTGGATATTTCAAGCTGGCAGCGGGATTCGGTTTGGCGTGATGCGCTGCGCCTGATTGTCAAATGCTTCGGGCCTAAAGATGCCCCGCTTGCCACGATTCTAAAACGTATCCGACAAGCCCAAGATAACGAACTGGAAACTTGGGCTGACTGGTTGCTGGCAGGGGAATTGGAAAGCCTGGAACCCGGGCTTGCGCCCTTTGCTGCCGCCGCCTTGCAAGTCTATTGGACAAGCTTGGCAAGCCGGTTGAATGCGGATGACATCAAACAGCCGGAAACGACTTATCTCTGTCCGGTTTGCGGTTCATTGCCGGTGGCGGGTGTGTTGCAAACCGGCGGTTCCATCCAAGGCTTGCGCTATCTTTGCTGCGGCTTGTGTGCGACAGAATGGAACCGCCCGCGTATCCATTGCGTCCACTGCGGTTCCAGCAAGGGGGTGGCTTACTTTGGCATCGAAGGGATGGGCGAGGTCGTCAAAGCGGAGGCCTGCGCCGACTGCAAGACTTATATCAAGCTGATGGATCGGGAAAAAGAGGCCGGGCTTGACCCTGTTGCCGACGATCTCGCCAGCCTGGCCTTGGATATCCTGATGGTCGAGGAAGGCTATCAGCGTTTGGGGTTTAATTTGCTTTTGATAACTGGCTAGTGTGGACGGTTTTTGTGGATCGCGACCCAAAGATGTGGAGTGCCAAAGCTTGCTTTGGCAAGTCAAAGCAAGCTTTGACGCTCCCCGTTTTCACTTCCGTGCGTAACTTCAGTAAAATAGTCTCCACCCCTAGACCATTCCCAGCCGAAATCAAGCCATGACTGAAACTGCCAATCCATTCGCCCGTTTGCCATCGGTGGATAGTTTGTTGGCTCACCCGGACATTGCCAGCTTGAAACAATGCTATGGACATTCTGCCGTCGTTGCCTCTCTGCGCTCTTCGCTGACGGAACTGCGCGAGACTTTATCCAGTCAACCCGACTTGGAATGTGACTTGGGCAACCTGATTACAGATTGCCGCCAACGCTTGACAATCCAATTCAAGCCATCATTACAACCGGTGTTCAACCTCACCGGCACGGTGTTGCATACCAACTTGGGCCGTGCGCTGTTGGCGGATGAAGCCGTCGAGGCGGTTTTGGCGGTACTGGCAAGTCCTTGCAATCTGGAATATAACCTAGCCGACGCACGGCGTGGCGACCGCGACGACCACATCGACGGCTTGATTCGCGAACTGACCGGGGCCCAGGCCGCAACCGTGGTCAACAACAATGCGGCAGCGGTGTTTTTGTTGTTGAATACTTTGGCAATGCGCAAAGAGGTGATCGTGTCACGCGGCGAGTTGATCGAAATCGGCGGTGCATTCCGCATTCCCGACATCATGTCGCGGGCCGGTGCCAGACTGCGCGAAGTTGGCACCACCAACCGCACCCATCTGAAAGATTATGCCGAAGCGGTTGGCCCACGCACTGCTTTAATCATGAAAGTGCATCGCAGCAATTACGCCATTGAGGGTTTCACTGCCACCGTGCCAGAGGGGCAACTGGCGGAACTGGCCCACGACAAAGGTTTGCCCTTCGTCGAAGATTTGGGCAGCGGCACTTTGATTGACCTCAGCGTCCACGGTTTACCCAAGGAACCGACCCCGCAACAGGCTTTGGCAAAAGGCACAGATTTGGTTTCTTTCAGCGGCGACAAACTGCTGGGCGGGCCGCAAGCCGGCATCCTCGTCGGCAGCAAGGAACTGATAGGCAAGCTCAAGCGCAACCCACTCAAACGCGCTTTGCGGGTGGACAAGATGACCCTCGCCGCGTTGGAAGCGACCCTCAAGCTGTACCGTAGCCCGGAATTATTGGCCCGGCAACTGCCTACCCTACGATTGCTGATTAGGACGGAAGAAGACATTCGGAGCTTGGCGCAACGCATCCTACCCCCGATGCAAGCAGCCCTTATCAATCAAGCCGAAATCTCCATAGAGTCTTGCCGCAGCCAGATCGGTAGCGGCTCATTGCCGGTGGATCGGTTGCCTAGTGTTTCCCTAGTCATCAAACCGAAAGGAAAAGGCGGCGGAAAAGCGCTGAACCGTCTGGCGCAAGCTTTTCGCGACCTGCCAATCCCCGTCGTTGGCCGCTTGGAAAATGGGGCTTTGCGCTTCGATCTGCGCTGTTTGGAAGATGAAGCCGCTTTTATCAGCCAGTTGGCAATGGTGGGTCACGGTGCGCGCCAACCATAACAGTGATAAGCGGGCAACGGCTTCATACACGCACCTAAACCATCCTTCGATTCATCATACCGACACGGTCTCCGCGACCGAGTCGGTGTGGCCGGGCCTATGATCGTCGGCACCGCCGGACATATCGACCACGGCAAAACCGCCTTGGTCAAAGCCTTGACCGGGGTGGACGCGGATCGCCTGGCCGAGGAAAAAGCCCGGGGCATCACCATTGACTTAGGGTTTGCCTACACGCCCTTGCCCAACGGCGAAATCCTTGGCTTTGTGGATGTGCCCGGCCATGAAAAATTCATCCACAACATGCTGGCAGGGGCCACCGGCATAGACTTCGCCTTGCTCGTCGTCGCCGCCGATGACGGGCCGATGCCGCAAACCTTGGAGCATCTGCACATCCTCAACCTGCTCGGCATCCGTCACCGGGCCGTGGCCTTGACCAAGTGCGATCGGGTCGATGCAGGCCGCATTGCCGAAGTGAGCGGGGACATTCAAACGTTGCTCGCCGATAGCCCGATCTTCCCGGTCTCCGCCGTCACCGGGGCGGGCATGAACGAATTGCGGGCTTATTTGGAACAAGCCGCCACGACCTTCGGCACAAGGCCCATCCGGGGCGGCTTCCGGCTTGCGGTGGATCGTTGCTTCACCGTGGCCGGCGCGGGGACAGTGGTCACTGGCACCGTGTTTTCGGGCCGGGTTGCCGTGGGCGACAAACTGCTGTTTTCCCCATCGGGTCGGCCCATTCGGGTGAGGGGCATCCACGCCCAAAACCGGGTCGTCGAAACCGGGCAAGCCGGGCAGCGCTGCGCCCTCAATCTGGCCGATGTGGAAAAGCAGCAAGTGCAACGCGGCGACTGGGTGTTGGACCCGGCACTCCATCTGCCGACTCAGCGCTTGGATGTGCGGCTCACGCTACTGCCCACCGAAATCAAACCTTTGCAACACTGGACCTCGGTGCATATTCATTTAGGAGCTTTCCATGCCACAGGCCGGGTTGCCTTATTGCAGGACGGACCCTTGCAACCGGGTGGCAATGCCTTGGCGCAACTGGTCTTGGACAAACCCACCAGCGCAGTCAATGGAGACCGCTGCATCCTCCGCGATGCCTCCGCGTCACGAACCCTGGCCGGGGGGATCGTACTGGATGCCCAAGCGCCTGCGCGAGGCCGGCGCACCGGGCAACGCCTGACCCTCTTGTCGGCTTGGGAACAACCTGATCCTAAGTCGATATTGCAAGCTTTGCTTGCGGCCTCGCCCTACGGGGTCGATCTCAATGGTTTTGCCGCCAATGCCAACCTCACCGCCATTGAATTGGACGGGCTTTGCCGTAGCCCGGATGAAGCGAAGCGGAATCCGGGAGGTGCAGACCCTTTCCCCCGGATTATGCCGGAGGTTCCATCCGGGCCACCTCCCAACCAAAACTTGATGCTGCGGCTTGTCCAAGGCGCAAAGCCCGTCGCCTTCGCGCCGGAACATTGGGCCAAGCTTATACAGGCCATAGTCGAAACGCTTGGCAAGGAACATGAAGACGTGCCGGACTCTCTGGGGCTGAATGCCGGACAACTACGCCTGCGCACCGCGCCCCGGTTGGAACGGGCCGCTTTCGCCCAAGTGCTGGCAGAATCAATGGCGGAAGGGCACTGTGTGCGGAATGGGTCCTGGTGGCATTTGCCGGGACATAAGATTGTCCTCACACAAAAAGACGAGACCCTTTGGCAGCGCATCGCCCCGCTATTGCAACAACAAGCTTTCCTGCCGCCACGGGTGCGCGACATTGCCCGCGCCGAATCCTTGGACGAGGCGGCGGTGCGCAAACTGTTGATTCAAGTGGCCCGCACCGGCCAAGTGTACCGGGTCGCCCCCGATCATTATTTCGACCGCACGGCAGCCGCACAATTGGCCGGCATCGTCCGCGAACTCGCTCAGGAAGACACCGATGGCGTCGTTTCCGCCGCCCGGTTCCGCGACCGCATCGGCACAGGCCGCAAACTGGCCATTCTCATCCTTGAATATTTCGACCGCATCGGCCTGACCCGGCGTGTGGGTGACACGCACCGGCTGCGCGACGATACTTTGCAATTCTGATTCCGGTAAAATGTAATCTCTTCGGAAGGGCAGCGTCCCCGGTGGGGCGGCCGGTCTTCAAAACCGGTTGAGGCCGTGAGACGGCCTCGGGCGGGTCCGACTCCCGTTCCCTTCCGCCACAAGTGTTCCGTCATGGCGTTGCCTGTGGGCGTTACAAGGGCAACCCGGCGATTGATCTACGCGGGGCGATGCGACCGAAACCGGCTGTCAAGCATCAGACGGCTTTGCATGGGGCTTGCCCTGCGAGACACTTTAAAACCCGACCGGCGCGGCCACCGTTCCGGCTTGTACCGATAGAACGAATCAACCCGTGCCAAGCCGGACGGGGCGAATGGCAGAACGAAAACCACACCATTGATAACCAGTTAAAGGCTTTACCCATGCAAACAGCAAGCTACATCGTGAACGAACAAGGCCAGAAAACTGGCGTGATATTGGACATGGCGGAATACCTCAAGATGCTTGAGGCAGTGGAAGAATTGGAGGCAATCAAGGCTTATGACAGCGCGAAAGCCGAGGGCGGTGAGGCAATCCCCTTTGACTTTGCCTTGGCGGAAATCGAGGGCCACTAATGGCCTATGCGCTCATCATCCTTAAACGCGCACAGAAGGAACTTGCCAGCCTACCAAAGGAAGATTATCAACGGGTGCGGGATGCCATTGTCAAACTAGCCGATACCCCAAGGCCGGACGGCACTTTAAAAATGACGGGCAGACCGGCATGGCGAATCCGTGTAGGCGATTACCGCGTGATTTACGAGATTGACGACGACAAGGCCGTTATCAGTGTCATTCATATCGGCCACCGAAGCGACGTGTACCGATAGAACGAATCAACCCGTGCCAAGCCAGACGGGGCGAATGGCAGCACGAAAACCGCCCTATTGAATCAAACCAGAGGCACAACGATGTACTATCAGCAGATTATCACCCTCGAACCCGGCAAGCGCGGCGGTAGGCCGTGCATACGCGGCTTGCGCATTACCGTTTATGACGTGCTGGAACACTTGGCTTCCGGCATGACACCCGCCGAAATCGTGGAAGACTTCCCGGAACTGACCGAAGCGGACATTGTCGCTTGCCTGAGTTTTGCGGCGGACCGGGAGCGGACGCTAGGGCGTTTGCCAGCCTATGAATAGTGCAAGATTTCAACTGCCTATTCAAATTACCCGTCATGAAAACAATCTATTACCCCGAAGACGACATCTTGTACATGCGCTTTAGCGACAAGCCAATAGTGCGAGAGGTTTCCCACGGATGGAACGTCAATATGGCTTATGCTGCGGATGGCGACTTGGTGGAAATGAGTATACTGGACGCACAGAAGGAAGGCATGTATCCGATACAGACCGAAGGCAAAAAAGCGGCATAAATGAACCCCGACTGGCGAGGACTATGTTTCGCCATCACGATAGAAGTAGGTCGGCAACCCTTTGCCGACTTATGGCTTGCGACAAACCAGCCTTTGATCAGGAGCGTCAAAGCTCGCTTTGACATTCGGGTTGGAGTGGCAAAGCTCGCTTTGCCTGTCAAAGCAAGCTTTGACGCTCCATCGTTATCCGGTTTAACGGTTCGTGCTTAACATCAAATCATCAGTTCAAGCCAAGAATACCCGGATTCCTTTGCATTTCATCCGCGCTACTTGTCTTGGCAAATTGCAATCATTGCCGAAATTGGTTAAATTCAATGATGATTCTGGGGACAGCAGTGGCATTCATTGATGGCAGCGGTTTTGGATATGAGCTTAAGGGGAAGACATGAGGCAGATGGCAAAGACAATAAGCCAAGTTGCGGCTGGATTATGTGCGTTATTAGTATGGGTTGGTTTTGCATGGGCTAAGGATGCGCCGACCCAACCCGTCGAGAAACCGCCGGAATGGCGGATTAAAGGCTGTGCGGCGGCGTTGGCTGACCGTGATCCTAAAGTGGTGGGAGAGGTTTTGCAGTGGGGTTATTGTAGCGGGGCTTGGGCGTTTTTGGGGCTGGAATTCGCACAGGTCATCGCCGATCGTCTCAAGGATGAAAATAAAGAAGTGCGAAGATCGGCAATCTTTGCCCTTACTGCGATGGGTGCTAGAGAACAAATTCCGTTAATTACCAAGCAGCTTTTAAATCCCAAGGATTATGGAGTTCGTGATGCGGCTGTTACAGCTTTAGCCAAACTTGATGCAAAGGGACAAGCCTCGATTATCGCCAAATCATTAGATGAACCGTTACTAACATGGGAAGATGGGTATGCCCGCACATATGCCATTAAAGCACTTGCCGCTTTAGATGCTAAAGAATATGCGTCAGCCATTGTCAAACAACTTAAAACTCCCTACTATGAGGTAACATTTGCGTCGTGTGAAGCTCTCAAACTATTAGCCAATAAAGATCAAGTGTCAGCCATTGCCGAATTTCTCGACGATAAATGGAAAATGAAAGAAAGGGTGATTGAAGTTCTTGCAACGATTGATAAAGACCAAGCGCCAGTGATAGCTAAATTTCTCAAGGATGATAGTGATAGTGTACGGGTAGCAGCAATCGAAGCACTCGCCAATATGGATGCAAAAAATTATTCACCAGCTATTGCTGATTGTCTAAAAGACTTAGTTGAAAAAGTTCGCATAGCGGCAATTCAAGCGATTCCTAAGATGGGTGCTAATCAATATGCCGGAGAGATTGCCAAACGAATAAAGATCGGAGGTTACAGTGAGAGTGAGGCAGCAGTCGATGCACTTGCTTTGCTTGATGCCAAGGATCAAGTAAAAGCCATTGCCGAAGAGCTTGAAGCCAAAATTAATTCTTTACGTAAATTGGTTATCAAACTGGAAAATAAATTAGACAATGAAAACAGCTATGATGAGTCAGATTACGATCAACAGCAAAATATCAGAAATAGTCTTGAAGATGTCAGCCATACTCTCGAAATTCTTGAAAAACTAAAAGCCAAAGAACAAGTGCCAGCAATTGCAGAAAGCCTTCAAGCCTTAGATAGCATTCCACTTACGGTCATAAAAAAAGCTCGAGAATTGAATCTATTGAATTTAGAAAGTCACACAAGAGAAGAATTTAGTAGTGTGCGGTCTTTTGCGATCAAAATACTTGCTGGTCTGGGAGCTAAGGAATATATACCATCCATCGCTGAACGACTTAATGACAAATCTGAATTAGTACGCGAAGCATCTATCGAAGCACTCGCTCAACTGGAGGCTAGGGAATATGTACCTGCTATTGCCAAATTGCTCAAAGATGAATATATTAGTGTACGTTATGCAACTGTCAAGGCACTATCTCGCTTGGATGCTAAGGAATTCAATCCGGCAATTGCCGAATTACTTAATGACGATCACGTTGAGGTACGCTATGCCGCCATCAACGCTCTCGCTCATCTGAATGCAAAGGAATTTGAATCGGCGATCGCCGAAGGTCTCAAAGATAAAGTTAAACTTGTTAGAGGGGGAGCGGTAGATGCACTTGTAGCATTAGGTGCAAAGGAACAAATTCCAGCCATTGCTAAGATGCTAACTGATGAAGAACCACTTATGCCATTACGTGCGCTAAAAGCACTTGCAGCATTGGGGTATGATCAAGCTATCGACCCGCTAATTTTTGAACAGAGCCACTCATCATTATTTGATGAGGCTATCAAGGCATTAGTTAGAATTGGCGGCACGAAAAAATTTGGAACCATTATCGCAACAAGACTCAGTCGTCGGGGAAGTTCGCATGATTTTGATGTAATGTACCTGTTGGAAAGCGATCCAAATGATGTTGCTACCCTCTCCACGATTCTCGAAATCCCCATGAACGACTCCTCTCGTCGAGTTGAATTATGGTTATTGAGCCACATCCTCGGCGGCGGAGACGAGAATATAGAAACCGCCCTCCGCTGGCTCTGCGAACTGCCTTCCTTGGAAGACAAACCCGACGCGGCTACCGTCAACAAGGCTTTGGCTTCTTATCTATATTTTTGGGAAAACAATTCAGCCAACGCGCCGAAGTTACACCGGGAAATGAGCGTCAACATTGCCCGTTTGGTCAAGCAGAACGGTTCTATCGGGTTGGACCCACAAGCCTTGGTCAAGGTGCGTAATTTATTGCAGAAGGATTTTCCCGAAAACGCCGAACTGCTCACCCAAGCCATAGACGCTCAACAGGAAACCCATCACTTATTGACGATGGGCAAGCTATGGGGGCTGCATCTGCTGTTTTGGGGCTTGTTGATCTTCGCCTATCCGCGTTATCGCCCGGTTCAGGCGATTTTCTTTTGGAATCCATGGGTGCGCAAGCTGCTAGGTTTGGGTTATGTCGGGTTTTTGCTCACGTGGTCGCCGCGCTTGCGACGTAGATTGTTGTCGCCATTTCGGGAGGTTCTGCTTGCCGATGCGCGGTTAAGCGAGTTTGAAGAGACGGCGTATTTTCGTGACAGCCTCGTGACCAGCACCGGCAAGCCTACTCGCCCTCTGGTGGAGGAATTGGCAAGGCTGCGCGGACAGGTGTTGTTGGAAGGCGATTCCGGCCTAGGCAAGACTTCGTTCGTCCGCCAACATTTAAAGCAATCAAGACGTTTGGCGGTGTATCTTCCCGCCCCGCGTTGTGGCAAGGGGGTATTAACGGCGATTCAAGCCAAACTGAAAGGTTATGCCGAAGATGAGCGGTTTTTGAAAAGCTTAATTTATAGCGGGGCTTTGGATGTGTATATCGATGGGCTGAACGAAGCCGCGCCGGAGGTTCGCGCCCAGATTACCCAATTTGCGGAAGATTTTTTCCGCGCCAATCTGCTGTTGAGTTCGCAACCGATGAAATGGGAGCCGCCCGCATCGGTGCGAACACTGACATTGCAAGCACTGGATGAACAGCGCATTGCGGATTTCCTATCGTCCCGCCCATTGCCGCAGGATGCGATACTCAGTACCGAGGAATACCAGCGGAAGGTAAGTCAGTTTCTGGCCCTTCACTTGTCCCAAGAGGGAGACGGGGACAGCATTCAGCGGGTGCGCGTGGTGCTGTCCAATCCTCTGGATTTGTCGGTGGTCAGTGAAATGTTGGCGCGGGGTGAAATGCCGGATGTGTTCAACTTGCAGCAACAGTTTTTCGAGCTTATGGCTCTCGATTATGCCGCAGAGAATGCCGGTCAAGCTTTCCCATTCCATGCCTTTGCCGAAAGTGTCTATACCTTACGCCAACAAAACGAGTGGATGGGCAAATTAAGGGAAACTTGGGCCACCGAATTGGATTATCTGGCAAAGCACCGTTTGATGATACGCCGCGATGTTGAGTCGGGTAATGGGGTGGACAAGCAAACCGTCACCCGCTGGTATTTCCGCCATGACAAAATCCAAGATTTTTTCCTCAGCGAAGCATTTGCGGATTCCATTGAACGGCAAAACCAATACATGGGCGATGCGCGTTTTCGTGGCGTTTATTTATATTTGGCTCATCGGCTGGATTTGAAACCGGCGTTGAACTTGCGGGATCGGTTGACAGACTACGCCGCCGACCAAAACGACCATACGGTGAGCGATACTTATATTAAATTACTGAGAACCCGACAGGATTGGGTTTCACCAGCAGATGTAAATCCTCGACCAAGGCGACGGCAGCATAGCCATTAATGCCATAGTTTTGTGAAGGATTGTTTGGATTCTTGGAGAATTTCATGGCTGTTTTACATGTTACCATCCCCGACGAATTGAAAACCCAATTCGAGCAAGCCTTTTCCGGTCAAGATATAGACACGGTTGTCAGTCATTCGATGAACGATGCCGTGGAACAGGCTTGTACAAATCAACGCGAGCGTCGATCTAAGGCTATTGAAGAATTATTGGCAGTGCGTCAACAAACATGGGCGCGACGGGGTTTGCAACCCCGTCGCTAACGTTTTGTGCGAAGCCACGGCATTCGGCACGGCAGCAAACCCTTTCGGCTTGTTCGAGGAGGAACATGCCGGTGGCGCGTTGACTTGCCCCCCGCATAACGACGGCGAAGAATTCTGCACGTTCCCAAGCTCCGGCCTACATTTTCCGGCCTTGAGGCTCTAGATTCCGGCATCCCTGCATGGAATGACGGTGTCTTCCAGATCGGCGGGACTTGTGTATGACGATGAGGTCTCCAGCCAGGGAACCGGCACAGGGCCGTAGGACGCAATAGCGGCTTGCCGCGTATTGCGCCTTTTATCTGCTTTGAAGACCACGGCTGTTTAGGATGTTAATTTCGGGGGCATTGCCCGTTGCGCGGGCAGCTTTGCAAAAATTCTTATCAAATGTGTGCATAACCGCTGCATTACATACTGATAGGTGTAAGGCATCGGCCAAGTCGGCCCCTAGTCCATACCATTCGAGAGCCTGAGCAACAACTGTGTGGTTTTCAACTACCGTATTTTCCAATTCCAAAAGGGCGGTGAAAAACAGGCCGATCTGTTCCCTTGACTTGCTATAAACCGCTCTTAAAACCCACTCCGTTTCGAGTAAGACAGTTCTGGAAAGAAATACTGTGTTCTGTGCTAACAGATGTCTAACTGTGGTGACTTGGGCTTGATCATCGTTTACTGCAACGCGCACCAGAAGATTAGTATCGAATGCAATCATGATTCTTCTTGCCTTATTGGTTGCCAATCAGCAGCATAATTAACTGGTTTACACAACTCTTCAATGGGAATAGGTGGCCCATCATGTTGAAGCATACCGATCAGGTCTTCAAGCCTCTTACCTCGCCTGTTCGATTTGGCTTCCAACAACACGCCTTGCCCGGTAGCGGTTAGCTTCAATTCGACACCCTCATGCCAGTGAAGAGTCTCAAGAATTTCTTGCGGTATATGAATTTGACCATTGCCAAAAAGGACGGCTGTAGTGGATGTTGTCATGACTTTCCCCTTAACACATTTAAACTTGACATTTGATTATCTTATCTGGGCGCGACGGGGTTTGTAACCCCGTCGCTAACGTTTCGTGCGAAGCCACGGCATTCGGCACGGCAGCAAACCCTTTCGGCTTGTTCGAGGAGGAACATGCCGGTGGTGCGTTGACTTGCCCCCCGCATAACGACGGCGAAGAATTCTGCCCGTTCCCAAGCTCCGGCCTACATTTTCCGTCCCTTGGCTCTGGATTCCGGCATCCCTGCACGGAATGACGGTGTCCTGTTCGGCGGGACTTGTGTATTTGGACGGCATTGAACTTTCCCGAGAGGCTTGCTACGAGATTGCCGCACGGATGCGATGCAGCCCAAGGCGGAGTGTGCGCGAACTCAGCGAAGTGTTGCGCCCGCACTTCTTCCACCGCGTCATGCAAGAACTAGACGGCAAGACTTTGTAGAGGTAAGGGAATATCTTGTCCGGCTTGGTTTGATCGAGACTTTCTCTGGAGGTCAACGGTTGACGCGGGAAGGCGCTAAATATCTCAATACAAACCCCCCGCCGGATTTGCGCGGGCGGATTTCCAGGGCGATGATGTAAGAGCCAAGATTTAACAAAGTTTAGTTTGTGCAATGGTAACTACTCAGGTCTCCCATTGCAAATCGCACACGGCGACGGCAGCAATTCTCATTATGAGCCAAAGTGCTGATAGACAACTCGTCATTCCGGCATGGATGCCGGAATCCAGTCACAAGGATGTGAATCTAGGGGTCGCCATCAACCCTTTTTCAAACGCTTACGCAACCGACATGTCACCGTCCGTGGCACTGGATTCCGGCATCCATGCCGGAATGACGGCAATGGAGCCATAATGAGAATACCTGCGGCGACGGGCGCTACCCGAAACTGTGGCCGAATGGCGTGGAATACGCACTCATAGACCAACTTGTTCATGGCGGGTGGTTGTTCTGGTTCCCAAGCTCCAGAACTCATCGTCATGCACAAGTCCCACGGAACGGGAAAACACCGTTATTCCAGCATGGATGCCGGAATGACGGGTATCTTACACCTGTGTATGACTGCGAGCGATCCAGCGTGGGGACCTGTCTTGACAGCCGTGTGCATTATTCTGCATCAATCCCTTCGGAATCAGGAAAATACATCCGATCCACCGCTTCGACCTGCTCCGCATTAGCCAACAATCCAAGCCGGTCGGCGGCGAGGAAAACGGTGTCCATGGAAGGGTTCAGCAGCAACCGCCCCTCACGCATGATCGCCACCACATTTGCGCCGGTATGAATGCGCATTAGGGTTTCCGCCTGAGTCTTGCCAACCAGAGGGCAATTCCCGGGGATTTTTCGCCACGAAATATCCAGCAGTTCAGGGGCATCAAGCAGTTCGCGCAGCAATTTTTGCTCGCCCTGGGATTTCACCAACACATCATAATGTTCCTTGCGGACAGTTTCGGCAAAACGGCGAACCTCCTGCATCGGAAAGCCAAGATGCAATAAGGTGTGCCGGATGACTTGCAAACCACCTTCCAGTTCGGGATGTATCACTAGGTTCGCACCTAACTCGGAAAGCCTTTTCACGCCGTTGCGAGTGGCGGCGCGGGCGATGATTGGAAGCTGGGGCGCAATATCCCTCGCCGCCGCCACTGTCAATTCCGTGGCGGCTTCCTCCGGCAGCGTCACCACCAAGAGCCTGGCCCGGCGCAAGGCGGCATGTTCGAGAATGTCCGAATTGGCGGTGTCGCCCAGCAAGGTGGGCACTCCTTTTTTTGCCAGCCGCTCGATCCGTTCGATGCGGGAGTCAATCACCAAATAAGGGATTTTTAACTCGCCCAACACATCGACGGTGTGAGTGCCGACCCGGCCATAACCCACTACCACCACATGATCGGCCACCGAGGCATCCACCGGGGCCTGCGACTCGCCATAGCGATTCAGCCAGCGCCATACTGGCTTGACCTTGCGTAAGCCCCGCTCCATCGGTTCGATGGCCCGCAACATCAGCGGGTTGGCGACAATCGACAACAGCGCGGCTGCCAGAATCAGCGAATATTGGTCTTTACCCAACAGTCCCAAGCTCAAACCAGTTTGCCCCAAAATGAAGGAAAACTCGCCAATTTGGCTGGAACCGGCAGCCACGACCAGCGCAGTGCGGGCCGGGCGCGGAAACGGCAACACCCACGCACCAGCCACGAGAAACTTGCCGAACACCACAAGGCAAGTGAGGATCAGCACCGGCTTGATGTTGTCGATAAGATAATGGGGGTCTAGCATCATGCCGATGGACACGAAAAACAGCACGGAGAAGGCTTCGCGGAACGGCAGCAGATCGGAGGCAATGCGATGGCTTAATGGCGATTCACTGACGACCGCACCGGCCACAAATGCGCCTAGGGCCAAGGACACACCGAATAAAAGGGAAGAACCCAAAGCGATGCCTAATGAAATCGCCAGTATCGCCAAGATGAACAATTCGCGGGAACGGGTGTGGGCAACCCGTAATAGCAACCAGGGAATGAAGCGTTTGCCCGCATACAGCATGAACACCATAAAACCCAGCGCTGCCAGCAGCGTCGTGCCGACAGACCGCCAATCGGTCGGGACTTTGCTCGCACTCAAGTTGGGTATCACCAGCAAAATCAATACTGTGGCAATATCCTCCATGACCCGCCAGCCGATGGCGACCCGCCCATGCGAGGTGTTGAGCAAGCCAAAATCCATAAAACCGCGCAACATCACGATGGTGCTGGCGATGGAAACCGCCAGCCCGAGCATCACTCCCGCCAGTGGCGTCCAACCCCAATACCAAGCCAAGGCAAAGCCCATCGCTTGCATGGTGACCATCTGCCCCAGCGTGCCGATGATGGCTATGTCGCGGACTTTCCACAGGTCGGCGAAGGAGAAATGCAGCCCCACGCCAAACATGAGGAAGATGATGCCCAACTCGGCCAATTCGCCGATGGTCTGCGCGTCGCCAATGTAACCCGGCGTGAAGGGGCCAATGGCAACCCCGGCCAGCAAGTAACCGACGATGGTGGGCAAGCCGATGCGCTGGAAGACCAAACCCCCGGCAAAAGCCGCCCCCAAGGCAAGAGCGATATTTTCAAGCAGACTAAAGTTGTGCATAGGGGGATTATACCTGTCCGGTTTGCGCGGCAGCTTCGATAATTTGGCCGTAACTAATGCCCGCGTCGTTGGTTGGGATATTGTCCGGCAGGAAAACCTCAAACCCTTCTTGCGCCAACAATTGGGCCGCTTGTTCGGTGAGCAGACGGTTTTGGAAAACCCCGCCCGACAATCCCACTTTATTTATTCCATGCTTATCGCGGATTTTGATGGCTTGCGTGGAAATTAGCCGGGCAATGCTGGCATGGAACAGCGAACCACGTTCGGCAATGCTTAAGGTGTCATCCATCAGCATGGGTAATAGCACACCCCAGTCGGCCCGCCATAATCCAGCCGCATCAAGTTGCAACGGCCATTCAATATACTCGTCGACTGGCCCGCTTAATGATTCCAACTGCATGGCGGCTTGGCCTTCAAAACTGGTTTCCAAGCCCAAGCCAGTCAGCGCGGCGGCGGCGTCGAACAAGCGGCCGGCGGAAGTCGAAACCGGGCAATTGATGTTGCGCTCCCAAGCATGGCGCAACAATTCAGAATCTTTCGGGCAGGATTCCCAAGTTATGCCCGCTTCCAAGCACAGGGCCAAACCGCACCGCCAAGGTTCACGATTGGCCTTGTCGCCCCCCAACAGACGGAAAGGCCGCATTGAGCCGACTCGTCGCCATGCGCCGGGCCGACCCAATAAAGCCTCGCCGCCCCAAATAGTGCGATCCTCGCCAAACCCCACCCCGTCCCAAGTGAACACCAGCATATCATCTACTATCCCATGCTCCCCCGCCAAAGCCGACGCATGGGCATGATGATGAAACACTTCAATGGTGGGAATTGCCTGCTTTCTCGCCCAACGGCTGGATCGGTAATCAGGATGGGCATCGCAGACGATGACGGAAGGCTTGATTGCGTAGAGTTCTTGCAGGTCGGCAATCACCCGTTCAAACACCTCAGTGCTGCGCACCGTGCCGAGATCGCCGATATGCGGCGAGATGACCAAGCGATTGCCAAAGCCAAAAGCAACGGTGTTTTTGAGATCGGCCCCGACGGCCAGCACGGGGTGCTTCAACTCAAATGGCAAAACCCTTTCCACCGGTGCCAAACCACGCCCTAAGCGCATCGGCCTGGGTTTACCGGCAATTCGGCGGAACACCGAATCGTCTGCGGGGCGGCGGATGGGGCGGTTGTGATGCAAAAACGCATCGGCGACTCGGCCTAGCCGCTTTTCGACTTCCCCGCCTTCAGTCAGCACTGGCTCGCCGCTGATATTGGCGGAAGTTGCCACCAAGGGTTTGCCAAAAGCATCTATCAACAGATGATGCAGGGGGCTATAAGCCAACATCAACCCCACCTCGCGCAATCCCGGTGCAATGGTTTCGGCAAGCAGGGTCGAAGCTTGGCGTTTGCGCATCAACACGATGGGCCGTAAGGGTGATTTGAGCAAATCCACTTCGCAAGGTTCAGGATTAGCCACTTCCCTGACAAAATCCAAACCGTCAGCCCCAAGAGTAGGCAGTAGCACCGCAAGAGGCTTGGCGGGCCGGCTTTTCGCCGTTCTCAGGCGATTCACGACAGAGTTTTGGGTGGCATCGCACATTAAGTGATACCCGCCTACCCCTTTGACGGCGACGATCAAGCCTTTTCTCAAAGCATCCAAGCAAGCATCTATTGCTGCTTGATTGCCGGCCATGTCCGGCTGTCCTTCTTGCCAAAAGTTCAGGCTTGGGCCGCATTCGGCGCAAGCCAAGGGTTGGGCATGATAACGCCGATCCAAAGGATTCTCGTATTCCGCCCGACACGCAGGACATAGCTCGAATCCAGCCATTGCCGTATTCGGGCGGTCGTAAGGCAAGCGATCAATTAAGGTATAACGCGGCCCGCATTGAGTGCAATTGATGAAGGGGTAGCGATAACGGCGTTCAGTGGGGTCTTGCATTTCCGCGAGACAATCGCCGCAGACAAAATAATCAGGGGGAATGTGGACATCAGCCCTCTCCCCTGATTCACTGTGCTTGATGATGAATCCAGTTAATCCCTCAGGTGGGACGGGTGTGCAGCGTGGCAGGTTGGGTTGGGCCAAAGGCGGGGAGTGTTCTATCAAAGCCCGTTGGAATGCTTTTAGGTTATCGGGTGATCCTTCAATCCGTATTTCCACTTCGCCACTGCGATTCAGCACCCAACCGGAAAGCTTATATTCGTTGGCAATCCGGCTAACGAAGGGCCGAAAGCCCACGCCTTGAACGCGACCGGTGATGAGGATGAGAAGGGATTGGAGAGTCAAAATACGTTATAGACAAATTTCAGGTACAGGTCTTTTAGGTTCAATCATCGCTATTTTATCTCTGAATTTTAAAGGCTTCAAGGTCTGGTAGATTTCCAATACCGTTCCTTCAATTTTTTTCTTATACTGCTCTTCAGTCAGTGATGCAGCGTGAAATGGGTCAGTCACGAGCCATAGCTTAAATCGGTTAAGCTGATACGAAGAAGACAAAAATATTTCAGAAAAGTCTTCGTGAAAAAATTTTTCCACCACAGTCCTGAATTTCGGGACTATAGCAACAGGATGAACTAGTCCAGTGATAGTGACATCTCTTAGTTCAATCAAGTAAAAATCAAATCTATTCTCCCCTAAATTAACGATAATCAGACAATCAATCGACGGCGGAGGGTTATGCATCCTTGATGAATTATAGTATGAATCAATTTTAAGTATCCTTACTTTATTATCGTCAATTTCGCCACCACATTTTAGTAAATCGCAAAACGCTATGCATAAACTATTTTCCTCACAAGTTCCTCTCAAAATCCCATACAGGTCTGGATGCTGGTCAATTTGCTCAAACATCTGCATTAAGTTTCTGGATTAGTTCGACTTTTTCATTATATAACTGCTCTGCGGAATCCAGAAAGTTTTCATCATCAATACCGAGTTCGTCGATATTCAAAACAAGCCCTTCACTTCCCTTATCTGTCATTTTAAAGACTAAAGCTTCAATCTTATTAATGTTTATTTTGCTTCCCAAAATAAGATTATTTGATTTATTAAATATATAATTGCTATGTGAAGTTATGAACATCTTTACACCTCCATTTGCCAATGCCGCAAAAAATTCTGCCAATTTAATTTGAATCTTTGGATGAAGATGAGTTTCTGGTTCTTCTATGATAATTATCGGTTTTCTTTCTGTTTTGCCTATCTGTGTCTCTATAGTTCCCTGTATCCATTGCGCTTGTAGCAAAACATAGCGTAAGTACGTTACAATTGGGGATAATTCTGAAACCATTGATGAAGTGGTCGAAAGATCAAGTTTAAGATTTGTATTGTCTGGCAAAAAGTTTAACCGCTTAGTGTTTGAATCAAAAATAACTTTCCCTTTCAATATTTCCCGTTCAATTTGTATCGCAATCTTGCCGAGAATTGAATTTTCATCATTTATATTTTTGGTGTCTATACTAGCGAGTTTTATAAAATAATTACTTAAAGGATCGGGAATTCCTGGCAAATCTATTTTGCTTGTCAGAAATGATCTACTCTTTGATAGTTCAGCTATGATTTGACCAAACGCACTAAGTACTTGATAAAGGCCAGAACGGGAGGCTGGAATGTAATCAATGCTACAAATCCGCCCAGAAACCTCCGAGTAAAACCCCCATATACTGCTAGTTAAAAAATTTAAAATAGCCGTATCTTTTGACTGTGGATTATTTTTTTGATAATTGATAATTATGGCATTAGTATAATTTGACTCAGCATGTTGTTCATACTCTAAAATAACTTTTCTTTTGAAAGTAAAGTTTAGCAATGAAAGCTGATTTTCTACAACACCCAGATTTGCTATGCTATTTTCATAATCAAGTTTAATAATCGTATTTTTACCAGAAAATTCATTTAAAAAAACACTCATACCTTCAAAAGTGTTTATAAGTGCGTCATGTAAATCTTTAACAAATGTTTTATTTAAAATCGATATAATTGAATTTTCGATAATTTTGCTTATATTTTCTTGGTTAATTGAGACCCCCCTGCTAAAGAAAACTATGGTTTGATCCATTTCAGAATAGCTTATTTGATTGAAATGCAAGGCAGTTTGAACAATATGATAAATAATTTTTACGGCATAAGATTTTCCAACATTATTTTCTCCAACAATAAGATGAAAGTCTTTTTCAAGATCAAATTCACAGTGATGAATGGGACCAAAATTTTCAATAGTAATTTTCATAAACTTGATTCAGTTGAATTTGCCACAGTAGCTTCCTTCCTTACCTCCGTCACCCACCAAATCCGGCAGGCAGCACCTTGTGCTATCGTTCCCACGCTCCTGCGTCACTGCCATTAAGTTAGGCCGTCATACCGGCAGGGATTGCCGGTATCCAGAACACAGGGAGGTGAATCTAGTCTGCCCTCCATGGCAACTGGGTTCCGGCAATCCCTGCCGGAACGACGAGATTTTTCTTAACTTAA
>CAIODU010000031.1 GCA_903857165.1 uncultured Methylococcaceae bacterium | reverse complement strand
TGAGCCAGTGTTTGCGGGCGTCATTTGGGTCTTGTTGGCTGTGCGGAGATTGATTCCGGCCCATGCCGCCGTAAACCATTCCGGTCGCCACGGGCTTCTGCTTGATCTGCAGGGGGTATTTTTGGGTCATGGAAGGGGGTTTGGAATTCTTTTACAGCCTCTAGGCCATGCCCGACCTATGGACATTAATGGCGGGGTTGATTTAACCGGATGGCTCTCCCTGCCGACTTCAATCTAGGATTGAACGCTTCCGCCCGCTTCCGTTTTGGCTTTGGTGCGCACCGGTTCATGCGATGTGTCATAGCCGGTGCTAATCAAAGCCGCCTCATTGCCGTCGGCGACGACCTCAAGATAACGGGCGACCTTCTTCAACTGTTCAATCAAATTATTTGATTCAGGCTAAAAAATGCAAACAATCCGCCATCTGACGCTGTTTATCAACGTTTATATGGCTTTGGAGAGGCAACCTAAACGTTTTGAGAGGGTTCATAAGGCAAACGAAAGCTTTTGCAGGGCTTGGGTGAGGGTTCATGAGCCAAATTTAAAGCTTCATAAGCCCTAAAAGAGGGTTGGCAAGGCCAATGGGAAGTTTCCTATGGCTTGGGAGACTATTCAAAAGACAAACGAAATGCTTCATAAGGCCAATGGTAGGCTTCGCAAGGCGAAGGAAGGGGTTCGGCCAATTCATCATAAAAGTAACAATTTCTAACAATTATGCGGGTTCCCAAACTGGAGCTTGGGAACCAGCCAAATAACAGCAATTCTCATTATGGCTCCATTGCCGTCATTCCGGCATGGATGCCGGAATCCAGTGCCATGGACGGTGACATGTCGGTTGCATAAGTGTTTGAAAAAGGCTTGGTGGCGACCCCTAGCTTCACATCCTTGTGACTGGATTCCGGCATCCATGCCGGAATGACGGGTTGTTTATCTGCACTTTAGCTCATAATGAGAACTGCTGGCCAAATAATTGATGGTTTGAATATTCTGCTGAAACGTGTTATCAAGCATGCGGATATTTCTCACTGGTTGCGGGGTTGGGTTCAAGGCTGTTTAGCCGTAGGTCGGCAACCCTTTGCCGACTTTGGATCTGTCGGCATGGGGATGCCGACCTACTTCATTTGTAGACATCCGGTTTCATCGGACGCAAATTGCCACTCCCGACCTATGCATCTAAAGGTCTGGACATCCATCCGTTAAAGTTGTGGAATACTAGCCTGACAACAACACAGGGGTAAGCCATGGCTACCGTACAAGAAGAAGTTTGGGAAATACTGCGCAAACTTGCACTGAGTTCAGAGGACACTGATCGAAAGATGCAGGAAACCGACCGAAAGATGCAAGAAACCGACCGCAAGTTGAAAGAGGTGACCACGGCCATAGGGCGCTTGGGCGAGTTTGTCGAGGAGATGGTGCGTCCTTCCGTCGTGCGCTTGTTCCAACAACGCGGCATAGCGATCCCTCAGGTGTTTCGCGGTGCATACGCCGAGCGTGACGGTGATGCCATGGAAATCGGCCTGCTGGTGGGCGATGATCTTGATGCGGTGTTGGTCGAGGTCAAAAGTGAACTGAAGGCAGACGATGTCAAGGATCATGTCTCGCGCCTAGAGCGGTTCAAGAAGCTGTGTCCGCAATATGCCGGTTTCCGGGTGATGGGCGCGGTGGCGGCATGGTCGTGCCAGAAGCTGCCGCCCGCTTCGCTTACCGGCAGAGGTTGTTTGTACTGGCGCAAAGCGGCGAGTCGATGACCATTGGCAATGATGAAAACTTCACCCCTGGTGTATGGTGAACTGCGCGGTGATCAGCCGTTAATTCTGCCTATTTTGGAGGACAGAATCGCTGGAGCTTGGGAACCAGCCAACGGGAGTTTGTTTTTCGTTCAATAATGTTGAATTAAGCCGTTCGTGGTGAGCCTGTCGAACCATGAAGAGCTTAACTTCCAAGTAATTGGATGTTTCCGTTCACCCCCATTCGGCAAGCTCAGGACAGGCTTCGACAGGCTCAGGGCGAACGGAAAATCCTTAATTCAACAGTATTTCCATCAGGGCTAGGGCAACTGTTTTGGACGGCATTGTCCGTGGCGTGGTTTTCTGACCCTATTGGGTTTTGACAATCAATTCTTGCATCATCGCACTTCCCAGAAAAACCCCTTTTGTATCAAAGAAAACCGTCAGGGTTTGTTGGGCGGTTTTATGCAGGTAATCATCAACATTCTGACTGAAATACTGCCAAGCCTCTTTCGCATCATCGGGTATCTTTGCCAGCGGAAACGGCGCACCACCGTGCTTCATATCCAACGCGGCTACCGTAATCGTGGTGGGGAGCAAGGCCCTGCCGATGGGCTTGCCCAACAGACGTTCGGCATCTTGCCTGGTCGATTTTCCTTTGAACAATTTGAAGCGCTCTTTTTCGTCAAAGCTTTTCTGCGTGGATTCGTCGGAATCGTTATACGAATAGGCAGTCAAAATGCCTTTACTGAACTCACAGGCGAGAAATTGCGACTGAATAGGCGGGCCTTTACTGTCATCGCGGTCATAATAAAAATAAACCTCCGCGTCGAAGGATTCAAAAAATCGCCTGTCGATCTCGTCGGGCATGCCAAACCGTTGGACTATCTCATCGCGGGGGGTGGAACCTAGAATGTCACTCGACAAGGGTGCCAATTTATTGGGCCGATCCATGAATGCATCCCGTAGCGTGGTGCAGCCTGACACAGAAAATCCGAGAATACCCAGAAATATTAACAAAACGGATACAGTTTTCATTGAGTTGATTCGATGGTTATAGCGTTTTTAATATCTATTAGTTACTTATAAATACTCTGCGGCGTGATTTACATATCCAATCACATCATCCTCAGTTACCGTTGCGATGGCACTCCTTATGGCCTCGAAAAGTGCTTCCGCCGTTCGCGGCTTGCATTTCC